>JBEGVG010000026.1:0-61242 GCA_041178445.1 Pseudomonadota bacterium | reverse complement strand
GTTCGGCAGCAGGGGCTTGATCAGGGACCATTCCACATCGCTCAGATCGAACCGTGCCATCTTATCCTCCCAGAACTGAGAGAATGAATCACTGTTCGCCCGTCAACGGAATCCCTTTATGAGTACAAGACCTAGCTCATCGTGAGACGGCCAATTTCCCGGCGGCGGCCCCGGTTGGCGACGGAATCTCTCCCCGACCGCTGCTAAGGACAATCCATGACAATAACTGCTGGACGGATACTGGTGGCGGCTGCCCTGATGGCTGCCGCGCCTTTGGCCTTGCCTGGGGCGGTCACATCCCCGGCCCATGCGCAGGTCGGTGTGACCTTCGACTTCGGAAATGTCGGTTACGGGTACCGCGACGGGTATATGGACCGCGAGCGCCGTTATCATCGCCGGCAGAATGCGGAACAGGCGCGGCTCTATCGCAGTCGCTACAGAGACTATTACGTGTACGAAAATTATGACCGCAATCGCCACCGTCACCCCTACCGGGGCCGGTAATCGGATCACCCGAGTCTGACAGAAAAGACCCTGACGGTGAAAGCTGGCAGGGTCCGATCGTTTTTTCTGCCGTCTGTTGTTGGCGCACACCGGAATGTTCCCGCATATTCATCGGGATGCCGCTGATAGTTCCGCGCTCGTCCCCGGTGGTGCGCCATTCGGCCGGCATAAATTAAGCCGCGCTTAACATTCGGCGCGCAGCTTGCGCCATCCATCCCCGTCCTTGCTTTGGAGGCATTGCCCTGGCCCCTTATACGCAACATGCCGGCTGTAAGGCCGCTCCCTTGTCAGAGCAGACGCAGCGCGATTTGCCGAAGTTCCAGCCCTGGAGCAGCAGTGCTGATGACATTCTCAATGCCCTGAGCGGGGTGGTCTATGTGACGTCCCGCGGTGGGGAGTTCCTGGCATTCGGCCGGCGCAATTGGGATGCGTTTGCCTGCGAGAACAGCGGCCAGGAGATTGTCTCGGACAATCTGCTGGGCCGGAATTTGTTCGACTTTATCGGGGGAAATGACGTCAAAGCGGTCTACCAGTCAGTCCATGCGACGTTGCTGGAGGATGATCGGGCCAAGGTAAGTTTTGAGTATCGCCGCGATGCGCCGGATTTCGAACGGCGCATGCTGATGTCCATCAGCAGTGTTGCCTGCGGCCATGACAAAGCAGCCATCCTTTATCAGTCGCAGATTCTCGAAGAGCGCGTGCGCGTGCCGATGAAGTTGTTCTCCGCCGACAACCATAAGAACACTTATGGCGCTGAAAACCAGACTTCCATTTGCAGTTTCTGCACGAAGGTTGCGTGGCCGGTGGGGGCGGAAAGCGCCAGCCAGGACTGGGTATCGGGCGAGGCTTACTACGCCAAGGGCGGCTCATCCCGGGTTGGACTGAGGCACGGAATTTGCCCGTGATGCTTCGACAAATCGCAGAATCTCTGGCGAGAATAAAAGGGCGTGTCTCGCCGCCGGAGCTTCAACGCGCCAGGTCGAGATACCTGCCCATACAAGTTCTCGGCCTTGGAAATTATGCCCTTCTGCTCATGAGTGCTTATTTCTTCGGCGGATCAATACTCACCGTCTGAAACACAATCTTGCCGCCGCGAATGACGAACACGTCATAGCCCGACATCTGCTTGGGCGTGCCCTTGTACTGGACCCAGCGCATCAGCGTGGTATCGGGCGCCAGTGTTTCATAGGTCACCTGCATGGTCTTGTTGCCCGGCAGGTTTTCCTTGTTGGTCAGCACGCTGAACAGCTTGCGGGTATCCTTGCCGATGAAGACGCCGCTGGGCGAGATCATGCCGGCGGGCGTCACCACCACGGCATTGGGGGCATAGTCGGACAGCACCGCTTCCAGATCGCCCGTCTTCATCTGCGCGACGTGATGTTCCAGCACCTTGTCGGCGGCGAAGGCCGGTGCGGACACGCACAAGACGAGAGCAAGGGCAGCGAACGCGATCTTCATGGTCATCCCCGTGGTTTATTGTGGGGCAAGGCTAGTGCAGCCCTTCCGAGCCTTCAATGGGCCTTCAATGGTGCCGGGCGAGAATGTCGTCGTCCGGCGGCGGCGCGAAGGCGCGAAACACCACCACAGGCCGGGCCGCGCCCTTCAGCGCCAGGCCCAGCAGGGGCGCGGCCTTCTGGCCCTGTTCGCCGCCCTGGCCTTCCTTGAGCGCGGTGCGCATTGCCCTCAGCCATACCAGGTCGGCATGCTCGCGCTTGCCTTCGCTCAGGCGGTCCGCGACTTCGTGAAAATGGTTGGCGTAGCGGGCCAGCGAAAAGGGCAGGCGTTGCGCCGCCATGCGCACCATCTCGCTGGCGCCCAGGACGCTGGTGGGAACGGTCTCGAAAAATTCGTGATAGAGAACCTTCAGTGTACTGAGCAGATTGTTGACGGTCTCGCCATTCTCGCGCGCATGGTCCTGCTCATAGCGCTTGATGGCGGTGCGCAGGGCGCGCTCCTTGCACCGCAGCTCTTCGGCCAGGAACAGCACTGGATCGATTTCCATGGAACCCTCTGCCGTTAACGAAGCGTTGGGGTGACCATGGGAGCGGTGGAAAAAGCAGGCAATTGTAAACTATCGAAAGCCGCGGTTACCCACAGCGGATGATTCAAGATTTGCGAAAATTTGAATCAATTCCCGCAGCCCTGTTCATGTCCCTCGGCCATGATCCATTTGAAACAGGCGGTCAGACATGCTTGCCTGTCTCTTAACTATAATGGGGGAGTCGGCATGAGCCGCCGCTGGACGCTTTTGCTGCCGGTGATTTTCATCACCTACAGCCTGGCCTATCTCGACCGCGCCAATTTCAGCTTTGCCGCCGCCGGCGGGATGGCCAAGGATCTGGGAATCACCGCGTCAGAGAATGCGCTGCTGAGCGCGCTGTTCTTCCTGGGCTATTTCCTGTTCCAGATTCCCGGCGCGGCCTATGCGCAGAAATACAGCGTCCGGACATTGATTCTATGGGGCCTGATCGGCTGGGGCCTGCTGGCCACCGTCACCGGCCTGCTCCATAACCTCAACGCGCTCTATGGCGTGCGCTTTGCGCTGGGCATCGTGGAAAGCGCGGTCTTGCCCGCCATGCTGATCCTGCAGTCGCGCTGGTACACCCGCAAGGAACGCGCCCGCGCCAATGCCTTCCTGGTTCTGGGCAACCCCGTCACCATGCTGTGGATGGCGGTGCTGTCCGGTTACCTGATTGAAAACTTCGGCTGGCGCGAGATGTTCATCATCGAGGGCCTGCCCGCGGTGCTATGGGGCATCGTCTGGTGGAAGGTGGTGGCCGACCGCCCCAGTGGCGCGAAATGGCTGCCGGATGCCGAACGCCAGGCGCTGGAAGCCAAGCTGGCCGAGGAGCAGCGTGATATCCCGCCGGTGAAGAATTATCTCGCCGCGTTCCGGATGCCGCGCGTGCTGGTGCTGACCGCAGTTTATTTCCTCTGGAGCCTGGGCGTATACGGTTTCGTGATGTGGCTGCCATCCATCCTCAAGCGCGGCGAGATGAGCATGGTGGAAGTCGGCTGGCTGGCGGCGGTGCCGTATCTGGCTGCCATCTTCGCCGAGATCGCCTGTTCCACCTGGTCCGACAAGACCGGCAAGCGCACGGCGGCCACCTGGCCCTGTTTTGTGGTCGCGGCGCTGGCCTTTTATGGCTCGTATCTTCTGGGCGATACCCATTTCTGGGCCAGCTTCGTGCTGCTGGTGATCGCGGGCGCCGCCATGTACGCGCCCTATGGTCCGTTCTTTGCCTATATCCCCGACATCCTGCCGGCCAATGTCTCGGGCGGCGCCATTGCGCTGATCAACAGCTTCGGGGCGCTGGGCTCTTTCGTCGGCGCCTATGGCGTGGGCTGGCTCAACGGCGCTACCGGCAATCCGGGCATGTCCTACCTGCTGATGGCGGGGGCGCTGCTCGCGTCCGCGCTCATCATGTTTTTCATGCCCGATCGCGCTGTGGCGAAACGCTGATTATTTCTTCTCGGCGGGCACGCCGGTCAGCGGACAATCCATCCAGATGGCGACCACCGCGTCGCCGGTTTCCGGCTTGGCGCCGTCATAATGCACGCCGCCCACCAGGTTGGTGAGCACCGATCCGGCCGGAAAGGCCACGGTATTGTTCATGGGATCATAGACATTGCTGGTGGAAAGCCACCAGGTGCCCGACAGCACCACCGCATAGCGCGGGCTTTCATGATAATGTGGCCGGCTGAAATTGCCCGCTTTCCAGCGGATAAGCTGCAGGCAAGGACCTTTCTGCTTGGGGTCGCCGACCACCCAGGCCTGGTCGTTGCGCTCGCCTTTGGTCCATTGAATTTCGTCGGGCTTCAGCGCCATGGTGCTTTTGGGATCGACACTCGGTTGGGCGAAGGCGGGGGCCGTGGCGGCCAGAAAAGCCGGGATCAAAAACAGTTTGCGCGACATGTGGATCTCCCAATTATGAGGCGCCGAGGTTCCTCCCAAACGGCGGGCCTCGCAAGGCCCGCATTCGGCACTTGTTTTCACGCTTTCGGCGGGCGCGTGATCCGGCGCACCACCAGTTCGTCGATCTCAAGTCTTTTGATCCGGGTGCGTTTGATCGTCAGCCGTTTGATGGCGACAGCCCCGATAGCCATCGCGCCGACGGCCACCGCTCCGACGGCCAGAGCGCCCAAGGCGAAACTGCCCAGGGCGAAGGTCCCGACTGCCAGCGCGCCAACAGATGTGGCGGGCTGCTTGGCCATTGTTAGAGCGGGAACCAGTCGCGGCGGTCGGTATAGACCTGATACTGGGCATTGATGCCCGCGCGCAGGCCGACGCCGGTGCGCATCGGTGCCAGCGTCACGCCGCCGCTGCGCTGATAGTTGACGCCCAGGCCCGCCACCACATAGATGCTGCCTTCCACCGATGGAAAGCGCTGGAAAAGCCGGCGGTCCTCCTGGAGATTGTAGATCAGGGTGAAGCATTTGGAGAGGTTGGCGCCCAGGTCGAAGCCGACCGAAGGGCCGCGCCAGTAGACCTGCCGGGGTTCGCGCGCCTTGCGGATCAGCCAGCCGGAGCCATAGCGGAAGCCCACCACCACCGCGCCGCCGCCTTCGTCGCCCTTGATGTAAGCGTCGGGTTGGCCCAGGTCGCCGAACACATGCTGCACGCCCTTGGCCATGGCTTCGGAAGTGATGCCGAAGAAATCGGCGCCGGCCTGGGTGATCTCGTCGGCGGTATAGGTGAGCTCGGAAGCCCGTTGTTTGGCAAGGGGCGCCTGATCGGCGGCGCCAGCCGGAAGGATGCTGAGAAGGCTGCCGGTCGCAGCCGGCACCGCGCCGACGGCCATCAGTCCGGTGATGAATTTCTTGCGGTTCATGGTCGCTCCTTGCGCTACAGCGTTGCGCGCCGAATCACTTGCCCAACCGTGCGCAACCTTTGCCCAGATTGGGGCATTTTTACAGTCCGTTGCATTACGGGCTTGACAGACCGAAGCTAAGGATTAGGGCGAGATGATGGAAAAAGAGCCGCAAAACAAGCTTTCACCAGCCGGCTGGCTGACGCTGGCGATCCTTCTGGGCCTTTTCGGCGCCGCGCTCTGGTACGCGGTCAAGGTCTGGAACGCCATGGCCGGCGTGCATATGAGCGGCTGGGGCTGGACGTTTCTGGGCCTGGGCGTGGTGGTGACCATCGCGCTGGGCGCGGGGCTCATGGCGCTGGTGTTCTATTCTGCCCGCCACGATATGGACCGTTAGCGCCGGCCTTTTGCCCTCCGGGTTCGTCGCGCGTCGCTCATGGGCTTATTAGCCCACATCGCTCCTTGCTCCTGCCCGGCGGCCAAAATCCCTGGCGCTAATGTCTCCTTATTTTCCGCGCGCGATGAACGGTCCGTTTTCAAAACCGGGTTTGCCGTAGGTGAAGGGCGTATAGTCCCAGTTGCTGACATCGCCGCCGGCCGCGCGCAGCACCGCGTCGCCCGCCGCCGTGTCCCATTCCATGGTGCGTCCGGCGCGCGGATAGATGTCGGCCTCGCCCGCAGCCACCAGGCAAAATTTCAGCGACGAACCGGCATTGATGTGGCCCTTGATGTTCAGGCTTCCCAGCAAGGCATCCGTCTGTGCGTCGGGATGCGACTTGCTGCTGACCGCGATCATGCCGCCCTCGGGCGGCTTGCGCGCCGCGATGGGCTTTGCCACGCCGCCCGACACTTCAAAAGCGCCTTCACCCACCGCCCCGACGAACAACCGGCCGATGGCGGGCGCGAACACCACGCCGGCGACCGGGGCCCCTTCCACCACTTCGCCGATATTCACGGTGAACTCGCCGGTGCGCTTGATGAACTCCTTGGTGCCGTCGACCGGATCCACCAGAAAGAAATGCGCGCCCACATGCGCGATGCGCCCCGCCGCGGCTTCTTCCTCGGCGATCACCGGGACGTTTGGGAAATCCGCCGCCAGTTCAGCCAGGATCAGCTTTTCGGCTTCCTCGTCGGCGTCGGTCACCGGCGAGCGGTCGGCTTTCACCCGTGCCTCGGCCCCCGCCTCGTAATAGCGCATGACAATCACGCCGGCGGCCTCAGCGATGCGGACAAGTTTTTGAAGCCGGGGAGAGAGCGTTGCGCTCATATTAAGGATTCCTTAAGACGCTCTGGCAAATTAACCAATTGGTAACCATTGGGACTTCATTGAGTCTGCCATGACAGATATCGAATTCGCCGCCCTGATGGTCAGTCGCGTCTGCCACGACCTTGTCGGGCCTTTGGGCGCCGTGGTCAACGGCATGGAAGTTCTGGAAGACGAGCGCGATCCCGCCATGCGGGCCGATGCCATCAAGCTTGTTACGATGAGCGCCGACCAGGCGCTGGCCCGCATCCAGTTCATGCGCATCGCCTTCGGCGCCGCCGGTTCGGCGGGGGCCGAGCTCGACCTGGGCGAGATCGGGCGCCTGATTACGGGCCTGTTGGAAGGCGGCAAGGTGCAACTGGTGTGGAACGTGCCCCGGCTTTACTGGGGCAAGGACTGGGCCAAGCTGGTGATGAACGCCACTCTGCTGGCGGCCGACTGCCTGCCGCGCGGCGGCATCGTCACGGTCGAGGCGGGGCAGGACCCCGCCGCACCCAGCTTCAAGATCCGTGCGGAAGGGCTGAATGCCCGCGTCACCGAGGAAGTGGACCGCGCCTTCCGGGGCGAGGCGCTGAATGTGGATGCCCGTCACGTCCAGCCCTTCCTGACCCACAAGCTGTCGCGCACCGTCAATGCCGCCATGACCATCACGCCGCTGGAAGGCGCTGTTGAACTCGCCGCCGGATAAGTGTGCTTATAAACGTGCGTAAAGGTACGCTGGTAAGGCAATTTTTACGCTGTCGGACGTAGCCTCTACCCGCGAAACTGCCGCTTTTGGGGTTCGCGCTCGGGAAATATTCTGCCCATGAAACATTGTCTGGTGGTGGACGACAGCCGTGTGATCCGCACGGTGGCGCGCCGCATTATGGAAGACTTGCAGTACACAGTAGATGAAGCCGAAGACGGCATGGCCGCCTTGCGCGCGGTGCGCGAGAAGATGCCCGATCTGATCTTCCTGGACTGGAACCTGCCCACCATGAAGGGCGTCGAGTTCGTCAAGAGCGTGCGCGGCCAGCAGGATGGCGGCCACCCCGTGATCCTGTTCGCGACCACAGAGAATGACGCCACCGAAGTGGCGCATGCCATGGCGGCAGGCGCCAACGAATATGTCATGAAGCCGTTCGACGGCGTGACTGTCCGCACCAAGCTCGCCGAGATCGGCGTCACTGTCTGACCGCGGTCAGACCAGCACTTTTCCGCTCAATCGTTCCAGCACCCGGATCGGCGCCCGCGCCGGTTCGCGCATCTGCGCCACATCCAGGTGGAAGGTCTGTTCCAGCGCGAACTCCCCGCCCAGCGCCGCATGCAGGACCTGGTCGGTAAAGACCAGCCAGCAGGAGCCCGGCGCGAAGATGACATTTTGATGCGGGCTGTTGCTCTGGAAATCGCTGTCCAGTTTGCCCGCATCATGCAGAGACAGCATCAGCTCGTCATACAGGCTGCGCCGGCCTCGGGTGACGCCAAGCTTTTCATACAGCCAGGATTTTCCCGGCAGGTGCGGACCAACCTGGGGCAGGAAACGCTGCGCAAATTCCTCGAAGGGCTGGCCGACATGCCAGTGGCGCGGGGACGAGGGCGCGACATTGGCGAAAAAGCGCAGGATACGCCGGCCATGCATCGGGCGCGTCGGAAAAGCATCGATGTGCAGCAGGCGGTCGTCGCTGATTTTGGAATAGCTGCGGCCCTTGACCTGCACCGGGCGGAACGAGGTGCGGGCGGGCTCGACATTCTGATAGGGCAGCAGGTCGTTCACCAGGCCGGCGGCGCTGCTGCCGAAACGCTCGATCATCGCCGCCAGCCGCGCCGCGCGCTCGCCCGTCAGGGACGAGGCCTGCATCTTGCCGGTTGTGTGGTCCAGGCTGATATTCTTGGCCTTGCCGTCGGCCACCCGCGCGTCGAGGAATTCGCGTTCCGACTCCAGCAAACGAAAAGGCAGCTGCGGGAAATACAGCACGCTTCCGGATTCCAGCGCCGCCAAGGCACGCGCCTTGATCTCCGCATCAAACGGACCTTGCCATTGGGACAGCGGCAGTTCTTCGATCAACCCGAACGCTCCGTCATTGCATCATAGACCAGGGTGCGCAGTTCGCGGCGCAGCCTGACCCGCCGCGCCGTGTCCGTGATCACCTGGGTCATGAATACCACAGCCATGTCTTCTTTGGGATCGACAAAAAAGGCGGTGGAGGCCATGCCGCCCCAGGCGAATTCCCCGGCAGAGCCGGGAATTCCCACCCGCGCCGGGTCCATCGTCACCGCCACACCCAGCCCAAAGCCGATACCGCGATAGCCGCTTTCGTTGAAGGCATCGGCGGCTGGTGACAGATCGGCAATTTCCCTGTTGTCCGGCAGATGGTTGCGGGTCATCAGGGCGACGGTTTCGGGCTTCAGCAGCCGTACGCCTTCCAGTTCGCCCTGGTTCAGCAACATGCGGGCAAAACGCAGATAGTCTTGCGCCGTGCCCACCAGCCCGCCGCCGCCCGATTCCAGCCTGGGTGGCTGAAACCAGGTCGAGGCTTGCGCATCGTCGAACAGCTCCAGCCTGTTGTCCTTTTGCACATAACAGGCGGTGAAACGGTCCCGCTTGGCGGGCGGTACCCAGAAATCACTGTCCGCCATCTTCAGCGGCGACAGGATTTTCTCGCGGACGAAATCGGCATAGCTTTGCCCCGACACGATCTCAACCAGATGGCCCAGCACGTCGGTCGCCACCGAATAGATCCAGGCCTCACCCGGCGAATATTCCAGCGGCAGCTCTTCGAGTGCGGCGATCATGGCCTTGAGCCCGTCTTCGGTATCGAATTCGCCGATTTTTTGTAGGCGGTACAGCGCATCCACCGGCGTGCGGTTGTGAAAGCCATAGGTGAAGCCGGCGGTATGCCGCGCCAGGTCCAGCACGGTCATGGCGCGCCGGGGCGCGCCGCCATCGGCAAGCCGCAAGTTCGCAAAGCCGGGGATATAGTTGGTCACGGCGTCGTCCAGCGCGATGCGTGCCTGTTCCAGCAGCATCAGCAGCGCCACCAGGGTGACGGGCTTGGTCATGGAATAGATGCGGAAGATGGCATCGCTGCGCATCGGCGTTCCGCGCGCGATGTCGGTCAGCCCCACCAGGCTATGATGGGCGATCCGTCCGCGCCGCCAGATCAGGGTGAGGGCGCCGGGCAGGGCGCCGTCTTCGACCTGGCGCTCCATAAAGCGCGGGATGCGCGCCAGCTTTTCGTCCGAAAATCCCGATTGTGCCGTCATGGCATCGGTTATACTTGCCCCCGGCATGAATGACATTCCCCAAAATTGGCCCGTTTTGTCGCTGGAAGAGGCGCATACCCGCCTCACCGCGCCCGGCGCGCGGTTTGAAACCGTGGACGCGGTAATCCGGGGCGTGAACATGAAGGTATGGAAGAACGTTCCTGCCACCGCGCTGGAGGTCTTCACGCAGGTTCGCGCGCATGGCGCCAGCGAATTCCTGATCTATGAGAATGAACGCGTCAGCTATGACGGTTTCGCGCGGGCGGTGACGCGGCTGGCCGCGCATCTGCGCGATCAGGGCCTGAACAAGGGCGACCGGGTGGCGCTGGTGATGCGCAACCTGCCGGAATGGCCGGTGGTGTTCATGGCGGCAGCTCTGGCGGGTGCGATCGTGGTTCCGCTCAATGCCTGGTGGAGCGGCGCGGAGCTGGGCTACGGCATCCTGGATTCCGGGGCGCGCTTTGTATTCGCCGATGGCGAACGCCTGGCGCGGCTGAAGGACCTGCCGCCATCGGTGGAGAAGATCTATGTCACGCGCGGCGAAGGCGCGATGGCGCTGGAAGATGTCATCGGGCCGCCCGCAGGCTGGAAAAATCTGCCAGACGCCGCGCTGCCGGATGTGGCGCTGTCGCCCGAAGACGATGCCACCATCTTCTATACCTCCGGCACCACCGGCGCGCCCAAGGGAGCGCTTGGCACCCACCGTTCGCTGACCACCAACATTTTCGCCATGCCATTCTCCAATGCGCGCAACGCGCTTCGCAGAGGCGATGCGCCACCACAGGACGCCCCGCGCCGTACCTTGATCGCGGTGCCGTTCTTCCATGTCATCGGCAGTCTCTCCATCCTACTGCCCAACATGGCGGCGGGCGGCACGCTGGTGCTGATGCGCAAATTCGACCCGCAGGTCGCCCTTCGCCTGATCGAAAGCGAGCGCGTCACCGTCACTGGCGGCGTGCCCGCCATTGCGCTGGCCTTGCTGGAAGCGATGGGGGCGCATGACCTGTCGTCGCTGCAATTGGTGACCTATGGCGGCGCGCCGTCGCCAGCTTCCCTGGCGGGCCGCATCCGCGGCGAGCTGGGCGCCATGCCGGGGCAGGGCTGGGGCATGACCGAAACCTCGGCCACCTGCACCACCCATTCGGGAGAGGATTTCCTGAATCGCCCCGCCAGTTGCGGACCGGTATTGCCCGTGGGACGCCTGAAAGTGATGCAGGGCGGCGTGGAAGCGCCGCCGGGCGTGGTCGGGGAATTATGGGTCTTCGGTCCCAACATCGTGAAAGGCTATTGGAACCGGCCGGATGCGACGGCGGAAAATTTCGCGATAGGCTGGCTGAAGACCGGCGATCTCGCCAGCCTGGATGCGGAAGGCTTCTGCACCATCCTGGACCGCAGCCACGACATGGTGATCCGCGGCGGCGAGAACATCTATTGCATCGAAGTGGAGAATATTCTCGCCGAGCATCCCGGCGTGGCCGATGTGGCGCTGGTCGGCTTGCCGCATCCGGTGCTGGGCGAGGTGCCGGCCGCGCTGGTGCAGGTCCGCCCCGGTGCGCAGATTGACGCCGCCATGCTGCAGGACTTCGTTCGCGCCCGCGTGGCGGCCTTCAAGGTGCCGGTCCAGGTGGTGATTTCGCAGCAGTCCTTGCCGCGCAACGCCGGCGGCAAGCTGGTCAAGAGCGAACTGCGCAAGGCGTTCAAACCGTGAGCGGCCCCTCTTCAAAAAATCTGGTCGTCACCCACCGCATCACCATTCCGGAAAGCGAACTCGAAGAGAGCTTCATCCGCAGCTCTGGTCCCGGCGGGCAGAATGTCAACAAAGTGTCCAGCGCGGTCCAGTTGCGCTTCGATGTCCGGGGTTCCCCCAGCCTGACCGATGTGGCACGCGAAGCCCTGTTGCGGGACGGCCAGGTGACACGCGACGGCGTGCTGGTGATCACCTCCCAGCGCTTCCGCGAACAGGACTGCAACCGCGCCGATGCCCGGGAAAAGCTGGTGGCAATCGTCCGCCGGGCCGCCACGCCGCCCCCCGTACGCCGCGCCACCAAAATCCCCAAAGCCAGCAAGAAGAAGCGGCTGGAGGCCAAGAAGCACCGAGCCCGCATCAAGCAGGACCGCAGCCGGACCGATTAACCGCCCCGTTACCGCCCTGCCACAATCGGTTGTATGATGGCGCCAATGTTTGAATCGCTTGCCTGGCTGCGCGTCAAAATCTGGCCCTTGCTGATGGGCGCCATTGTCGGTGGCGCGGCTGTGCTGTTTGGCGGCCCCGCTTTGTTCTGGGGCGCCGTGGCCTTTGCCCTGGCGGTGGGCCTGATTGTCCAGTTCATCACCTTTCAGGAACCTGTGCTGCGTCCGGCCGTGCCGGCGCCGGACGACCCTTTGGGATTGTTGCCGCCGCAGACGCGGCTGCTGCTGGAACAACTCCCCATGCCGGTGATGCTGCTGGACGGCGCCCAGCGGGTGCTGTTCGCCAACCGGTTCATGCGCGATGTGCTGGGACCGGGGCTGGATCGCAAGCGGGTGAGCGCGGTGCTGCGCAATCCCGAAGTGCTGCTGGCGATCACCGGCGCGGGCCATGGCGAAGCCTCCAACGTGCCATTCACGCTGCCGGTGCCGGTGGAGCGGCACTTCCAGGCCTATGCCGCGCGCGTCAGCGTCTCGCCGCCGGTCACGGTGCTGCTGCTGCACGACCTCACCATGGTCCGCCGCAGCGAGCAGATGCGCACGGACTTCATCGCCAATGCCAGCCATGAGCTGCGCACCCCACTGGCGGCGGTGACCGGCTTCATCGACACATTGCGCGGCCATGCCAAGGATGACGAGGTGGCGCGCGAACAGTTCCTGGAAATCATGGCGACCGAGACCGCGCGCATGCGCCGGCTGATCCAGGACCTTCTGTCGCTCACCCGCATCGAGATGAATGAGCATGTACCGCCCGAAGCGCGCGTGCAGCTTGACGGTGTGGTGCGCCAGGCGGTGGCGGGGCTGATGCCCCTGGTGGCCGAAGACGGCATTGCCATGGAGGTGGATTCCGCTCCCGGATTGCCGCCGGTGCTTGGCGATCATGACGAGCTGGTGCAGCTGTTCCAGAATCTGGTGCATAACGCCATCAAGTATGGCCGCGAAAAGGGCAAGGTGACGGTGAGCCTCAGATTGCAGGATGGGCAATTGGTGGCGGCCGTGCGCGACGAGGGCGAAGGCATCTCGCCCAATGCCATTCCCCGCCTGACAGAGCGATTCTACCGCGAGGACGTCAAACGCTCACGCGAGCGCGGCGGCACGGGGCTGGGCCTGGCCATCGTCAAGCATATCGTCAACCGGCATCAGGGACGGCTGGGTATCGAGAGCAGGCAGGGCGAAGGCAGTGTTTTTACGGTCTTTCTGCCCGCCGCGCCGGAAGAGATTGGCGTAAAACCGGCCATCCCGGAGCCTGTCACGGAAATGTTATAAAACTGTCGCATAGCAGTGCTGTGAAGCCCGTAAGCCGGGCCTTGTACCAATCGGAAAAACCGCGATGACCGACCATACCGTCAAATCCTTCGGCGAGCAGCTTGAAACCTTGTCGGCGCTGGTGGCCCAGATGGGCGGAATGACCGAAGCGCAGCTCGCTTGCGCGATCGAAGCCATATCCCGGCGCGACAGCGGGGCGGCCGAACGCGCCGTGGGCGGCGACAGCCGCATCGACGAAATGCAGGCCCAGATCGAGGAACGCGCCCTGAAATTGCTGGCGCTGCGCCAGCCCATGGCGGTCGACCTGCGCGAGACATTGGCGGCGATCAAGATCGCCGCCGAACTGGAACGCATCGGCGATTTGGCCAAGAACATCGCCAAGCGTGCCCTGGTGCTGAACCGCGAGCCGCCGATCCGCCTGACCCAGAGCCTGGCCCGCATGGGCAAGGCGGCGCAGAACCAGCTCAAGCAGGTGCTGGACGCCTTCTCGAACCGCAATGCCGAAGAGGCGGAAACCGTGTGGAACCGCGATGGCGAGATCGACGAGATCTACAACAGCCTGTTCCGCGAACTTCTCACCTACATGATGGAAGATTCCCGCACCATCGGGCTTTGCACCCATCTGCTGTTTGTCGCCAAGAACATCGAGCGCAGCGGCGACCATTGCACCAACATCGCCGAGGTCGTGTACCATATGGTCCGCGCCGACCATCTCGCCCTCAACCGGCCCAAGGCGGACACAACCTCCGAAACCGCTGTGCCGTATGAGAGCCACACATGAGCAAGCCCACCGTCCTGATCGCGGAAGATGAAAGCGCCCTGGTCACCCTGCTGCGCTACAATCTGGAGCGCGAAGGCTATCGGGTGCTGGAAGCGCGCGATGGCGAGGAAGCCCTGCTGGTCGCGGCCGAGGAAAAGCCCGATCTGGTGATCCTGGACTGGATGATGCCGCAACTGTCCGGCATCGAAGTCTGCCGCCGCCTGCGCAGCCGCCAGGAAACCCGCAATGTGCCGATCCTGATGCTGACGGCCCGCGGCGAGGAAACCGACCGCATCCGCGGCCTGGATACCGGCGCCGACGATTATCTCACCAAGCCCTTTTCCATGACCGAGCTTCTGGCGCGGCTGCGCGCCGTGATGCGCCGCATCCGCCCGAGTCTCGCGGAAGACGTGGTGCAGGTGGGCGATATCGAGATGGACCGCGCCGCCCACCGGGTGCGCCGCGCCGGCGTCGAAGTGCATCTGGGCCCCACCGAATACCGCCTGCTCGACCATCTGATCCAGCACCCGGGCCGCGTCTTCAGCCGCGAACAGCTGCTGGATGCGGTGTGGGGCAGCGATGTCTATGTCGAGGCCCGCACTGTCGATGTGCATGTCGGCCGCCTGCGCAAGGCGCTGAATGTGGAAGGCGCCGCAGATCCGATCCGCACGGTACGCTCCGCCGGCTATTCACTGGACCAGAGCGCCGTGGGCGCGAC
The DNA here is from genome assembly GCA_041178445.1 of Pseudomonadota bacterium. GTDB lineage: Bacteria > Pseudomonadota > Alphaproteobacteria > Micropepsales > Micropepsaceae > Rhizomicrobium. The sequence continues at coordinate 46,489 of JBEGVG010000026.1, read as the reverse complement.
CTCAGCGGCCTAAAGCAGCTTCCTGATCGGCTCTTCCAGGTCTTGGGGCTTGGTCTGGGGTGCATAGCGCGCCACAGGCTCGCCGTTACGGTCGATCAGGAATTTGGTGAAATTCCACTTGATCGCCTCTGTGCCTAGCAGCCCCGGCTTGGCCTGGGTGAGATACTGGAAAAGCTGATGGGCATTGGCGCCCTTCACCTCGACCTTGGCGAACATCGGGAATGTGACGCCGTAATTCTTCTCGCAGAAAGCGCCGATCTGCGACGCGTCGCCCGGTTCCTGCGCCCCGAACTGGTTGCAGGGAAAGCCCAGCACCGTCAGGCCCGCCGGTTCATGCTTGCGATAGAGTTCTTCCAAGCCCGCATATTGGGGCGTGAAACCGCATGCGCTGGCGGTGTTGACGATCAGCAGCACCCGGCCCCGCCAGGTTTCCAGCGAGACTTCCTCCCCGGCCAGGGTGGCGGCGGTATATTTGTAGATGCTCACTTGGCTTCCTCATGCTTCGACGGGCTCAGCATGAGGAATAACCTAAGTCCTCACCCTGAGCTTGTCGAAGGGTGAGCTTGCCGAAGGGTGAGGTTGCCGGCCGATCAGCCAGTCATCCGTCCCTTGTTGTCGCTGCGGCGAGCCTGCTGCGGCTGGTAGGCCTTGCGGGCATGGGCTTCGCAATAGGGCGAGCCCTGCTTGGGGCTGTGGCCGCAGAAATGGAATTCGGTCGCGGCGGGATCGCCGATCGGCCAGCGGCACATGCGGTCGCTGATGGTCAGGACGGTGGCGTGGCTGCCATCTTCCAGCTGCAGCGGATCTTCCTCGACGACAGCGACGGCGGGAACATGGCTGCGGGTGCTGGGGGCCTTGGGCGCCATCGGCAGGCGCGGGCGCTCGCTGCGCGACGGGCTGGCGCGGCCCGCCAGGCCAAGCCGGTGAACCTTGCCGATCACGGCGTTGCGGGTGACACCGCCCAGGGCGCGGGCGATCTGGCTGGCGGAAAGCCCTTCTGTCCAAAGTGTCTTGAGCTGCTCGACCCGGTCTTCCGACCAATTTGCCTGCGTCATGGGAATCGCTCCTTGCGGGTGGGCGTCCCATATCTGGACCCCCGATCACAAGATACAGTACCCCCGCCAGTGCGCCGCACAAGCATTGCCGCCGCTACGCCACTCCTTGTCCACAACAAGCATAGCCGCCATGCCGGCGGGCGGCGGGGTTGTTTGGGCCTGCGAGAAATCGGATAAACCGCTCTCCCTGCCGCACCATTGTAATATTATTTCACTATCCCATCCCCAACAGGAGACCGACCGTGTTCCCGGCTTTGCTTCCCACCTATAACCGGACGGATGTCGCCTTCGTCCGTGGCGAGGGTTCCTACCTCTTCGCCGAGGATGGCAAGCGATATCTGGACTTCGGGGCCGGGATCGCGGTCAACGCCTTCGGCCATGCCAATCCCAAACTGGTGGACGCCCTGACGCAGCAGGCCGGGATGCTTTGGCACACCTCCAATCTCTATCGGGTGCCGGGACAGGAGAGCCTGTCGAAGAAGCTGGTGGACGCCACCTTCGCCGACACGGTGTTCTTCACCAATTCCGGCACCGAAGCGATCGAGCTCGCCATCAAGATGGCGCGCCGCTACCATTTTGTGAACGGCGCGCCCGAGTGCTTCCATATCGTCAGCTTCGAAGGCGCCTTTCACGGCCGCTCCATGGCCGCGATCAATGCCGGCGGAAACGAGAAATATCTTGAGGGCTTCGGCCCCCGGATGCCGGGCTTTGATCAGGTCCCGCTCGGCGATCTGGAAGCATTGAAGAAGATCATCGGCCCGCAAACCGCCGCCCTGATCATCGAGCCGCTGCAGGGTGAAGGCGGCGTGCGCATGGTTGAACCCGAATTCCTGCGCGCCCTGCGCAAGTTGTGCGACGACAGCGGCATGCTGCTGATCATTGACGAAATCCAGACCGGCGTGGGCCGCACCGGCAAGCTCTTCGCCTATGACTGGCTGGGCCTGGCGCCCGACATCATGACGGTGGCCAAGGGCATCGGCGGCGGTTTCCCGCTGGGGGCGGTGCTGGCCACCGCAGAAGCCGCCAAGGGCATGACCGTGGGCACCCATGGCACCACCTATGGCGGCAATCCGCTGGCCATGGCGGTTGGCAATGCCGCCATCGATATCGTGCTGGCGCCAGGCTTCCTGGATCATGTCAACAAAATCGCCAATTACATGCACCAGCAGCTTGGCGCGCTGGTTGCCGGCCATCCGCATCTGTTCGAAAGCGTGCGCGGCCAGGGGCTGATGATCGGCATAAAGATGAAGACGCCCAGCGCCGATTTCATCGCCGCCGCCCGGGCCAATGGGCTGGTGGTGCTGCCGGCGGGCGACAATGTCGTGCGCCTGCTGCCGCCCCTGACCTTGAGCGAAGACGAAGCCCGTGAGGGCATGGAATTGCTGAACAAGACCGCGTCGCAGCTGGACGCGCAGAAAGCCCCCGCCCAGTGAACGCACCCCCTTTCCCCACAAGCAAGCAGAACATGCCCCGCCATTTTCTGGACCTGTCGGATCATGACAGCGTCACCTTGAAGGCGCTGATCGCCGACGCCCGCAAGCGCAAGCTGGCGCGCAGCGGTATGACCAAGGGCATGCCCGATGCCGACCGCCCGCTGGACGGCAAGACGCTGGCGATGATCTTCGACAAGCAGTCCACCCGCACCCGTATTTCCTTCGACATGGCGGCGCGGCAGCTGGGCGGCTCCACCCTGATGCTGACCGGCAACGAGATGCAGCTGGCGCGCGAGGAAACCATCGCCGACACCGCAAGGGTGCTGTCGCGCTTCGTCGATGCGGTGATGATCCGCCTCCTGGACCATGAAATGGTCGAGGAGCTGGCGGCCAACGCCACCATTCCGGTGATCAACGGCCTGACCAAATGGTCCCATCCCTGCCAGGTGATGGCCGATGTGATGACCTATGAGGAGCATAAAGGCCCCATCGCCGGCGCCACCGTGTGCTGGAGCGGCGACGGCAACAATGTGCTGACCAGCTGGGTCCATGCGGCGGTGAAGTTCGGCTTCAAGTTGAATGTCGCCAGCCCCAAGGAGCTGACGGTCGATGCGGAAACCCGCGACTGGGCGCACCAAGGCGGGCTGGTGCGGTTCACCACGGATGCGCAGGCTGCCGCCGAAGGCGCCGACTGCGTCCTGACCGACACCTGGGTCTCGATGGGCGATGACAATGCCACCAAGCGGCAGAATCTGCTGAGGCCCTTTCAGGTCAATGCCGCGCTGATGGCCCGCGCCAAGAAGGACGCCGTCTTCATGCATTGCCTGCCCGCCCATCGCGGCGAGGAAGTCACCGACGAGGTGATCGACGGGCCGCAATCGGTGGTGTTCGATGAGGCCGAAAACCGCCTGCACGCCCAGAAGGCCATCCTGACCTGGGCGCTGGCTTAGTTGAAAAGGCGCCGCAGCCGTCCCATATAGCGGTTCATGCCCGATAAAATGGAACCCGCGTCGCCCTATGGCGACTTCGTGCTGCCGTTCGATATCGCCAATGCCGGCGTGCGCGGACGCATGGTCCGTCTGGACGCATCCTCCGCCCGTGCCCTGGGCGCCCATGCCCTGCCGGAGCCTGCCGCGCGTGTGGCCGGTGAAGCGGTGGCGCTGGGCGCGCTGTTGGGCACCGCGCTGAAGCTGGACGGGCGATTGACCATCCAGACCAAGGGCGACGGCCCGCTCGATCTGATAACGGCGGACTATTACGGCGCTGACGAAAATCGCGCCCGCGGCGTGCGCGGCTATGCCCGGCTGGATGCGGCGCGCTTTGATGCGCTGGACGGGAAGGATTTCGCGCAGCTTGCGGGCAAGGGCGTGATGGCGATCACGATCGAGCCCAAGGTCGGCGGCAAGACCTATCAGGGCATCGTGGAGCTTTCGGACGGCGGCATCGCGCCATCGGCGGAAACCTATTTTGCGCAATCCGAGCAGCTTCCCACCGTGATCAAGCTGGCGGCCGCGCCGCTCTATGTCGCGGGTGACCGGCAGCCCCACTGGCGCGCCGGCGGCATCATGCTGCAGATGACGCCGGAATCGGCCAAGCAGGGGATTGAAACCAAGTCCGACGACTGGGACCGGCTTTCGTTGCTGCTGAAAACGGTTGAGGATCTTGAACTGGTGGATACCAGCCTGGCGCCGGAAACGCTGCTGTGGCGGCTGTTCCATGAGGACGAGGTACGGGTGCAGCCGCCCGAACAGGTCATTTTCCGCTGTGACTGCAATGCCGACCGCATCACCCAGGTGCTGACGAGCTATGCGGCGGCGGAACGCGCCGGCCTGGCCGATCCGGACGGTGTGATTAGGGCCCGCTGTGAATTCTGCGGCAAGACGCATGAGATCGGGCCGGACTCGTTAGCCTAACTCTGGCTGTCATCCCCGGCGAGCGGCGCGCGAAAGCGCGGCGCGAGGGAGTTCATAGCGGCAGCGTATGAATGATCCATGCCTGACAGAGCGACCATCGTTTCCACATGGATTCCCTTCCCTCGGTTCGCGCTGGCGCGCGATCCTCGCCGGGAATGACAAATCAGGTGGACGCTTTCGCAATCACCTTGCGCAGGAACGCCGTGCAGGCGTCGATCTCGCTGACGGCACAGAACTCATCGGGCCGGTGTGCCTGTTCGATCGAGCCGGGGCCGCAGATCACCGCCGGAATGCCGTAATTCTGGAAGTGCCCGGCCTCGGTGCCATAGGCCACCGCTTCCACCTGGTTGGCGCCGGTCAGTTCGCGCGCCAGCGCAATGGCGGGCGAATCCTCGTCCATCGCCAGGCCCGGATACTGGGCGTGCAGGGTGGTTTCCAGCCGCGCTTCGGGCGCGCGGTGCTGATACTTGGGCAGCACTTCGGCAGCAGCGCGTGCCTTGACGCGTTCCACGATCTTGCTGGCATCCCGATCCGGCAGGCAGCGATACTCCCAGGTGATCTCGGCTTCCTTGGCCAGAATGTTCACCGCGGTGCCGCCCGCGATCACATTGGCCTGCACCGTGGAATGGGGCGGGTCGAAGCGCGGATCGGCATCGGCGCGCAGCTCGTCCCAGACGCTGTCGAGCATATGCACGAAGTCGCCCGCCATCATCACGGCATTGGCGCCGTGTTCCGGCTGGCTGGAATGATGCTCCCGGCCGCAGCAGCGGGTGGTCAGCTTGGCGCCGCCTTTGTGCGCCCCCACGATCTTCATCAAGGTGGGCTCACCGATGATGGCCAGGGCCGGCTTGATATTTTGCGCCTTCAGGTCGTCCAGCAATCCTCTGACGCCGACACAGCCCACTTCCTCGTCATAGGAAAGCGCGAAATGGATCGGCCGGGTCAGCTTCGCCCGCGCCATCTCCGGCGCCAGCGCCAGTGCCGCGCCGACAAAACCCTTCATGTCGCAGGCGCCGCGGCCATACAGTTTGCCATCGCGCACTTCGGGCTTGAAGGGGTCCAGCGTCCAGTCCTGGCCGTCCACCGGCACCACATCGGTATGGCCCGACAGCACATAGCCGCCATCGATCTCCTCTCCGTTATTGTGGGGTCCGATGGAGGCAAACAGGTTGGCCTTGGTGCCGGTCGCGTCATAGGAGCGGCGGCAGCGTGCGCCGGATTTTTTCAGCAGGCTTTGCGCGTAATCGATCAGCGCCAGATTGGAATCGCGGCTGGTGGTATCAAAGGCGATCAGCGCCTTGACCAGATCGAGCGCGGTCATCGGCCCCTCTTCAGCGTTCAGTGCGGCTGGCCGGATTGCCGATGATGTCGAGAAACTCGCGGCGGGTATCGGAATTGCTGCGAAAGTCCCCCAGCATGGTCGAGGTCACCATGGTGACGCCGGTCTTGTGCACCCCGCGCGTGGTCATGCATTGATGCCCTGCCTCGATCACCACCGCCACGCCCTTGGGCTTGAGAACCTTTTCGATGGTGTTGGCGATCTGGGCGTTCATCTTTTCCTGCACCTGCAGCCGGCGGGCATAGGCTTCGACCACGCGCGCCAATTTCGAAATGCCCACCACCCGGTTGGTGGGCAGATAGCCGACATGGGCGCGGCCGATGATGGGGGCGAGGTGATGCTCGCAATGGGATTCGAAGCGGATGTCCTTGAGGATCACCATGTCGTCATAGCCTTCGATCTCCTCGAAGGTGCGGGCCAGATAGGCCTCGGGGACCTGGCCATAGCCGGAGAACCAGTCCTCGAATGCCTTGGCGACGCGGGCAGGGGTGTCCTTCAGGCCTTCGCGGGCGGGATCGTCGCCCGCCCAGCGCAGCAAGGTATGGACGGCCTTTTCGGCCTCTTCGCGTGTCGGTCTGGTCATGGGAAAGCTTCGCCCGCGAACGCGGACGATTCAACCTTGTCGAGACAAAGATTTAGTGAATCTGGCGGCGTTCGTAGGGGCTTTCCAGCAGGAAAGCTGGGATTTCCGCCTCAAAGCTTTCGCCCGATGCGCTCATCATCTGATAGCGGCCGCTCATGGTGCCCGAAGCGGTCTCCAGCGGGCAGCCGCTGGTGTACTGAAAGCTTTCGCCTGGCGCGATCACCGGCTGGGCCCCGACCACGCCCGGGCCGCGCACTTCCTGGATGCGGCCGGTACCATCCACGATGGACCAAAAGCGCGACAGAAGCTGCACCGCTTCGGCGCCACGGTTCTCGATGGTGACGGTGTAGGACCAGACATAGCGGTCGTCTTCCGGATCGGACTGGTCGTCCAGATAGGCGGGTTTCACCGCGACGCGGATGCGCTTGGTCTCCAGCTCATACTGGTGATTTTTTTCCAGCCCGGAGGCCTGGCGGTTGTCCATGTCAAACATGGCACAAGTATCGGGCTGCGGCGCTTTTGGCGCAAGCGGCAATTGGGCGCAGTGACTAACGCGGTTCCACCACAATGTGCGTTTTCACAGAATTGGCGATGAAACAGGCCTCATGCGCCAGATGGTGAATGGTTTCCAGCATGGCGGCATCGGCGCTGGCAACGATCTTGGGCCTGAGGGTGACACGGGTCACCCACAATTTTCCGCCCTCTTTCTCCAGGAAACCTACCGCCTCGTCTTCATAGGATTGCACCGTGATCTTCTTCTTGGCGCAGATCGCCAGGAAGCTCAGCATGTGACAGGAGGAAAGGGCCGCCACCAGCATGTCTTCGGGATCGCCATGCACCCCGTCGCCGCGATAGGCGGGCGAGGCGCTGGCCGCCAGGATCTCACCGTCCTTGAAAACGATTTCATGTTCGCGCGGATAGAATTCGTAGGTGAAGGGCTTGCCACCATCGCTCCAGTTGAGACGGATGCGATGCTCGCTCAATCACGCCACCTTCAACGCCTGGGCGAGGTCATCGCAAAGATCCTGCGGATCCTCCAGCCCGACCGACAGGCGCAGCCCGCCGCTGGTTACGCCGGCGGCGGCGCGCGCCTCGGGAGTCATTTTCTGGTGGGTGGTGGTCTCGGGATGGGTGAGCAGGCTCTTGGTGTCGCCAAGATTGTTGGAGATGTCGATCAGCCCCAGCGCATTGGCCAGCTTGAAGCACGAGGCCTTGCCGCCTTCGACTTCGAACGCCACCACGCCGCCGCCGCCATCCATCTGCGCCTTGGCAAGATTGTGCTGGGGGTGGTCGGGGCGGAAGGGATACAGCACCCGCGTTACCTTCTTCTGATCCGCAAGAAAATCGGAGACGATCTGGGCATTCTCGCAATGCTGCTTCATGCGCAGCTCCAGCGTCTCCAGGCTCTTCAAGTGCAGCCAGGCATTGAAGGGGCTGATGGTCGGTCCGGTGTTGCGCAGGAACTGGTGCAGATTTTCGTCCAGGAAATCTTGGCGGCAAAGGATCATGCCGCCCATGGCGCGGCCCTGGCCATCGATGAACTTGGTGGAGGAATGCACCACGATATGGGCGCCCAGCTCCATCGGCCGCTGCAAGGCAGGGGTGGCAAAGGCATTGTCTACGACCAGGCGGGCGCCGCCTTTTTCCGCGATCTTCGCCACCGCCGCGATGTCGACGATGGACAGGGTCGGGTTGGAGGGCGTTTCCAGGAACAGCAATTTGGTTTCCGGCTTCATGGCGGCGGCCCAGGCGGAAAGATCGCTGCCATCGACGAAGCTTGCGGTGATGCCGAAGCGCGGCAGTACGTTTTCCACCACATAGCGGCAGGAACCGAACAGGGCATTGGCCGATACGACATGATCGCCCGTCTTCAGCCCTGCCAGGAACACGGCGCTGACGGCGGCCATGCCGGTGGCGGTGGCGCGCGCCGCGGGCGCCCCTTCCAGCTGCGCCATGCGGTCTTCGAACATGGCAACGGTGGGATTGGACAGGCGGCTGTACTGATAGCCGGGGCTTTCGCCCTTGAAGCGGGCTTCGGCTTCCTCGGCCGCCTCATAGGCATAGCCGGCGGTGAAAATCAGCGGCTCGCAGGTTTCCTGAAAGGCGGTGCGCACCTGGCCGCCGCGCACCGCTATCGTGCGTTTGCGCCATTTGCCGGGTTTCTTGTTGGTGGCCATTACCGTCTTGTCCTTTAACGGGGTTTTTGTGGCCCCGTTGCCCCCCATGGGTCAAGAACATAAGCTTTATGCGGGATTCGCATAAGGTCCCCGGGAAAGGGCGGTAGTGCTTTGAAGCGCCTGTTTCTGCTGCGTCACGCCAAAGCCCAACCGGCCGATGGCAGTGTCGAGGATTTCGACCGCACCCTGATGCTCAGCGGCATGCAGGACGCCGCCGCCATGGCGCGCCATCTGCGCAGGAATGACTTCACGCTGGGTGTGATCCTTTGTTCGTCCGCCGCCCGCACCACCCAGACCGCCGAGCTGGTGCTGCATGAACTGGTCGCCGAGATCGAGTATCGCGATGCGCTTTATCTCGCCGACCCGACCAAAATCCTGGCAGCAGTGCGCGCCGCGCCTGCCTCTGTCTCCTCGCTGATGGTGGTGGGCCACAATCCCGGCCTGGAGGAATGCGCCGCCGGGCTGGCGCGCGAGCCGGTGCGGCGCAAGGAGCGGGCGCGGCATGAGGCGCTGGAAGAAAAGTTTCCGACTTGTGCGCTTGCCATACTGGATTTCGATGTCGACCGCTGGCGCGACGTGGCGCAAGGCTCCGGCAAGCTGGTGGATTTCGTGCGGCCCAAAGATATCTGAAAATCAGCTTCTTCCTTGGTGAAATCCCTCGCAGGATTTCACTGGGGCAGCGGGCGCGCCTGTTTGTGGGTCACCAGCTGGCGCCAGCCGAAACCAATCTCGGGCGTCAATTCGCCCATCAGCCGGGTGGTGCGGGTGGCAACGCGCTTTCCGCCCATCGCTTCGTAGAAGAAACAGGCATTGTTCCTGGCATGCGCCCAGATCAGGCAGGAGCGCAGCTTTCGGTCCTTGAAGGTGTCGAAGGCGCCGGCCAGCAGCGCGCGCCCGGTACCACGGCCCATGAATGCCGGGTCGACATAGAGGGTATAGACTTCACCCTCGAAGCCCAGTGCGCCATCGCGCGCCGCGCCCAGGCTGGCCAGTCCGATCGGGCCTGCCTGCGAATCTTCCGCCAACAGCACCGTTCCGGGCCCCTTGATGGTGGTTTGCCAACGCGCGGTATGACTGAGATGCGACATCGCGCCCAGCAAAGAATGGGAAATCATGCCCGCATAGGTGTCTTGCCAGGACTCGATATAGATGCGCGCCAGGTCCGAGGCATCTTCAGGCCGCGCAATCCGAACACTCAGCGCGAGGTCGTCCATGACCGGAAGCGTGAGCCAATCCGCAGCGTCCCGCAAGAGTCATTTTATCGCGGTGCGAAAAATTTATGACGTGTTGTTACGCTTTACATGACCGCAGCGCAGGCCTTCCTCCCCTTAGCGCGAAGCGCAGGAAGGGGAGGTGATTTCAGCGTGCGAGGCGAAGCCGAGCGGAAGCTGAAATCGGAGGGGATCAACCTAAAAGCGGCTTTTCCTGAACGCGGGCGAAGAATTTCGCGCTTTGCTCGCCGCCCTGTCCGTAAGGCTTGGCGGTGCTCCAGTCGGTAATCTGCGCGAAATGGGCGGCGACGTCGTCGGCGGTGGCGTTCTGGCCCAGATTGACGCCGTCGGTTTCCACGATCCGCGCGGCGGCGAAGGCGCCCGCCGCCGCTGTCAGGATCACGCCATTGGGTGCGTCTTCGCTGGCCAGATAGGCAACCGCCGGGGAGACGAATTCCGGCTTGAGCATCTCCAGCACCGCCGGCGGCATCAGGGCTTCGGTCATGCGGGTGGCGGCCACCGGACAGATGGCATTGACGCGGATATTGTCCTTGGCGCCTTCCAGCTTCAGGGAATTCATGAAGCCCACAAGCGACAGTTTGGCGGCCCCGTAATTGGTCTGGCCGAAATTGCCGTACAGGCCGGTGGAGGAGGTGGTGACCACGATGCGGCCATAGCCTTGCGCCTTCATGATGTCCCACACCGCCTTGGCTGTCTTGACCGTGCCCAGCAGATGCACGTCCATCACGGCGGTGAAGTCCTTCAATTCCATCTTGCCGAAGCTCTTGTCGCGCAGGATGCCGGCATTGGCGATCAGGACGTCGATGCGGCCCCATGCATCCATGGTCTGCTTGACCAGATGGGCGACGCCGGCATCGTCGCTGACCGAGGCGCCATTGGCGATGGCCTCGCCGCCCTTGGCCTTGATCTCTTCCACCACCTTTTCGGCCGCTGCCGAATTGCCGCCGCTGCCATCCAGCGATCCGCCCAGGTCATTGATCACCACCTTGGCGCCCAGCGCGGCGAATTCCAGCGCATGCGCCCGTCCCAGCCCGCCGCCGGCACCGGTGATGATGACAACCTTGTCCTTGAACGAGATGGCCATGGGCAATCCTCCTGTGTTCTCAAAGCCTACGATGGGGTGGGGATGCTGGACGGGTCAAGGCGGCGGCCCAGCTTCAGGCGCAGCCAGGCGGCGGCGGGAACCTCGACAAGGCGCGCCAGCAGCGCCCCCCACAAGGTGCAGATGATCACCAGGCCCAGCGGCTCCATCCACCACATCCAGTCGGCGAACGGGATGCCGAACACCATCGTGTCGGCGGGCGGCCAGACGCGCTGCTTTATAAAGCGCAATGTCATCAGCCAGGTGGTCTGGCCCAGATAGATGGCATAGGACCATTCCCCCACCATCTGGGGCAGGCGCGTGTTCAGGGCCCGCGCCAAAATTCCCTTGTCGAAGGCCAGGGCGAAGATCAGGGCCAGCAGTGGCAGTACGGTGTAGATGTCGTTGCGGGTATGGGCCCAGCCGGTGCTTGTCACCGCATAAATCAAAAGCAGCATCAGCAGCGCCTGGACCAGCGAATGGGTCCATTCGGGAATGCGCTGATCATGTACCCGCATGAACAGCACCGCCATGCCCATACCGATGGTGAAGTCGGCCAGGCCCCGCAGCACGCCAAAGTCAAAGGTGATGTCGAGCCCGTGCGTGGAAGTGGCCAACAAGGCCAGCAATCCGGCCACGCCCGCCGCGACAAGCGCCGCACCGCGCCAGGGCCGCCCGTTGGAAAGATAGAGCAGGGCGGGAAACAGCAGGCAGAGCGCGAACTCCACGCTGACAAACCAGGACAGGCCGTTCCAGGTCAGCCGGTCCATGGTGCCCCAGGCCTGCACCAGGAAAAGGCTCAGCACGAAGCCCTTGGGACTGACATCCTGATGATAGGGCAGATCATAGATCGAGACATAGCCGCCCGCCGCCGCCAGCGCCCGCAAGGTCACGACCATCCCCAGCACAAACAGCAGCATGAAGAGATGCAGGGGATAAAGCCGGATCAGCCGGGCGCGCAGGAAATCGGCATAACCGCGCCACTGCAGAAGGTCTTTCAGCCGGTGGCTGTAAGCATAGGTGAGAATGAAACCCGACAGAGCGAAGAAGAACTCCACCCACAGATAACCGCGCGCCGCAATGCGGTCGAACCAGATCAGGCCAGTGTAATGATAGCCTTCTGAGAAGTGGTAGAGCACGATCATCAGGGGCGGGAAGGCGCGCGCGCCCGCCAGCGCTCCAATCGTCCCCGTCTTGCCGGTCTTTTCCGTCACGCATCCCGCCCGCATTGATTGCAACGACTCTAGATTGGGCGCGGCCTTCTGTCATGGGATGGTCTGTTGGAATCATGTAGCCTTGACGCGGATGCTTCGCGGGGGCGAATGGGTGCCGCATTTTCAGTCCGCCTTGGGCATTGGGGTCATCATCGCCATCGCCTGGGCCCTTTCCGAGGACCGCAAGGCCTTCAACTGGCGCATGGTGGCGGGCACGCTGATCCTGCAGGCAGCCATCGCCCTGCTGCTGCTGAAGGCGCCGGTGGCGCGCGAGCTGCTCCTGGCGCTGAACGGGGTGGTGACGGCGATCACCACCGCCACCAATGCCGGCACCAGCTTTGTCTTCGGCTATATGGGCGGCGGGGCCGCGTCCTTTGCCGTCACCAATCCCGGCAATCTGATCAACCTGGCCTTTTGCATCCTGCCGCTGATCATTGTGGTCGGGGCGCTGTCCGCCATGCTGTGGTACTGGCGGATTTCGCCGATCGTGGTGAAGGCCATGGCGGCCGGATTGAAAAAGGCGCTGGGACTGGGCGGGGTGGTCGGCCTGTCCTCCGCCTCCATGGTGTTTCTGGGCAATATCGAAGGCCAGTTGATGATCCGCCCCTATCTGGCGCGGCTGACCCGCACCGAACTTTTCATCCTGATGACGGTGGGCCTGTCGGTAATCGCGGGCACGGTGTTCGTGCTCTATGCCACCATCCTCGCCAATGTGCTGCCCGGGGCGCTGGGTCATCTGCTGGTGGCGTCTTTCATGTCGCTGCCGGCGGGCATCCTGATGGCGCGCCTGATGGTGCCGGGTCCCGCCGAAACCGATCTCAATGAAAAGGAAGCCAGCGTGCATTACCGCTCCACCATGGACGCGATGGCGCGCGGCACCGAGGACGGGCTGAAGCTCTACCTGCAGATCATCGCCATGCTGGTGGTGACGACCTCGCTGGTGGCGCTGGCCAATATCATCCTGGCCCAGCTGCCGGGCGTGATGGGGGCGCCGCTGACGCTGGAACGCATGCTGGGCTGGCTGTTCGCGCCGCTGGTCTGGCTGATGGGCGTGCCGGCCGATCAGATGGTCACGGCGGGCGGCCTGTTGGGGGTCAAGGTGATCCTGAATGAACTGATTGCCTATCTGCGCATGGTGGCCTTGCCGGACGGCGCGCTGGACCTGCGTTCCAGCAGGATCATGGTTTATGCGCTGTGCGGTTTCGCCAATTTTGCCAGTGTCGGCTTTCTCATTGCCGGCATGAGCGCCCTGATCCCGGAACGGCGTGACGAAATCGTGGGACTGGCGCTGAAGGCGCTGCTGGCGGGCGTGCTGGCCAGCAGCCTGTCGGGCGCCATGATCGGCTTGTTGCCGCTTTAGCCGGGTGGCCCTAGTCTCACGGGTCCCAACCGCCAGATCCCATGCATGCATCGTCTCGCCATTCTATTTGCTGCCTGTCTTTGCGCCTGCGCCCCCACTTTCGAATCCGCGCCCCGCGACCCCAGCAGTTCCGCCGTGATCGGCGATGAGACGCTGGTGGCGCGCGACGGCAGGGAATTGACGTTGCGCCGCTGGGAGGCTGAAGGCGCTCCCAAAGCCGTGATCGTCGCGGTGCATGGCATGAGCGACTATTCCAACGCCTTCGACATGCCGGGCCAGGCCTGGGCCAAGGAAGGCATCACCACCATTGCCTATGACCAGCGCGGCTTCGGCAAGAATGCCGATCCGGGCGTCTGGGCCGGGGCCGACGCCATGCGGGCCGACTTGTCGGATGCGGTGGACGCGGCGCGCAGCCGTTATCCCGGCATTCCGGTGTTTGCGCTGGGCGAAAGTATGGGCGGGGCCGTGGTGCTGACGGCGCTGGCTTCGCAAAATCCGCCGGCGGTGGATGGCGCGATCCTGGTGGCGCCGGCGGTATGGTCGCGCGCCGACATGCCGATAACCTATCGTGCGGCGCTGTTCCTGGCCGCGCATCTGATGCCGGGCGTGATCCTGTCCAACTCCACCGCCAGCAAGGTGGTCACCATCATCCCGTCCGACAATGTCGAGATGCTGCGGGCCCTTGGCCGCGACCCGCTGTTCCAGAAGCGCACCCGCACCGACACGCTGTATGGGCTGGTCAATCTGATGGACGAGGCGCGCACGGCGCCCGCGCGTCTGGCGAGCCCGCCGCCCATCCTGATGGTCTATGGCGCCAATGATCAGGTGATTCCGGTCAAGCCAACCCAGTCCGTGATCGCGGAACTCGGGAACCGGGCAGTGGTACGCCGCTACGACAAGGGCTATCACATGCTGCTGCGCGACTTGCAGCGGGCCGTTGTCCATCAGGATGTGGCCGACTGGGTGCTGAATCGAACCAATTAGGCCTCTGGCCGTTATTGCATTTGAACCCATTCGGAGATTCAGATGACGAATACCAGCAAGCCCGATCTGCGCGACGGCAGGCCGCATGCCGCCCCCACCACCGAAACTCATCTTCCCGGTCATGAAGACAAGGTCATGCCGATGCCGCCCAGCGGCCAGAATCCGGTGAACCCGGGCGTCGGCAGCAAGGCCGGCGTGGCCGAGGGCCAGGTCACCAAGTCGAATTAGCCTTTAAGGGCCAAGTCCGTTCTTTCGGGCAGCCCCACTATTATCAAAGATGGGGTTGGCGATATGCTTTCCAGACGGGAAGCATTTCGCCTCCCTGTTTTATTGGCTGGGGATGAGCAAGGAAAACTGGCCCGCCTTTGACTGGGCCGATCCGCTGCTATTGGAATCGTCGCTGCGCGAGGAAGAAAAACTCGTGCGCGACAGCGCGCGTGCTTTTGCGCAAAGCCGCTTGATGCCGCTGGTGCGTGATATGCATCGTCACGAGCGTTCCGACCCCGCGTTGCTGCAGGAGTTTGGGGCGCTCGGGCTGTTCGGCAGCACCCTGGACGGTTATGGCTGCCCCGGGGTTTCGCCGGTCGCCTACGGGTTGATCGCGCGCGAAATCGAGAAAGCGGATTCGGCTTTCCGGTCTTCCATCTCGGTTCAGTCCAGCCTGGTGATGCATCCCATCCATGCCTTTGGCGACGAAGCGCAGCGTCAGAAATACCTGCCCCGCCTCGCCAGCGGCGAATGGATTGGCGCCTTTGGCCTGACCGAGCCTGGCTCCGGCTCCGATCCCGGTTCGATGCAGAGCCGCGCCGTCAAAACCAAAACCGGCTTTGTCCTGTCGGGCTGCAAGACGTGGATCACCCATGCGCCCATCGCGGATGTTTTTGTGGTGTGGGCAAAGCTGGAAGGCAAAGTGCGCTGCTTCGTCCTGGAACGCGGCGACCAAGGGCTTTCGACACCCAGGATCGAAGGCAAGTTTTCCCTGCGCGCTGGCATCACCGGCGAGATCGCGATGAGCGATGTGGAGATCGGGCAGGACCGTATCCTGCCGGAGGCGCTGGGCCTGAAAGCGGCTTTCTCCTGTCTCAACCATGCGCGCTATGGCATTGCCTGGGGTGCGATGGGCGCGGCGGAATTCTGCTGGCATGCGGCGCGCTCTTATGGCCTTGAGCGCCAGCAGTTCGGCCGTCCGCTGGCCGCCACGCAACTGTTCCAGAAAAAACTCGCCGACATGCAGACCGAGATCACCCTGGGTCTTGGTGCCTGCCTGCAGGCGGGACGGCTGATGGAAGAGGGCAAGCTGGCGGCGGAAACCATCAGCCTGCTCAAGCGCAACAATGCCGGCAAGGCGCTCGACATCGCGCGCGCCGCGCGCGACATGCATGGCGGCAATGGCGTGGCCGACGATTATCATGTGGTGCGCCACATGCTGAACCTGGAAGCGGTCAACACCTATGAAGGCACCCACGACATCCATGCCCTGGTACTGGGCCGCGCCCAGACCGGCCATTCTGCATTTTAGTTTTCTCCATGGGCGGCCTTGAGCCGCCCATCCAGGCCGCACTGCAAAACCCTTTCAGGTGGTTCTGGATGGCCGGGTCAAGCCCGGCCATGGTGAGATGAATTATGAAAACTCTAGCAGAGCGAAACTTTTGCGGGCATAAATGCCTCGATTTTCCAGGTGTCCCGCATGAGTCTGGCTTCTCCGCGCGTCGTGAATATCAAGGACCTCCGCCGCCTGGCGCGCCGCCGCCTGCCGGATGCGGTGTTCGATTATCTGGACGGGGCCGCTGACGACGAAGTGACGCTGCGCGACAGCGAGCAGGCCTACAGGGAGGTGCAGTTCAAGCCGCGCTTCGCGGTGGCGACGCCGGCCTGCGACCTGTCGGTGACGGTGCTGGGCCACAAGCTCGACCTGCCGTTCCTGCTGGCGCCCATCGGCTATTCGCGGCTGATGCATCCGCGCGGCGAGCTTGCGGCCTCAAAAGCGGCGGGGCGTAACGGCACCGCCTATATCCTTTCCACCATGTCGGGCCACACGATCGAAGATGTGAAGGCCCAGTCCAGCGGCCCCACTTTCTACCAGCTCTATCTGGCGGGCGGACGCGGCGCAGCCGAAGGTGCCATCGCCCGCGTCAAGGCCGCCGGTTACAAGGCGCTGTTCGTCACCATCGACACGCCGGTGGCGGGCAATCGCGAACGCGATGTGCGCAACGGCATGCGCCAGCTGATGTCGCCCAACTGGTTTCACCGTATTCCCTATATTCCCAACATCCTGAAACATCCGCGCTGGCTGGCCGGCTACATGCTGGACGGCATGTCGCGGCCCTTTCCGAATATCGTGGTGCCGGGCTCCGGCCCGCTGGCGGCGATTGATGTGGGCGCGGCGCTGCAGGCGGCGCAGGTTTCCTGGACCGATCTCAAATGGATCCGCGAACAGTGGAGCGGCCCGATCGTCATCAAGGGTGTGATGACGGCGGACGATGCGCGGCGCTCGGTGGACGAGGGCGCGCAGGGCATCGTGGTTTCTACCCATGCGGGGCGTCAGTTGGACGGTGTGGCGGGCAGCTTGCGCGTGCTGCCGGGCATCGTGGAAGCGGTGAAGGGCAAGACCGAGATCCTGTTCGACGGCGGTATCCGCCGCGGCGCGGATGTGGTGCGGGCAAAAGCGCTGGGCGCCGATGCGGTGCTGCTGGGGCGCGGCTATGCTTACGGCCTGGCGGCGGCGGGCGATGCCGGCATCGAGCGCGCCATCGAGATTTTCCGCGCCGACATCATCCGCACCCTGATGCTGCTGGGTTGTTCCAGCATCAATCAGGTCGACTCGTCCTATGTGGCGATGCGCCCCGGCTTCCGGGTCGACTAGCGCCCGTTTCCGAAGTTCGCCAGTGATACATTTTGCACTTTGCAAACTTCGGAAACTTCGGAAACAAAGGGCGCTAGTTATTATTAAAATCTAGTGCCGCTTATCGATTTGAAGTTCCTGACGGTATTTGATGCAAGCTATGCAGGAACTTCAAATCGGCGGCACTAGTTACGCCGGCTCGATCTTGAACACCCAGCCGGCATGCGGGCTGTCATTGTTGGGCCAGCCCGGATGGATGCCGGCATCGCAGCTGATCAGCGTACCGTTGTGGAATTCCAGCCCATGCGGATCGGCGGAGCCGGGCACAAAGTCATAGGTGCCGACTATCTGACCGGTCTTGCCGTCATACTTCACCAAGCCCGGCTTGCTCTCCTTGTAGTTGCTGCTGTCACTGCCGACCACCAGCCAGATATCGCCATTGGCGTCGAAGGTCATGTCATGGGTACGCGGCTTGTCCGGCGTGGTGACGGCAGAAATCGCCACTTCGGGCGCCCAGGTCTTGGGATCGACGCGGATCAGAAGCTTGGGCCTGAGCGCGGCAATCCACAGCTTGCCGCCCTGCCACTGTGCGCCATGGCTGCCGCCGCCATTCTGGCCCGGCATGGCCAGCGGAATCTGGCGGTGGCTGATCTGCTTGCCGTTCATGTCCACCTGGAAACAGCCGAACGGCGCCTGGTTGGCCATCATCCAGACATGGCCGTCCCCATAGGCCATGCCCGAACAGTTGCGGCAGTTGGTCATGACGGTCTTGAGCAGCTTGCCGTTCCAGTCCACCAGCCAGGCGGCTTCGCGCAGATCGGTGGGTTCGGGCAGGCCGTAACGCCTGGAGGATTCACCAGACACTTTCTGCTGCGCCAGCCACAGGCCTTGCGGCGACACCGCCATCCCGTTGGCAAAGCCGGGCGGGGACTTGAACATGCGGGTGGTCTTCATCATGCCGCGTTCGATTTTGCGTGGCGCCGGCATGCCGTTTCGCCGCACCGGTGCCTGTGCGTTCGCGGCGCTGGAAGCGGCAAGGGCAATGGCGGCGGTGATGAAGTCGCGTTTGTTCAGCATGGCATTTCTCCCGTCAGCTCTGATGGCTGTGATGGGGATGCTGCGCCCAAACCGGGCGCTTTGCCAAGACCTACCAGCCGTGATCGCCGAAATGCGCCTTATAAAGCGGGCCGGCTTCGGCCACGATATCAGCCCCCAGCTTCGCGCCCAGGGCGCGGGCGGTTTCACCCGAATCGCTGCCCAGCGCCACGCTTTCCCGGCGGCGCCAGCGATGCTTGCCGTCCGGGGTCAGGACTTCGCCCAGAAAATCCAGGGTGCCGTCGGTGATCCGCGCCAGGGCCGCGATCGGCGTTCGGCAGGAACCGTCCAGCGCCTGCAGGAAGGCACGCTCGCACGTTGTGGCGATGGCGTGCTCGGCGATGTCGAGGGAGGTGAGCAATGCCAGCGTCTTTTCATCCCCCTCGCGCGCGGTGATGGCCAGCGCGCCCTGCGCGGGGGCGGGCGGCATGGTCTCGCTGTCCACCAGGCTGGCGACATGCTGTTCCAGACCCAGCCGTTTCAGCCCTGCCAGCGCCAGATAGGTAGCATCGAACGCGCCGGCTTCGATCTTGGCCAGGCGTGTTTCCACCCGGCCGCGCAGCAGTTCCACTTTCAGGTCGGGGCGCAGGTGCAGCGTCTGCGCCTGGCGCCGGAGGCTGGCGGTGCCAACCGTGGCGCCTGCCGGAAGCTCCGTCAGCGTTTTGGCGCGCAGTGCGATAAAGCCGTCGCGCGGGTCTTCGCGTTCCGGCACGCAGGCCAGCACAATGCCGGGCGGCATGCGGGTGGGAAGGTCCTTCATGGAATGGATGGCGGCGTCGATGCGTCCATCCAGCAGGGCTTCATCCAGTTCCTTGGTGAAAAGTCCCTTGCCGCCCTGATCCTGCAAGCGGCCTTGAATCCGGTCGCCGCTGGTCATGAAGCCCTGGATGGGAAACTGGCTGGCATCCGCGCCATGCTTTTGCGCCAGCAACGCCGCCACGCGCCGGCTCTGGGTCAGCGCCAGGGGCGAGCCGCGCGATCCCAATTTCAAGGAGGGGGGCTTTATCACTTCCACTCCGCGCCTCATTTCCATTCAGCAACGGGGGGCATGGACGACAGAATGCTTTCGACATTGCCGCCGGTCTTGAGGCCAAAGGTGGTGCCGCGGTCATAAAGCAGGTTGAACTCGACATAGCGGCCGCGCCACTTGGCCTGTTCGTGGCGTTCCGCCTCGCTCCAGTTTTCGCCCATGCGCCGGCGGATAATGGCGGGCTGAATGTCGAGAAAGGCTTCGCCCACCGCGCGGGTGAAGGCGAAATCTTTGTCCCAGTCGCCGCTGTCATGATGGTCGTAGAAAATGCCGCCCACGCCGCGCGGCTCGCCGCGATGGGGCAGCCAGAAATATTCATCCGCCCATTTCTTGTATTTGTCGTACCAGCCGGCATCGAAGCCATCACAGGCCTTCTTCAGCCGGGCGTGAAAATCGACCGCATCGGGATGGCTCTCGCTCCGCGCCGCATCCAGCGTGGGGTTTAGATCGGCGCCGCCGCCGAACCAGCCCTGGGTGGTGACGATCATGCGGGTGTTCATGTGCACGGCGGGCACGCGCGGATTCTTCATATGGGCGATCAGGCTGATGCCGCTGGCCCAGAAGCGCGGATCTTCCGCGGCGCCGGGAATCTGCTTGGCGAATTCGGGTGAAAACTCACCGAACACGGTGGACGTATGCACGCCGACTTTCTCGAACAGCCGGCCGCGCATCATCCCCATGACGCCGCCGCCTTCATTGTTTGCGCGGGCCCAAGGCGTTTTCTCGAAATGGCCGGGTTCACCGGGATAAAGCGACGCTGGTGCGTCGCGCTCCAGCGCTTCCAACGCCGTCATGATCAGATCCCGTAGGGATTCAAACCACGCGCGCGCCTGTTTTTTGCGGCTTTCCAGATCACTCATGGCCGCGCTTTTAGCGGTTTGACGTGGGCCGCACCATTGTTTTTGCG
Organism: Pseudomonadota bacterium; assembly: GCA_041178445.1. Taxonomy (GTDB): domain Bacteria; phylum Pseudomonadota; class Alphaproteobacteria; order Micropepsales; family Micropepsaceae; genus Rhizomicrobium. The sequence goes on along the minus strand of JBEGVG010000026.1, from coordinate 26,244 downwards.
CCGCAGCCCGGCCATCATCGCCGCAATCGCCGGGTCAACCGGCCGGGGAAACGGGCACGACGCCACGGCATTTCATGCCGGAAAACAGGAAACATCACATGCAGCATCCCAATCGCCGCGCCGTGATCGGTGCCGGGCTGGCACTTGCCGCCTCGCCCGCTTTGGCCGCCGATCCGCGCGTCTCGTTCAAGGTGCCCGATGGGGTCTGCGACAGCCATCTTCATGTTTATGACGCGCGTTTCCCCTATATGCCGAACGCGGTGCTGAAGCCGCCGCTGGCCACGGTGGCGGATTACAAGGCGCTGCAGAAAAAACTCGGCATCACCCGCGCGGTGGTGGTGCAGCCTTCGACCTATGGCACCGACAATGGCTGCACGCTGGATGCCATCGCCCAGCTGGGCGATGCGCGCGGCGTGTGTGTCGTCAATGCCAGTATCAGCGACGCCGACCTCAAGCGGCTGCAAGACGGCGGCATCCGCGGCGCGCGCATCCAGTTCGGCCTGGGCAATCCGGTGAGCGCCGAGGAAGTCCTGCCGCTGGCCAAGCGGATTGCCAAGCTGGGCTGGCATATCCAGTGCAATATGCCGCCCGAACAGCTGGTTCAGATGGAGGCGCTGCTTCTCAGCCTGCCCGTGCCGGTGATCATCGACCATCTGGCGCGCGCGGTTGATACAAGCTCGCCGCAATACAACACCGTGCGCCGGCTGCTGGACAGCGGCAAGGGTTGGGTCAAGGTTTCGGGCGCCTATCTGTATAATGGCGGCACTCCGCCAGATTATGCCGGCGCCAGCGCGGCTGCGCGCGGCTATATCAGCGCGGCGCCGGAGCGCTGCATCTGGGGCAGCGACTGGCCGCATCCCGACGCGACCAAGGCGCTCAATCCGGTTGCGATGCCCGATGACGTGATCCTGTTGAACCTCACGACGCAATGGGCGCCGGACGAAAGGCTGCGGCACAGGATTCTGGTCGAGAATGCCGAGAAATTCTACGGCTTCGATCCCGCCAAACGCCCCAAGGCGCTTTAAGCCAGGCGTCAGGACGCATTGATTCGGGGAACCGGACACATCCATCATCGATTGTTGTAGGCAGTCGGGGGGCGGGGAAAGGGAGTGTTCTGGGGGTCGGTTGGGAATAAGGTAATCCGGATTACCCCTGTGGTTGTCGCAAAATAACGATGGAGGCGAGCGTGCTCCGCGCGGACCCATTCAACGTCCCATTTCGGCTCCTATGACACTTTTCCTCGCGGCGGCCCAACTTCTTGGCGGGATTGGCCTGTTCGTCCTGGGCATCTCGATGATCAGCGACGGCTTCAGGCTGGCCGCGGGTGAGGGGCTGCGCGGCATTCTTGGTCGCTGGACGAAGTCGCTGGGGCGGGGGGTGGTCGCCGGCGCCGGATTGACGGCGATCACACAATCATCGAGCGCGGTGACAATCGCCACCATCGGCTTTGTCAACGCCGGACTGATCTCGCTCAATCAGTCCCTTGGCGTCGTCTACGGCGCCAATATCGGCACGACCATGACGGGCTGGCTGATCAGCATTGTCGGTTTCGGCATAAAGATCGAAGCATTTGCGTTGCCGCTCATTGGGGTTGGCGCCCTGGCGCGCTTGGTCGGAGGCACGTCCCGAAGGGGGGCCGTCGGCATGGCCCTGGCTGGATTTGGGCTTTTCTTCCTTGGCGTCGATGTGCTTCGCGACGCGTTTCTCCAGGCCGCGAGCGGGATAGATCTCAGCCAATGGAGCGCCGCGACTTTGACGGACACGTTGCTTCTGGTCCTCGTCGGCGCAGTCATGACCACCCTTACACAATCCTCAAGCGCCGCAATGGCGCTTATTCTTACCGCCGTCGCCGGGGGCGTACTACCGCTAACCGGTGCTGCCGCCATGGTCATTGGCGCCAACATCGGTACCACGTCCACGGCCGTACTGGCGGTGATCGGGGCCACGGCCAACGCGCGGCGTGTCGCTGCGGCCCACGTCATATTCAATGTCGTCACCGCGTTCATCGCGCTCGGCGTCCTCCCCCTCTTGCTCTGGACCATCGAGTTCGAGGCCGGCCTGCTGGTGGGGCAGCATGCGCCAGCCGTCACCATCGCTGCATTCCACACTTCCTTTAATGTGCTCGGCGCGCTGGTCATGTGGCCGATCACGCGCCCCATGTCCAGGTTTCTGGAAGGTCGGTTTCGCACCAATGAAGAGCAGGCCCAACGACCGCAATTTCTCGATGACACGATTGCCAAGGTGCCCGCCCTTGCGGTCGGAGCTCTTTCCCGCGAAATCGACCGCGTCGACGCCTTCGCTACCGAGATATTCTCCGAAGCCATAGATGTATCCCGCGCGCCGCTGCCGGCGGTTCTCGCTCGGAAGCGAGCGGCGCTCCAAGTTCTGGTCGTGGCCATTGCCGCGTTTGTTACGCGCGTCCAAAAAAGCGAGCTGCCCGCCGACATTTCAGCCCTCCTCGCGGATGGGGTGCATGCGACGATGCAATATGCCGACATCGCGGCATTGGCAGTGGATATCGCGACCCAACGCAGCATGCTCGCAGAACTCGCGCCTGGGCCTGTACGCGCAGCACTGGATCGCCTCTCAACGCAGGCAGCGTCTGGGCTCCATGCGATGACGAACGTTACCGCTGCGGATAGCGATCGGGTATCGTCGATACATGCCGCCATACAGGAACAGTATGCCTCGACGCGCAACGAGGTTCTTCAGGCCGCTGTTGCCGGACGCTTTGACGTCGCCCACTTGGAGTCCATTTTGGAAACACTCCGCTGCATTCGCCGCGCGATGGAGCAGGCGCTCAAGGCCGCCCTGCTGAAGGCGCGGCTGGACGGGCAGGCGGCACCGCATCGATAACTTGAGCGGGCGCTTTTTCGGTCGGCGCTCATTGGTCTGCCGGATATTTTGTACCGGCGGAACTAAGACTAGTGCATTGGCGCTGACCGACCCAGCATTGCGATATAGGTGTCTTCGATATTCCTGACGAACTTCGCGCTGTCATAAAGCGGCGCGATCTTGAGGTTGCGCGCCAGCTTTTCGCGGGTGGCCTTCAGCAGTGCGGCGTTCGACGCCAGATCCAGCGCCAGATTTTCGTAAGCGGTCGGCGAGGTGGTGACCAGTTCGGCTATGTCCAGGGCATTCAGCAGGCTGGCGGCAACACGGCTTTGGAACACCTTGCCGATGCAGGTAACCAGCGGCACCCCGGCATACAGCGCATCGCTGGCGGTGGTATGGGCGTTATAGGGCAGGGTATCGAGAAACAGGTCGGCCAGCTGGTGGCGCGCCAGGTGCGCTTCGGGCGTGGCATGGGGCGCGAATATCAGACGGCCTGCATCGACACCGCGCGCGGCGGCTTCCTTGCGCAAGTTGGCTTTGCCCGGCCCGTCCAGCAGCCACAACACGCTGTCCGGGGTCGCTTGCAGCAGCCGCATCCAGATATCGAAAATCGGCGCGGTGATCTTCCAGTTGTTGTTGAAGCAACAAAAGACCAAGCCGCTGTCCGGCAGGCCGCATGCGGCGCGCGACGGCGCTGAGGGAACCTGGCGGGTGGCATCATTGGCCTGATAGCAATCCGGCAGGTGAACGATCCTTTCGTTGAAAAATTCCTGCTGGCTGACGGGGGTGACAGTGCGGTCCGCCAGGATGACATCCATGAAATCCGCCCCGGACGTGCCGGGATAGACCAGATAGTTCACCTGCAATGGCGCCGGGCGATGAGCGAAGATGCCGGGCCGCGCGCCATGGGTATGGCCATTCAGATCGACGGCGATGTCGGTTTCGCGCTCCCGCAGCATCCGCGCCACTTCGGCATCGCTCAGCGCGCTGACATCCTCGAACCGGTCAAAGGCTTTCTTCAGCCGAGCCCGCATCGCGCTGCCGTCATCGGGACCGAAGGCGATGGCCGTGACTTCGAAGCGGGTGCGGTCGTGGCGCTCGAACAGCTCGATCATCAGCTGCGATGTCGGATGCTGGTGGAAGTCCGCCGATAGATAGGCGAGGCGTATCTTGTCATGGCCGTAGCGCCTGCCATCCGAAAGCGGTTGCTGGCGGGTAACCGTGCGGCGGACATAATTCTCGGCGCAGCGGCGCTGCAGCTTCGCATCATCAGTATACCCCAGCATCACGAAAGGCTGGATCAGCGCCCGGTTGGCTTCGATGTTTTCCGTCAGGCGCGGCGCCAGCTGGGCGGTGCGCGGCCAGTCGCACAGGCTCAGCGCCGCCTGCGCCATGCCGCCCAGTGCATGGGGATGGGCGGGATTGGCCGCCAGCGCCTGCTCGTAACAGGTCAATGCCTCTGCCATGCGGCCCATGTCGCGCAAGGCATTGCCCCGCACATACAGCGCTTCCGCGAAGTTCGGCTGCAGCGCCAGCACCGCATCCGCTGCGGCCAGCGCTTCGTCCAGCCGCCGTATTTCCAGCAGCGTCATGGCGCGGTTGGTCAGCGCATTGATGTGACCGGGCATAAGGGTCAGCGCGCGGTCGTAACTGGCCAGCGCCGCATCCAGCCGCCGCATGTCGCGCAGGGCTGTGCCGCGATTGTTCCATACACCGGCCATGTCCTGGCGTACCGCCAGCGCGGCATCGAAGCTGGTCAGCGCCGCTTCGGCGTTTTTCATCTCCAAAAGAAGATTGCCGCGATTGTAGAGGCCTTCGAACAGGTCGGGCTTGAGGCCGAGCGCCCGGTTATAGCCGGCCAGCGCCTCCTCGCTGCGCCCCATTCCCACCAGCACATTGGCGTGATTGACCATCACTTCGGGGATGGCGGCGGTGGTGAGGATTTCGCGATAGCGCAGTTCGGCTTCCGGCAGATTGCCGCTTTTCTGCGCCGCCACCGCCTGGGCATACATTTTATCGAGGTCCATCATTGGCTGCCGGCATGTCCCATCTAAAAGCGCAGGAATGCCTCATTATCCGATTTCCGGCAGACTTGCGCACACACCGGGCATGACGGCGGACCGGCCAGCCAGTTCCGCTTCATTCTGCCCTAATAAGTTGAATAAAAACAAGCACTTGACTCGCGGTTTCGGGGCGCCTTCCGGCGCAAGCTTTCTTTAGCTCTCGGTCCCTACACTGCCCGCATCGACGGAGCCGTGAGTATGTCCCTTGCCGCAATCGCGCGTGACAGGATCCCGCCGGGCTTTTTCAGGCCGGGCCTGCGCCGCGCCATAGAAAATTACTGCCAGCTGCTGGCCGGCACGGTCAGCCGCGTAGGGCTCCAAGCGGTCTATTTCTTCGTCCTCGCCAACACGCTCAGCCTGTCGGCCATGGGCATCTTCGCATCGGCCTCGGCGGCGGGGCTGATGATTGCCAGTTTTTCCGGCCTGGGCTTTGGCAGCCTGGCCTTCCGCGCTGCGGCGGGGCGGCCGCGCCTGCTGGGTCATTATCTCGGTCTGTTCTTTGGCAGCCTGTGCCTGACCACGCTGCTGGGCCTGCTGGTCGCGCTGGCCATTCTATTACCTGCTGTTCCAGCAGGCGATCTCGCTGCCGGCCTTCATCGCCATCCTGCTGGTGGAGATGGTGCTGTGGCGCATCGTGGATGTGACCACCCAGATCCATAACGGCATGGGCCGTTTCTTCACCAGCTCCATCACCATCACCGTCGCTTCGGCCATCCGGGCGGCGGGCGCGGGGGCGTTCGCACTGATGGGTGGGGGAAATGTCGAGCAATGGACGGTATTCTATGTGGCCGCCAACCTGGCTGCGCTTCTGACGGTGGCGACGGCGCTGCGCCCGGCCGTGTCGTTGCGCTGGCGCACCCGCCTGTTCGTGTCGCGCTTCCGGGAAGGGGTGATGTTCGCGGTGTCCTATTTCGCGCTCAATGCCCAGGGCCAGATCGACAAGCTGATTGTCCTGTCCCTGACCGATGCGAAATTCGCCGGCGTCTATGCCATCGCCACCCGCATCATCGATTTCACCGCCATTCCCTTCCGTTCCTTCTACACCCTCTACACCCGCAAACTGTTCGGGGAGGGCAAGAAAATCCGGGGTGCGCTGGGCCGCACCCTGAGGGTCGAGGCTGTGATCCTGGGCGTGTCCACACTGGCTTTCCTGGGACTGACTCTGGTGCTGTGGCGGTGGCCGAACTTGCTGGGCCCCAATGTCGCCATTGCCGCGCAACTCTTCGCACCCATGCTGATTGTGCCCGCGCTGCGCAACCTGATGGAATTCCATGGCGAGCTGTTCTTCGTCCATGGCCGTATGAGCACGCGCGCTGACGTCGCTGTTGGTCTGGTCTGTGTCAATGGATGCGCGCTGGCCCTGTTGCTGTCGCTGACCACCGATCTTCTGCGGATTGGTCTGGGCCTCAGCCTGATCTCCCTTCTGCTGTATCTGCTGTCAGCGGGGGCGCTTTACCGCTTCATCACCCAGGAAACGCCGTCATGATCATCCCCTCCGTCCCGCCGCCGCAGGATGCCGAGCGCTTGGGCGTGATCGCACGCCTACGCCACAGGCTGGCCATGCATGTTCCGGTGTCGCCCTTCAATGCCACCTCGGCCGCGCCAGCCGTCAGCTTCACTTTTGACGATGTCCCCGAATCGGCCGCCACCACCGGCGCCGCGCTGATGGAAGATCACGGCGCGCGCGCCACTTACTATGTGGCCGGCAGCATGCTGGGCATCCAGGCCGACCACTGGCGCGTCCTGGATGCCGGCATGGTGGTCGACCTGCATGCCCGCGGCCATGAGATCGGCTGCCACAGCCACAGCCATGAGCGCGCCGATCTGATACCGGGGGCGGTGATCCAGGCCGATATCCTGCGAAACCACGCCCTGTTGAAAGGCATCGAGCCCAGCCTGCCGCTGAAGAACTTCGCCTATCCCTTTAGCATTGGCACGATGGCCTGGAAGCGGCGGCTGAAAAAGCATTTCCGTTCCAGCCGCAGCGTCCGGCCCCAGCTCAATCACGGCCAGATGGACGCCCAGTATCTCAACGCCCTGCCGCTGACGGGGCGCCAGATTGATGCCGATCGCATCGACCGCGCCTATGAGGAAGCCGCGCGCAAGAAGGCATAGGTGTTTTTCTATTCGCATGACGTGACCGAACGGCCCAGCGATTACGGCTGCAACCCGGGCCTGTTGCGCCACGCCCTGCGTGCGGCGGAACGCTTCGGTCTCAGGATCGAAACGGTAAACGCTGCGCTGACCCGCATCAGCCAGCAGGCCTGGCTGCTCGCCATTGCGCTGGTCTGAAGCCTAGAATTCTTCGCGGCAGGGCGGTTTGCCCATCATCAGGCGCACCCGCTCGCGCAGCTGCGGATGGCGGCGCAGCCAGCCGGCGGCCTGGGCCTTGAGCATCATCGGCAATCCGCGCGCGCTCATGGCTTCGACACGATCGAACATCGGCATGCGGACGGGACCGAAACGGCGCTTGTAGGGATAGTTGCCGACGCTGAAATCGAAGTTGCGGCAGCCTTCGCCATGCAGCCATTCCATGGTCTTGTGAACCACCAGCCGTCCGGCGGAGATCTTGCCCCAGTCGCCATCGCCGCGATGCACCAGGCGGATCATCACATAGGTTTCGCCGTCATGGATGCCGAGCAGGCCGTCGACAAAATCGGGGCCGTTGCGCAGTACGGTCAGCACGGCATAGCCTTTTTCCAATCCACCAGCGATCAGGCGGCGATAGAAGTCGGCTGTCACCGGGTCATCCAGCCCGTAGGGCTGGCCCAGATCGCGCATGCGGATACGCTGCAGGTCTTCCATCTGCACCAGGATATCCAGCGCTTCATCGCGATCGGTGATCGCGACAAAGTGCGCCTCCGGGGCGCGGGTGAAGACGCGCCAGTTGCGTTCCAGCTCCTTGCGCACCGTGCGCTCCAGGCTGAAGTGATAGTCGTTCCAACTGTCCCCGGTAACCAGCAGATTGCCGTTCGCCGCCGCGGGCAGCAGGCCGCCGGGCAGGCAAAGCGGATTGGGCCGGGGGCCGATCATCGGCGGCATTTTGGTGAAACGCACCGCGTCGCAGGACGGAAGCGCGCGTTTCACGGCTTTCCAGGCGGCCGCCGCATCGTCCGCGGTGCGGGGCGAGGTAGGGCCCAGCAGCGGCGCATTGAAATCGGTCATGTTGAGATCGGCAAACTCCACGACCTGCAGCGCGCCGACGCCCCGGCAGAGCAGGGGCAGGCTGTAGGCCAATAGGCCATCGGCATCGCTCACCCGTAAAATCAGGGGCAGCATGTCCTGTTCGTGCTGGGAGAGGGCCTCATAAAAGGGCTCCAGCCATTCGGCGTGCTGGAACGCGGTGGATGCGCCCGGCCGCCACGGCCAGGAATCCGCCGACGAGTTGTTGCTGATGCTGACACGATAGGTTGTGTGCGAATGGCTGCGCGCAAAAATGTCGATGTCCGCGATGCTCATTCGGCTGCCATCCGTCCGGCGGCCCCGCCGCCGGCATCAAGTTGAAACGCGATCTCGCGCCGTGCCTTGCGCTGCGAACGCACCCAGGCGGAATCGCGCAGCAGCTTCTGCAGCACGGCCTTGGCGAAATAGCCCGGGCCCTCGATGCGCGCCGCTTTGGGCGCAATGCCGAAGCGGTGGCGCAACAAGCCGTTGGCCAGGTGCACAACCTCGCGGCGCCGGATGGCGGGCGAGGAGAAGGACACGGTCATCGAGATGCTGAGGCCTTCGACATTCTCCACCCGGTGCGGCGCATTGAGCGGCCAGGACAGCATTTCGCCGGGTGCGAGATCGAAAACTTTCGCATGCTCGTCGTACCAGGGCGCATAGGGAATATCGACCTCAAGATCGAACAGCGCGATGTCTTCCAGATGCCGCTCGGTCAGGAACGGCGCGGCGGCAGGATAGAGCCACACGCGCTTGCTGCCTGCGATCTGCCACAAGAGCTGGCCGGGCAGGTCGGCATGGTAATAGACCTGCGCCCCGGGCGAAGAGATCAGGATTCCGCTTTGCCATTTGTTGGCGTCGAAGGCCGGTATGGTCTGGCGCAGTTCGGCGAAAATCTCGTCCAGCAGATGGCCGTGCGCCGCATCCACGCCCGACACATTGCGCAGGTTCAGCCACAGCCGTCCTTGCGTGATGGCGTCCAGCACGGTTTCGCCCGATGCCCCGCCCAGATCCCCTTCCTGCCACAGCGTGCTGTCGCGCAGCCCCCCCATGGCGATCAGGCTGTAAAGTTCGCGTGGATAGGTTTCGATCAGCCGGGCCAGGGCAGGCCGCGAGAACAGTGCCTGTTACCCGAGATTGTGGGTCAGCTTCAGGGGCTGGTGCCCCCAAAGCAGCGCGTCGCGCTCGGAAAATCGGGTGAGGATGCCGGTCATGGGACAAGGCTAGCGGGCCATCCCTTAACACCCCTTCAAGAACCGGCCTGCGCCAGTTTGGTACAGTCTGGCCTTGCCGATTGCGCCGGTCCGCCGCACACTTGGCCCCACAGGTGCGGTCAACGGCACAGACATTCGGCAGATGGGGAGGTTTTCTTGAAAATTCGCGGCGCGCTTTTGGCGGCATCCTTGTCGCTGTTTCCTGCCTGTGCCTGGGCCGGGCTGGCGATTTCGGCCAATGACGGCAAGCAGCTCCAGAAAGGCGAGGCCATCGGCGTCACGCCCGACAGCCTCAGCGTGATCGACCTGGGCAAGTATCCGCCCCGGGTGATCGGCAGTGTCCGGGTACCGGTCTCGATGATCGGTTCGCCCAACGCCATCGTGGTCAGCAAAAGCGAGAAATTCGCCATTGTCACCGCCGCGCAGAAAGCCGATCCCGCCAATCCGATGAAGCCGGTTCCCGATGACCGGATTTCGCTGATTGACCTCAGCGATCCCACCAAGCCCAAAGTGCTACAGACCGTGGCGGCCGGCGCCCAGGCCAGCGGCGTCGCCCTGAACCGGGCCGAGAATCTGGTGCTGGTCGCCTCGCGGGTCGAAGGCGCGGTCATCGTCTTTACGCTGGCGGGGGGCAAGCTGACCCGGGTCGGCAAGGTGGAGCTGGGCAATACATCCGAGGTTACCGATGTGGTGTTTGCCCCCGACGGCCGCCGGGCCTATGCCACCGCCTGGACCGCGCCCGCGGTCTATGAACTGGCGGTGGATGGCACGCGCGTCACCCGCACCCGGCAGATCGCCACCGGCCGTTCGTCTTACGGTGCTACGATAACGCCCGACGGAAACTGGCTGATCAACACCAATGTCGGCGGCGCCATGACGGGCGAGGACCGCACCGGCACCATCGCCATGGTGGACCTCAGGACCTTCAAGCAGGTCTTGTCGCTGCCTGTCGGCCACACCCCCGAACATGCCACCCTGTCGCCCGACGGCAGGCATCTTTTGGTGGTGCTGGCCAATGGCGCAGCCAACACCAAGACCGATCCGACTTATGGAAAGGTGCGCGGCATTCTGAAAATCCTCGCGGTGGGACCGGGCACCTTGAAGGAAGTCGCCAGCACCAGCAGTTGCCACTGGAACCAGGGCGCGGCCTGGAGCGATGACGGCAAGGTGATCCTGGCGCAATGCGCCACCGAACGCACCATCGAGGTCTATCGCTTTGATGGCAAAAGCCTGGTGCGCGACGACAAGGCGACGCTTTCCTTTGAAGCCCGTCCCGGCTCCATCGCGACCCGGCACAGCCGGTGATGCGGCGTGGTGCATGCCCATGTCACGCTGCCGCACCACAAACAAAGTTCAATCCCTGTCGGGACGCGGCTTTGGCATTTCCGGAAAAATGGTGGGCGCGACAGGGATTGAACCTGTGACCCCTCCCGTGTGAAGGGAGTGCTCTCCCGCTGAGCTACGCGCCCGCCGAGCCGAAACGGCGGAGGGGCGCAGGCTATAAGGTGGGGGCTCGGACCCGTCAAGCGGGGCCGGTTTTCCGCCAAAAATTCCCGCTTAAGCCGCGAGCGGCAGGTCGATCCAGAAGCGGGTCTGGCGGCCCGGAACGCTGTCGAAATCGATCCGGCCGCCCTGGGCCTCGACCAGCATCTTGGCGATGGAAAGGCCCAGGCCTGCGCCCGGCACGTTGCGGCCCACCCCGATGGCGCGGCGGAAGGGCTGGAACACCGCCTCGCGCTCGTCCTTGGGGATGCCGGGGCCGGCATTGGCGATCTCGATGCGGCCAAAACCGTCACCCAGGGCGCGGGCGCTGACCCGGATGGGAGAGGAATTGTCGCCATACTTGAAGGCATTGGCGATCAGGTTGTTGAGAATCTGGGCCAGCCGGATGGGATCGGCTTGCAGCGCCAGGCTGTCCGCAATGCCATCGACCAGCACATCCTTGCCGCCCAGCGTCGCGTCCAGCCGGATGGCGCCGACGCATTGCTTGAGCGTGTCGCCCACCGCCACCCGCTCGGGCTGCATCGTCAGCGTGCCGGCCTCGGCGCGGCTGAGGTCCAGCAGGTCGTCATGCAGCCGCTGCAGCAATTCGCCATTGTGCGCGATGATGGCGGCGAATTCCGGGGCGCGGTCGGCCGACAGCGAGCCGGATTCCAGCATGGCGGAAAATCCGATGATCGCGGACAGCGGGCTGCGCACTTCATGGCTGACATGGGCCAGAAGCTGCGACTTGAAGCGCGAGGCGCGCACCACCTGGCGGTGTTTCTTTTCCAGCAACGCGACATGCAGGTCGCGCTCGTTCAGCAGCATGGCGGTGCGCACGCCCGCGATGCTGCAGACCGCGAAATAGAATTGCAGCAGCTCGACCCAATAGATGTTGCGGCTTTCGGGCGTGGAGTGGATGGCGGCAAAGCCGATGGTGGCGATCACCAGCAGGGCCGCGCCCGCGCCCAGCAGGCGGAAGCGCACGGCCGACGCCAACACGCCCACCAGCAGCAGGAACAGCACCGGCGCGCCATAGGCAAAGCCCGCCACCAGCGTGATCAGCGAGAACAGGATGGTCGCTTCCAGCAGGCGGTGACCCAGCTTGAGCTTGGCGAACTGGCGCCACGACACCGTCAGGCCGAACGGGAACAGGATCATCACGCCCAGGAAATTGGCCAGGAACCATTGCGCGCCGGTGCTGAGCGGATCGCCCGCGCCGTGCCAGATCACCAGCGCGGTTGCCAGCAGCGCCCCGAACAAAGAGGGGAAGGCGCCCGCGGCCAGGGTGAACTTGGCCGCCGCCGCCATGGTCTTGATGCGCGGGATGCCGCCCATGCGGCGAACCACCAGCAGCCCCGCCATCACATCCAGCATGTTGATCAGGCTGTAGCCGATCGCCAGCGCCGGTGGCGCCCCGCCCAGCATATTGGCGGCAAGGCCGCCCGCCAGCACCGCCGCCAGCATGGCCGCATCGCTGGCCCGGCTGTGGCTGAGCCGCAACATCATCACCAGCGCGAAGGCGGTGGCCGGCCAGATCGGCGAGGTGGCATCGCTGTTGCCGCCCCACACAAAGATGCCGCCATAGCCCAGCAGGAAAACCCCGGCTAGGACCGCGGCCGTGATCCCGGCCAGTCTTGCGTTATGTCCGCGCGAAAGGGAGGGAGTCATGCCTGGCCTGAAATGGGGGTGATCTCAAATCGTCAGTATTCTAGGCCCTTTTCCACGCCTGCGGGCAATAGCCGGGGCCAATCCGCCGCAGCCGGTTTTGGGCATTCCACCCTGCCGCGCTTGCCTGCTTGGGAAAATCTTAAGGCCCGTCCGGGCAGTCTGCGCGCCTTGTTCGGGGGACTTTCCATGAGACGCTGCATCGTCATCGCCGATGACGATCCCACCATCATCAGCCTGGTCAAGCTGCGCCTGGGGATGGCGCGCTACAACGTCCTTTCCGCCAATGACGCGACGGCGGCGCTGAAGATGGTGCAAGACAACCAGCCGGTCGCGGTGATCCTGGACGTGCAGATGCCGGGCGGCGGTGGCTTGTCGGCGCTGCAAAAGATCAAGTCCGATCCGCGCCTGTCGGGTCTGCCGGTAATGATGCTGACTGGCGAGCGCGATCCGGGGACGGTGATGCAGGCGATGAGCGGTGGCGCCGGCGATTATATGGTCAAGCCCTTCAATCCCGACGCGCTGCTGGAACGGGTGTCGCGCCTGATCAAGTCCAGCGCCATGGTGTGGGCCAATCCGCTGGTCAGCCCGGTCGTCAAGCCGGCGTCCGCCGCCGGGCCGGTCTGGGAGCTTTAAAGCAGCTTCAGGTCCCTGAGCGCCTGCGGCAGCTGCGAAAAATCATCGATCACGGCATCGCCGCCCAGTTCGCGGGCCGGGACCGGCGTGAAGCCGTAGGACACCAGGATGCAAGGTGCGCCTGCCGCGCGCGCGGTGTTGAGGTCGGTGATGGAATCCCCGATCATCACCGCCGGCCCGCCGCCGCAATCCTCCACAACGTCATGGAAGATGCGCGGATCGGGCTTGGTGTAGCTCTTGCGGCCCGCGCCATAGACGGCGGCGAAACGCTGGCCCAGTCCCAGCTCAGGCAGCAGCAGGTCGGTCAGGTGCTGCGGCTTGTTGGTGAGGATCGCCAGCCGCGCGCCGCCCGCTTCAAGGTTGGCCAGCGTCTGCGTCACCCCGGAAAACAGCACGCTGCCGTCGGCGATATGGTCCTGGTAATGAGACAGGAAAATCTCCACCAGCGGGGGCAGGTCTTCCTCGGTCACCGGGGCGCCGCTGGCCTCCATCGCCTGCAGGATCAGGGCGCGGGCCCCGAACCCGACCATGTGGCGCAGGCTGGTCAGGTCCAGCTGGGGCCGGTCCCGGGCGGCCAATACGGCGTTGGTAGCCCCCAAAAGGTCAGGGGCGGTGTCGGCCAAAGTGCCGTCCAGGTCGAAAATCAGGGCAGGGGCGGGCATGACGTCCTTGTCGGAATTAACGGGTTTTACGCCAGAATCGCGGCAATATACGCGACATTAATAGTCGCAAATCGTCATTTCGTTTTTTTGCCGCTGGGGACTACCGGAAGCATCATGACCAAGGCTGCGATCGTACTGGCGGCGGGCGCCCCGGAGCATTTTTCCCGTAGGGAAAATGCGACCCATAAAATAGGCGGCGCCGGCCATGACTAAAGCCGCCATCATTCTGGCGGCCGGCGCCGGAACGCGGATGAAATCTGCGTTGCCCAAGGTACTGCACAAGGTGGCGGGCCTGCCGCTGCTGGGTCATGTGGTGGCGGCGCTGCGCGGCGCCGGCGTGGCGCGCATTGTGGTGGTGACCTCGCCCGCCGGCGAAGCGGTGCGCGATTATGCCAGGGCGCTGGGCTGTGAAAGTGCCATCCAGCATCAGCAGCTCGGCACCGGTCATGCCGCCGCAAGCGCCAAGGACGCGCTGGCTGATTTCGCCGGCACCCTGCTGGTCGTCAATGGCGACATGCCGCTGATCACCGCCGAAGTGATTTCCGAATGTCTTGCGGCCCAGTCCCGCACCGGCCTGGCGCTGCTGGCCTTCGAGCCTGTGGACGCGGCGCAATATGGCCGTGTGCTGCTGACCCCGGACGGTTTTCTCAACCGCATCGTCGAATATAAGGACGCTTCGGAAGCCGAGCGCGGCGTCACGCTGTGCAATGCCGGCTGCTATGCCGCCGACGCGCGGAAATTCTTCCATTGGGCCTCGCTGCTCAAGAACAACAATGCGCAGGGCGAATATTACCTGACCGACGTGCCATCGCTGGCGCGCACCGACGGCATCAAATGCGCCCTGGCCATGGCCGACGAGGTTTCGGTCACCGGCGTCAACAGCCGCGCCGAACTGGCCGAGGCCGAAGCCAAGTTCCAGCAGCGCCGCCGCGCCCAGTTTCTCAGCGACGGCGTCACCATGGCGGCACCGCAAACCGTGTTCATTTCGCATGACACAGTGATCGAGAATGACGTCGAGATCGAACCCTTTGTGGTGTTCGGCGCCGGCGTGACCGTAAAGACCGGCGCGCGCATCCGCAGCCATTCGCATCTGGAAGGCGCAGCCGTTTCTTCCGGCGCCATCATCGGACCCTTCGCGCGCCTGCGCCCCGGCGCGGTGATCGGCGAAGGCGCCCATGTCGGCAATTTCGTGGAAATCAAGAACACCAATCTGGGCAAGGGCGCCAAGGCCAATCATCTCACCTATCTGGGCGATGCCCGGGTCGGGGCAGGAGCCAATATCGGGGCGGGCACCATCACCTGCAACTATGACGGCTTCACCAAGTCGATCACCGAGATCGGCGCGGGCGCCTTTATCGGCTCCGACACCGCGCTGGTCGCCCCGGTCAAGATCGGCGACGGCGCCATTATCGCGGCCGGTTCGGTGATCACCCAGGATGTGGCGGCGAATTCGCTGGCCATCGCCCGCGGGGCCTTGACGGAAAAACCCGGCTGGGCGAAAGCCTTCCGCGATAAGCAGAAAGACAAGAAATAATGTGCGGCATTGTCGGCATCGCGGGCACGCGGGATGTGGCCCCGGTCATTCTGGAAGCGCTGAAGCGGCTGGAATATCGCGGTTATGACTCCGCCGGCATCGCCACCCTGGAGCAAGGCGAGATTTCGCGCCGCCGCTCGCCGGGCAAGCTTCACCGCCTGGGCACGGTGCTGGAACAGAAGCCGCTGGGCGGTCATACCGGCATCGGCCATACCCGCTGGGCGACCCATGGCGCGCCGACCGAGAACAATGCCCATCCTCATGCCACGGCGCGCGTCGCCATCGTGCATAACGGCATCATCGAGAATTTCCGCGAGCTGAAGGGCGAGCTGATCGCCAAGGGTCACACGTTTGAATCCGAAACCGACAGCGAAGTCGCCGCCCATCTGGTCACCGATCTTCTGGCGCAGGGATTGCCGCCCGATGAGGCCGCCAAGCAGGCGGTGGCGCGGCTGACCGGCGCCTATTCCATCGCCATGATCTTCAAGGATCACGAAGGCCTGCTGGTGGGTGCGCGCAAGGGCGCGCCGCTGGCGGTCGGCCATGCCGACACCGAAGCCTATATCGGCTCGGACGCTTTCGCGCTGACGCCCTTCACCAACCGCGTCACCTATCTGGAAGAAGGCGATGTGGTGGTGATCCGCGGGCCGCAGATTTCCATCTTTGATGCCGCCGGTCGTCCCGCCAATCGCGAGATCAAGATCACCACGGCGTCCGCCGCGCTGGTCGACAAGGCCGGTCACAGCCATTTCATGGCCAAGGAAATCCACGAGCAGCCCGAGGTGGTGGGCCATACGCTCGCACATTATCTTGATCCGGCGGGGCCGTCGGCGCGCCATCTGGGCGTCGGCTTGCGGGACACCTTGTCGAAAGCCTCCCGCCTGACCATCGCCGCCTGCGGCACATCCTTTTACGCCGGCATGGTGGGCAAATACTGGTTCGAAAAGCTGGGGCGGCTGGGTGTGGAAATCGATTTCTCGTCCGAGCTGCGCTATCGCAATCCCGTCTATCCGAAAAATGGCGCCGCCCTGTTTATCTCCCAGTCGGGCGAAACCGCCGACACGCTGGCGGCGCTGCGTGACGCCAAGGCTCAGGGCCAGACCACTATCGCGGTGGTGAATGTGACGGAGTCCAGTATCGCGCGCGAAGCCGATATCGTGCTGCCGACCTATGCCGGGCCGGAAATCGGCGTCGCCTCGACCAAGGCTTTCACCTGTCAGCTGGCGGCGTTGGCCTCCTTCGCCATCGCGGCGGGGGTGGCGCGCGGCAATCTCAGCGAGACCGACGAGAAAAGGCTTTGCACCTCGCTGCTGGAAACGCCGCGTCACATGGCGGAATTCCTCAAGCAGGAACCGGCGATCAAGCTGGTGGCCGAGGAAGTCGCCAAGGCGCGCGACGTTCTCTATATGGGCCGGGGTGCCAGCTATCCGCTGGCGCTGGAAGGCGCGCTGAAGCTCAAGGAAATTTCCTACATCCATGCTGAAGGCTATGCCGCCGGCGAGATGAAGCACGGCCCGATCGCGCTGATTGATGAGGCGGTGCCGATCATCGTCATCGCCCCCCATGACAGCCATTTCGAAAAGACCATTTCCAACATGCAGGAAGTGATGGCGCGCGGCGGCAAGGTGCTGCTGATCTCCGACGCCGAAGGCATCGAGAAGGCCGGCAAGGTCTGGGCCAGCATCACCGTGCCGACCACCAACGCCTTTATTACTCCGCTGCTCTATGCGATTCCGGTGCAGTTGCTGGCTTATTATGCCGCCATCGCCAAGGGCACCGACGTGGACCAGCCGCGCAATCTGGCCAAAAGCGTCACCGTCGAATAAAGCCGCGGTCCTTTTGGGTCGTGAGTTCGTCGCGCGTGCTCACGGGCTTTTAGCCCGCTCCGCGCGACGCTCCTGCTCACGCCCCAAAATTCTTCGCGGCATCCTTGGCGGGGAGAAGGGCGGCCTATAAGGTCCGCCCATGACCGATCAAAACGCCCTCAAACGCGCCGTCGCCGCCAAGGCGCTGGACTATGTCCAGGACGGCATGAAACTGGGGCTGGGCTCCGGCTCCACCGCCGAAATCTTTGTCGAGATGCTGGCGCCGCGCGTGCGCGGCGGCGAGAAACTGCTCTGCGTGCCGACTTCGGAGCGCACCGCGACCCTAGCGCGCAAGCTGGGTATCACCCTGGCATCGCTCGACGACCTGGCGCCGCTGGACCTCACCATTGATGGCGCCGATGAGGCCGATCGCAATCTCGACCTGATCAAGGGCGGCGGCGGCATGTTGCTGCGCGAAAAGATCGTGGCGGCGGCGTCGCGCAAGATGGTCGTGATCGCCGATGAAACCAAGCTGGTGCCGCGGCTGGGGAAGTATCCCCTGCCGGTGGAGGTGGTGGAATTCGGCCACAAGTCGATCGCTGCGCGCCTGGCCCGTGCCCTGACCGCCGCCGGTTATGACAATGTCCCAATGACCCTGCGTCAGAAGGATGGCTCGGTGTTCAAGACCGACGGCGGCAATGTGATCTATGATATCGCTTTTGGCGCCATGCAGAGCGCGTCCAAGCTGGCATCTGCCATCTCGGCGGTGCCGGGCGTGGTCGAGCATGGCCTTTTCATCGGCATGGCCACCACTTTGCTCATCGCCGGCCCCGGCGATATCGCGGTTATTGAACGGGAAAAATAATCGACCACAGGCGGCGGGCCAGGCGCAGTCTGCGATCCGGCTCACGGTCCGGCAACACGGCGAGGACATAGCGTCCACCGCCCGCGCTGCACATCGACCCGTCCCAATCCAAACAGGTCAGGGTTTGTCCGGGGGCGCCACCCGGCGCGGCGCGCTCGGCGGCGGGCGTTCCGGCCAGCGCCCACATCATGTCGCGCAACATTTCATAAGAGTGGGTGAAATAGCTGTGCCCCGCCGGGTCACCGGGCGCCCGGCTGGCATCCACCACATCCACTTCGCCATAGCCCGTGCCATATTGCAGGTTGCGCAGCGGCACCCGTCCCGCGCGGGGTACGCCGCCGTGAACGCTTTCCGACGTGATCAGAGCCAGGTCATTGTCCGAGGAATAGAGCGTCGCGCGCTGCATGCAGCCGCTGGCGCGTTTCAGCAGATGGGCAAAATCATCATTGTCATGTTCGGCGCTGACATCGGCGGCGGACAGGATCATCTGGTCCACCACCCCGTTTCGTTCCTGGCACAGCGCCCCGGTGGCGCCCAGCACAATGCGGGCGCCCATGCTATGGGCAACCACATTCACCTTCAGCCCGGCAAGGTTCATTTCCCGCATCAGGCTGATCAGCGCGGGCACGGCATAGCCGCTGCGCTCGATGTCGGCGGCATAGCGGTCGAACTTGCCTTCGCTGCTCCAGCCGAACATCAGCGTGGCACAGCGCCACTGTGTGTCCAGCGCGATCTGGCTCGCCCGCAGCAGGCCGGTGGCGAAGGTGGCATTGTAGCCGTGGATCACCAGCAGCACGCTGTTGCAGTTCATCGCCCGCGCCGCGTTCCGGATTTGCCGTGCAAACCCCGCAAGGGCGGATGCGCTGTCGCAAAGTTCCGCTTTCACGGGTGGATTGTGTCCGGGCAGGGCGATGGCGGGAATGCTGATATCGGTCCGGCCACAGCGCAGGGTGGCGCCCCAGTGAAGACCAAAGCTGCCCGCCACCGGCTCGCGGTCGGTGGCGAAAAATACCGATCGTATCGCGGCGTCGCTGTGCCAGACCGAATTGACCGGCTCGGGCCGCAGCGAATTGGATAGGGTACAGCCGGGCAGAGCCAGGGCCGCACACAAAGCCAGCACGCAGCGGCCGTATTTCTTTTTCATCCGCCCCCGCATTGTCGCCCGACTCCGGCTCGGCTACAGCGTTATAGCGCAAGCCCAAGGCCACAGGCATGACCAAATACGATTACGACCTCTTTGTCATCGGCGGCGGAAGCGGCGGTGTGCGCGCCAGCCGGATGGCGGCGCTGGCCGGCGCCCGGGTGGCGCTGGCCGAAGAATGGCGCATGGGCGGCACCTGCGTCATTCGCGGCTGCATTCCCAAGAAGCTGCTGGTCTATGCCAGCCAGTTTTCCGAGAACGTCAAGGATGCCGCCGGCTATGGCTGGTCATTCGGCGATCCCAGCTTCGACTGGCCGACTCTGATTGCCAACAAGGACCGCGAGATCGCCCGGCTGGAAGGCATTTACAAGACCAATGTCGAAAAGAGCGGCGTCACCATCTTCCAGGATCGCGCCGTGTTCGAGGACGCCCATACGCTGCTGCTGCTCAATTCCGGCAAGCGCATCACGGCGGAAAAAATCCTGATCGCCACCGGCAACCGCCCGACCCGCGAGATGGGCACCAGTCATGTGATCCCCGGCGGCGATCTCTGCATCACCTCGGACGAGGCCTTCTACCTGCCGCAGCTGCCTAAGCGCATCCTGATCGCCGGTGGGGGCTATATCGCGCTGGAATTCGCCCATATTTTCCACGGCCTGGGCAGCCAGGTCTCGCTGGTCTATCGCGGTGACAAGCCGTTGCGCGGCTTTGACGACGATATGCGCGACGCGCTCTGTGAGTCCATGACATCGCGCGGGCTCGATGTGCTGCTGGGCTGCGAATTCACCAAGATCGAAAAGCGCGGCGATGCCTTGCGTGCCGAAACCAACAAGGGCGCGGTGATCGAGTGCGACCAGATCATGCTGGCCATCGGCCGCCAGCCCAACACCATGATGCTGCATGTCGAGAAGGCCGGCGTGCAGCTCGGCAAGCGCGGCGAGGTGATGGTGGATGCCTATTCGCGTACCTCGGCTCCGCATATCTATGCAGTGGGCGACGTCACCGACCGCATGCAGCTGACGCCGGTAGCGATCCATGAGGCCATGTGCTTTGTCGAAACCGCCTTCAAGAACAACCCCACCCGGCCCGATCACCTGGATGTCGCCAGCGCGGTCTTCACCACCCCGGAACTGGCGGCGGTCGGCATGAGCGAGACCCGCGCCCTGGGCGAAGGTCACTCCATCGATGTCTACAAATCCACCTTCCGGCCGCTGCTGCACACACTGGGCGGCCGCCCCGTGCGCACCCTGATGAAGCTGATCGTGGACGCCAAGACCGACAAGGTTCTGGGCTGCCACATCTTCGGCGACCATACCTCCGAGATCATCCAGATCGTCGCCGTGGCGCTGAAAATGGGCGCCACCAAAAAGGATTTCGACGGCACCATCGCGCTGCATCCAACCGCGGCCGAGGAGCTGGTGACCATGCGGACCAAGAGCTACAGCAAGACGCCGGCCGACCTGAAGGTGTAAGTCTTTGCCATGTCAGTATTTTTCGCCTTGCCTGCGCCATTCACCCTGGCCGGCCGCGATGCTGGTAAAATGCCCCCCCATCGCCTATATCCACGGCCCGTTCGCGTAGATTGAAGGAGAGTGGCGTGGCCCAGAGCTGGACCCCGCAGAGTTGGCAGGAAAAGACCGCCCGTCAGATGCCGGATTACCCGGACAAGGCGGCGCTGGGCCGTGTTCTGGAGCAGCTCAAGACCCATCCGCCGCTGGTGTTCGCGGGCGAGGCCCGCAACCTGATGACCAGCCTTGGCCAGGTGGCCCAGGGCAAGGCTTTCCTGTTGCAGGGCGGGGACTGCGCCGAAAGCTTCGCCGAATTCCATCCCGACAATATCCGCGACACCTTCCGCGTGCTGCTGCAGATGGCGGTGGTGCTGACCTTCGCCGCCGGCGTGCCGGTGGTGAAAGTGGGCCGCATCGCCGGCCAGTTCGCCAAGCCGCGTTCCGACGATTTCGAAACCCAGGGCGACGTCAAGCTGCCCTCCTATCGCGGCGATAACATCAATGGCGGGGAGTTCACGGCCGCATCGCGCATTCCCGATCCGCAGCGCCTGCTGCAGGCCAATGCCCAGTCGGCGGCGACGCTGAATCTGCTGCGCGCTTTCGCTCAGGGCGGCTATGCCGATCTGCACAATGTCCATCGCTGGATGCTGGGTTTCATCGCGGACTCGCCGGCCGGCGAACAGTATAAGGGTCTGGCGCAGCGCATTTCCGAAACGCTCGATTTCATGGCGGCGTGCGGCATCACCTCGGATTCCGTGCCCCAGCTGCGCGGCACCGATTTCTATACCAGCCACGAAGCATTGCTGCTGCCCTACGAGCAGGCAATGACCCGCATCGATTCCACCAGCGGTGACTGGTACGACACCTCGGCGCATATGCTGTGGATCGGCGACCGCACCCGCCAGCTGGATGGCGCCCATGTCGAGTTCATGCGCGGCATCAAGAACCCGATCGGCCTGAAATGCGGCCCCAGCCTGGAGCCGGATGATCTGCTGCGCCTGATCGCGGCGCTGAACCCGCAGAATATTCCCGGCCGTCTCACCCTGATCGCCCGTTTCGGGTCAGACAAGGTGGCCGAGAAGCTGCCCGCCTTGGTGCGCGCCGTGAAGCGCGAAGGTGCCCATGTGGTGTGGTCGTCCGATCCCATGCATGGCAACACCATCAAGCTGCAGTCGGGCTACAAGACGCGTCCCGTGGACCGCATTCTGGAAGAAGTGCGCAGCTTCTTCGCCATCCACCGCGCCGAAGGCACCCATGCCGGCGGCGTGCATTTCGAGATGACGGGCCAGAATGTCACCGAATGTCTGGGCGGCGCGCAGGGCCTGAAGGAGATCGATCTTCAGGACCGCTACCAGACCGCCTGCGACCCCCGCCTCAATGCCAGCCAGGCGCTGGAGCTGGCCTTCCTGATCGCGCAAGGCATCCGCGATGAACGGATGAAAGATTCGGGGCTGGCTGCGTCGGCCTGATAGAGAATGGGCATAGCGCGGCTTCTCGCGAAAGGCTGGATCGTGTTCTGCCTCTTCGCGGGGGCCCATGCCATCCGCCTGGCCCTTCTGACCGGCGTACCGCTGCAAACCTCCGCCTTCGCCATCGGCATCTGCGCGGTGCTGTTCATGGCCATGGGCCTGTTGTTCGTCGGCGGCTTCGGCGCCTCGGCCGGCCATTCCCGTTCGCCCTGGCTGAAGCGCCTCAGGCCGCATCACCTGATCCCCGGCTTCAATGAGACGGTGTTCATCGTGTTCGTCATACTGAGCTTTCTCAATCAGGCGCTGGTGGCGCCTGCCGTGATTGATCGCGGCGCTGCCGGCGCGCTGGAGAATGCGCTGTATTTCCTGTTGCCCGGCCAGCGGGCGCTGGTGCATGCGCTGGAGGGCTGCACGCTGGATGGTGGCCGCGCCTTTTCCGCCGCCTTCACCTGGCTGCTGGCCATTGTCTATCTCGCCAGTGCCGTGTCGCGGCTGAAACTCCAGGCCGGGCTGATCCGGCTGGAAGCGGGCGAGCGGGTCCAGCCGCTGGGCCCCACCCTGCGCGCCTTTCTGTTCGGCAGCGTGGCGGTGGTTGGCATCCAGTTCCTGTTCGTGGGCTCGGCCTATCCCTGGCTGGCCTGCAGCGCCTTTGCCGACATCACCGGGGCGGTCCTGATCGGCCTGGCGCCCCTGATGCTGGCCTATTTGATCGTGGCGGCGCTGGCCTCGCTGATGGCCGCCGCACCCGAAAAATAACAAGTATAATCAACGGCTTAAATCGGTAACAAAGCGGAACATTTGTTTGCTGGCGGCTGGCCGTCCTGCTGGCGCTAATGCGCACCATATCTCGCTGGGGAACCCCCGATTTGTTTTTGCGTCGCCGCGTGCCTGAAAGTGGACCCTTGAAGGCTGCCGTCATCGGCGCCGGCGTGTTCGGCCATCACCATGCCACCAAGTACAAGGCGCTGGGCCAGACCGGCGGTGACGTGGAACTGTTCGCGGTCGCCGATCCCAATGCCGAGATGCGCGCCAAGGCCAAGGCGCATTATGGCTGCAAGACCGTGGCCGACTGGCGCGAGCTTTTGGGCAAGGTCGATGTGGTCAGCGTCTGTTCGCCCGCCATCACCCATGCCGAGATCGTGCGTGCTTTCCTGAAGGCCGGCACCCATGTGCTGGTGGAAAAGCCCATCGCCATCACCGTGGAAGAATCCGCCGAACTGGTGGCGCTGGCGCGAGAGGCCCGCAAGGTTCTCACCGTCGGCCATCAGGAGCGTTTTGTTTTCGCCCGCACCGGCCTTCTGGATGTGGCCGAAGCGCCGCTGGAAATCACCTGCTGGCGTCAGGGTCCCTGGACCGGCCGCGGCGATGACGTTTCGGTGGTGCTGGATCTGATGATCCACGATATCGACCTGGTGCATACGCTGGTGCCCGGCGCGGTCACCGAAATCCGGGCCGAAGGCCTGATCGAATACGGCCCCCATGCCGACGAAGTGTTCGCCCTGCTGCATTTCGCCAATGGCACGGTCGCCAAGCTGGAGACCAGCCGTGTCGCCACCGAGCGCAAGCGCGGCCTGCGTGCCGTCTATGCCGATGGCGTGGTGGAAATCGACTTCCTGTCCCGCACCGTCAAGAACACCACCCCGCGCCCGATGGGCGCGTTGGAAATGGGTGATCCTTTGGGCGAAGCCGTGGCGGGTTTCGTCGCTGCCGCCATGGCCGGCACCGACGCGCTGGTGACGCCGGAACAGGCGGCCCAGGCGCTGGAAACCGCGCTCTGGATCGAACAGGCTTCGGGCGTTGCCGTGCCGGCAAGCCAGCCCCGCGTCGCCGCTGGCCGCTAGTAACACCTGCCTTTCACACGCTAAATACCGGTCATGACGGACCGTTATCGCATCGCGCTTGCCCAATTGAACCCGGTGATGGGCGACATCGCCGGGAACCTGGCGGCCGCCCGCGCCGCGCGCGCGTCGGTGATGGACGCCGACGTCATCCTGTTTTCCGAACTTTTCATCGTCGGCTATTCGCCCGAAGACCTGGTGCTGAAACCGGCCTTGCAGGAAGACGCCCGCGCCGCCGTGGAAGAACTGGCGCGTGACACCATGAATGGCCCGGCCATCCTGATCGGCACGCCCTGGCGGGACAGCGGCAAGCTCTACAATGCCGTGGCGCTGCTGGACGGCGGCAAGGTCGCCGGGCTGACCTTCAAGCATGATCTGCCCAATTACGGCGTGTTCGATGAAAAGCGCGTCTTCGCCGCCGGGCCGCTGCCAAGACCCATGACGGTGCGCGGCGTGTCGGTGGGGGTGCCCATCTGCGAGGATATCTGGACCCCAGAGGTCACCGACGCCCTGGCCCAGGCCGGAGCCGAGATTCTGTGCGTTCCCAACGGCTCGCCTTTTGAAGCGGGCAAGGAAGATGTCCGGATAAACCTTGCCGCCTCGCGCGTGCGGGAAAGCGGCTTGCCGCTGATCTATCTCAACCAGCTCGGCGGCCAGGACGAAGTCGTTTATGACGGCGCGTCCTTTGTGCTGAACGCCGACCAGTCCATTGCCGCTTCGCTGCCGGGCTGGGAGACCTGCGTCACCGTCACCGAATGGACGCGCGGCACCGACAAAAAGTGGGTGTGCGCGCCGGGCGAAAAATTCGTCGCCGAGGACCGTTCCGCTCAGGTCTATCACGCCATGATGCTGGGCCTGCGCGACTATGTGAACAAGAACCGCTTTCCCAGCGTGGTGCTGGGCCTGTCGGGCGGCGTCGACAGCGCCATTTCGGCCGCGGTGGCGGTGGATGCGCTGGGGGCCGACCGCGTGCGCTGCGTGATGCTGCCATCACGCTATACCAGCCGGATGAGCCTGGACGACGCCGATGCCTGCGCCCGCCTACTGGGCGCGACATACGAAACCATCGAAATCGAACGCGCGGTGGCGGCGGTGACGCAAACCCTGGCAGCGCCGTTCGCCGGCACCAAACCCGATACCACGGAGGAGAATATCCAGTCGCGCCTGCGCGGCGTCATCCTGATGGCGATTTCCAACAAGTTCGGCCCCATGGTGCTGACGACCGGCAACAAGAGCGAGATGAGCGTCGGCTATGCCACACTCTATGGCGACATGTGCGGCGGCTATAATGTGCTCAAAGACATCTACAAGACCGAGGTGTTCCGCTTGTGCCACTGGCGCAACCAGAATTCTCCCGTTGGCGCGCTGGGGCCGCAGGGGCGGGTGATCCCCGAACGCATCATCGAAAAACCGCCCAGCGCTGAACTCAAACCCGACCAGACCGACCAGGATTCCCTGCCGCCCTACGAAATCCTCGATGGCATCCTGGAATGTCTGGTGGAAAAGGAATGCAGCTTCGAGGAGACGGTGGGACGCGGCTATGACCCGGCCACTGTCAAGCGGATCGAGCATCTGCTTTATATTTCCGAATACAAACGGCGCCAGGCCCCGCCGGGCGTGAAGATATCCCCGCGCAATTTCGGCCGCGACCGCCGCTATCCCATCACCAATGCTTTCCGGGATGCGCGCTGATGTCCGTGACTGTCCGCTTCGCGCCTTCGCCCACCGGTCTTTTGCATGTCGGCAATGCCCGCACCGCGCTGCTCAACTGGCTGTTCGCGAAAAAGATGGGCGGCCGCTTCCTGCTGCGGATCGACGATACCGATGCGGCGCGGTCCACCAAGGCCTTTGAAGAGGCGATCTATCGCGACATGGCCTGGCTTGGCCTGGCCCATGATGGCACCGACCGCCAGATCAATCGCCTCACCAAATACAGCGCGGCTTTTTACCAGCTTCAGGCGACGGGGCGGATTTATCCCTGCTTTGAGACCGAAGGCGAGCTGGAACGCCAGCGCTCGCTGCAGGCGGCGCGCAAGCTGCCGCCGATCTACAACCGCGCCTCGCTGGAACCGGCCAACAAGGCCAAATGGGAAGGCGAAGGCCGCAAGCCCCATTGGCGCTTCAAGCTGTCGCGCAGCAAGGTGAGCTGGACCGACCTGGTGCGGGGTGCGGTGGAGATCGACACCGCCACCATGTCCGATCCGGTGCTGGTGCGCGAGGACGGCGCCTTTCTCTACACCCTGCCGTCGGTGGCCGACGATATCGACATGGCCATCAGCCATGTGGTGCGCGGCGAGGATCATGTCACCAACACCGCCGCCCAGATCGAGATATTTAAGGCGCTGAACGCGGCCATCCC
>JBEGVG010000025.1:0-16611 GCA_041178445.1 Pseudomonadota bacterium | reverse complement strand
CGAAGACGAAATCATTGTCGCCCCCGCGCGCGGATGCGCGCCATGAAAAGAATCCTGATTGTCGAAGACGAAATCATTGTCGCCCCCGCGCGCGGATGCGCGCCATGAAAAGAATCCTGATTGTCGAAGACGAAATCATTGTCGCCATGTTCATGGACGATGTCCTGGCCAAGTTCGGCTATGAAGTGGCCGGCGTGGTCAGTCACCTGGACGAGGCCATGGCGCGTACGCCCGACTATGATCTTGCCGTGCTGGATGTGCATCTCAACGGCCGCGACGTGTTCGATTTCGCCGACAAGCTGACGGTGGAGGAAATCCCCTTTATCTTCGCTACCGGTTATGGGATGCGGGGTATTCCCGAACGCCATCGCGGCTGCCCCGTGCTGCAAAAGCCTTTCCAGCCCGCCGACCTGAAGCGGGCTTTGGAACTGATAAACAGCGCACCCAAAAGCGGCGTGTCCCCTTCCGATATCGATCAGGCCAGCGGCCAGACCATCTCCACCTGAAGTCCGCCCAGGGCCGAGCGTTTCAGGCTGATGGTGCCGCCGCGCGCCTCCACCAGATCGCGGGCGATGGAAAGCCCCAGCCCGTGTCCGGGCCCGCTTTCGTCCAGCCGGCGCCCGCGCACCAGCGCCTGTTCGGCGTCCCAGTCGTCCAGGCCCGGCCCGTCATCCTCCACCGTCAGCCGCACCGACTTTTCATCGCGATCCCCACAGATGCGCACCAGCCGGCGGGCAAAACGGGTGGCATTCTCGCTCAGCGCGCCCAGGATTTCGGAAAGCTCTTCGGGACTGCCCGGCACGGTCAGGTCACCCGGCACTTCGATATCGAAGGCCAGCTTGCCGCCAGCTTCGGTATGTTCAACCACCGCGATCACGCGTTCGGCCACCACCCGCGCCGGCACAAGTTGCGGTGTGATGCTCTGGCGCGCGGCGGCGGCCTTGGCGCGCGCCAGTTCGGCTTCGATGGCGGCGGCGGCGGCGGCGATGGCGCGGTCCAGGCCGTCGGCAATGGCGCCGTCGCCGCGCGCGCGCAGCTGCCGGCTTTCCGCCGCCAGCACCGACAGCGGCGTCTTCAGGCCATGCGCCAGATCGGCGGAGCGCCGCCGCGCCCGCGCCAGATCCTGTTCGCGGGTTTCGGCCAGCTGGTTGATGGCGCGGGTGAGGGGTTCGACCTCCGGCGGATGCTCGGCGACCGCCAGGCGTTCGGACGGATTGAGCCGCAGCGCGCGCAGCGCATCGCGCAGATGGGTCAGCGGCTTGAGGCCGAGCTGCACCTGCACCGCCGCCGCCCCCGCCAGCACCAGCCATAGCGCGGTCAGGAACAGGAACAGCTCATAGCCGAATTCGGCGCTGGCGGTGCGCACCGGCGCCTGGTCCTCGGCTAGCTGGATCAGCACGTCATGTCCGCCCGCGATCTTCAGCCGCCGTTCCAGCAGCAGCAGTTCGGGCTCGAAGGGTCCCTTCACGGTGCGGTTGTGCCAGTTATGCTCATCGCCGGTATCGGCATGGGCGGTGGGCAATTCCTGATCCCATAGCGAGCGCGACCGCATCCGGCCGTGCTGGCTGGAAATCTGCCAGTAGAGCCCGCTGGAAGGGCGAGTGAAACGCGGATCAGGCGGCTGGGCCGTGACCGACAACCGGCCCTTGGCATCGACCTGCAATCCGGCGATCAGGGGCACCGCCTGGCGGTCCAGTTCCTGAATCTCGCGCCGTTCCAGATGGCGCTGGAACAGCACGGTCATCACCGACCAGGCCACGGCAAGAGAAATCAGGATCGCGATGGCGGCGCCCACCAGCAGACGCAGGCGCAGCGAGCGGATATTCAAGCGTCGCCTTCGATCTTATAGCCAAAGCCCCGCCGCGTCTGGATGACATCGGCGCCCAGCTTGCGTCGCAGGCGCGTCATCAGGGCTTCCACCGCATTGACATCGGCCTGTTCGGACAGGCCATAGAGATGATCGGCGATCTCGCCCGCCGAAACCGGGCGGCCGACATGATGGGCGAGATAATTCAGCAGCCGGTATTCCAGCGGCGACAGCCGGACCGGCATGCCGTTGACGCTAGCCGACATGCGTGTTGTGTCCAGCACCAGGGCGCCCAGGCGCATCACGCTGGCGCCGTGCCCCGCCGCCCGGCGCACAAGTCCCTTTACCCGCGCCACCAGCTCACCCATCTCGAAGGGCTTGCCCATGTAATCGTCAGCGCCGGCCTCGATGCCTTCGACCTTTTCGATCCAGTCGCCGCGCGCCGACAGGATCAGCACCGGAAACAGCCGGCCCTGGCCGCGCCAGCGCTTGAGCACCGACAGTCCGTCCAGCTTGGGCAGGCCCAGATCGAGAACGACCACGTCATATTCGCCGGTGTCGCCGCGATACCAGGCATCGTCGCCATCGCGCGCATGATCGACCACAAATCCCGCCGCCGTCAGGGCTTCGGCGACATGCTGCGCGACATCGGGAGAATCCTCCACCACCAGGGCGCGCATCACTCGTCTTCCACGGCCAGGATTTTGCCGCTGCGCGCATCCAGCCTCAGTTCGCGGCGCCGTCCATCGGCGGTGATCACGTCGATTTCATAGATCAGCTTGCCGCGCCGGGTTTCCAGATTTACCGCGATCACCGTGCCGGGCTGGCGCTTGGCGACGATATGCAGAATGGCGGTCAGCGGCATCACCTCGCCCTTGCGCAGCGCCTCGCGGGCATCGTCCTGGTCAAACCTTTCCTTTGCCTGCGCGCTGTGCAAGGACAGCGCCGCAGCCAGGAGGAGACCAGGAATCCATTTCGTCATGTGCCCGCATTCTGTCGCAGGTTTCCCGGTCGATCTAGGCCAGATTGCCTGACAGCAGACTGACAGGTCCCGTTGGGCTGGCGTGGGGTGGAATCCGTCAAAAACAACCATGCTTCGCGCTCTTGTTGCTTCGCTTCTGATCGCCGCTTCCACGCTGCCCGCTCTGGCCCAGCCTGCTCCGGACGGCCTCACCGCCTATCCCGCCGCCTTCTTCCGGGAATATCAGCCCGCCACGGCGCTGGACATGGTGCGCCGGCTGCCGGGCTTTCGCGTACAGGCAGGTGATTCCGGCATTCGCGGATTTTCCGGCACGGTCGGCAATGTCCTGATCGACGGCCAGCCGCCGACCAGCAAGGAAGAAAGCGTCGAACAGCTTCTGGGCCGCATCTCGGCCGCGGCGGTGGAGCGCATCGAACTGATCCGCGGCGCCGCCGACATGTATGGCCATCCGGTGCTGGCCAATGTGGTGCGTATCCAGGGCGCGTCGCTGCGCGGCCGCGCCGAAGTGGAAGGCGCGATCAATCTCACCGGATCCACCATGCCGCGCCTGGCGCTCAACATCACCCGCCAGGGCATCTCGTCGGTGCTGGACGTTTCTCTCAGCCATGGCCGCAGCGTCGGCAACAATCTGGGCTTCGGCACGCGCGAGCGCTTTTTGCCCGACGGCACGCCGGTACGGCTTTCGGAATATGAATTTCCCAGCCTGACCAATTTCACCCAGTTCAGCACCAGCTATCGCCAGCCCTTGTGGGAAGGCGAGCTCAGCCTGGGCTTGGTGCTCAAGCAGGAACGCGAATATTCCGATGTGCGCGAATACATCACCTTCCCCGCCATCTCCCAGCAGAGTGGTCTGGAAAGCGACCGCGCCCGCAACGGCGAGGGCCGGCTGGAATATGTCCGTCCGCTGGGTCTGTGGGGACAGGTGCAGCTGTTTGCCGTCCATCGCCAGGAAGAGCAGGACGAGATCAGCCAGACCACTACCATGGCCGGCACCGACCGGGCCCGCAGCCTGTTCAACCAGCGCGAAGATGTCGGCCGTCTGGCCTGGCAGCTTCAGACCGGCGACCTGAAGCTGGATGCGGGCGTGGAAGGCACCATTAATGTGCTCTCCAGCCGCAGCACCCTCACGCTGAACAACGCGCCTGTCGTGCTGCCCGCCGCCAACCTCAGGGTGGAAGAAGAGCGCGCCGAATTCTTCGCCACCGCCACCCAGCGTTTCAGTCCGGTCCTGCTGTCCGAGCTGGGTCTGCGCTATGAGACCTCGACCCTGACCCAGAGCGGCGACAGCTCCCTGGTCAAGGACCTGTCCTTCTGGAAACCGCGCTGGCTGACCACCTGGGACGTCGCACCGCAGAACCAGTTGCGTTTCCTGGCCGAACGCCAGGTGGGCCAGCTCAATTTCCGCAACTTCGCCAGCTCCACCTCGCTGAACGGCAATGTGATCAATGCCGGCAACAAGAATCTGGAGCCTTATAGCGCCTGGGTCTTCGCCCTGACCTGGGAGCGGCATTTCTGGACACGCGGTTCATTCGTGCTGGAAGCGCGCCAGGAACATATTTCCGATGTCGTGGACCATGTGCCGGTGTTTGCGGGCGGCAGAGCGTTCGACGCGGTGGGCAATATCGGCAATGGCCGCCGCGATGTGGTGGAATCCAGCCTGATCCTGCCCCTGGACGAGGTCGGGCTGCCCGGGCTCACCTTCACCGGCAGCGGCTCTTATACCCACAGCCGGGTCCGCGATCCGGCGACACAGCTGATCCGCCCCATCTCGGGCGACCAGGAAGT
Organism: Pseudomonadota bacterium; assembly: GCA_041178445.1. GTDB lineage: Bacteria > Pseudomonadota > Alphaproteobacteria > Micropepsales > Micropepsaceae > Rhizomicrobium. The sequence goes on along the minus strand of JBEGVG010000025.1, from coordinate 12,037 downwards.
GGTGATGCACTTTGAAGCGACCTATTACCGTCCCCAGGACGATCTGCGCTTCGGCCTGACCCTGCACGACCATCTGATCACCGCCGAAACCGAATACCGCATCGACGAGATCAGCGCCGAATATCACGTCTTTAAGCTGGGGGCCTTCATCGAGCACAAGCCCGCGCCGGACTGGACCTTGCGCGTCTTTGCCAACGACATGGCGCCGAGCCACTATCAGCGCAACCGGCTGATCTATGGCGGCCTCCGGAGCGCAGCCCCCCTCAGCCTGATCGAGCGCCGCCGCCTGACCACCGGCACCCAGGTCGGTATCCGGATCCAGCACGACTTCCAGTGATGTTGTAATATAATTACAACCAGCCGTTAACCCGGCGGTCACCCTGGCCCCTTTCCCGCCCTTTCTGTGGCCAGAAAGCCGCAGAAATCCTGTTGTTTTTCTTGGACCGGGAACCGGCGGTCTGGTATTTTCTTGCAACTAGCAGAGGGGCCCCGAAACAGGGGTTGGTGGATGACGCGATTGGTGCGTACAGCGGTTCTGGCCGTTGGCGTTGCTGCCGTATCGGCGGTGGCGATGCCCGCGCGGACTGCTGAGCTTCCGCCCGCGCTGCAATCCTTCGGCGTCAGCCGCCCCGTCTCCGCTTTCGAGCTTTCCGCCACCGGCGCCGCCGGCTTCTCGCTTCAGCCCGTCACCGCCGCCGCGCTTGGTAGCGGCGTTCCGTCGGCCGAGGCCATGCATCTGACCCAGTTCGCCGGCAGCACCGTTGTGTCGCCCACCCTGGCGCTGGATGCGGGCCGCGGGTTGGACATCGGCGCGCGCTTCACCAGCTACGACCGCAAGGTCTCGCCCTTCCTCACGCCCGTCAATGCGCCGTATCTCAGCCTCGCCAATGGCGGCCGCTATGCCGGCATGACCTTTGTACCGGCGCCGAACCTGCGCATGCGGCTGGGCACCTCGATCAACAGCGAGCGGCTGGACCGTTTCCGCTTTGACCCCATCGCGCCTACCGGCCCCCTGGCGATGACCTATGACGCCAGCCAGACCCGCTCGATCCTGGGCGGCGTGTCCTGGGATGTCACCAGCGCCATCGGTGTCGATTTCACCGCCATTTCGTCGGACCGTTCCGGCGTGCCGCTGGGCTTCGCCAATGCTTCGCAGCTCGCATCGCGGGCCCAGACCAATGCCTTTTCCGTCTCGGCCTATGCCGATATCGGCAAAGGCTGGGTGACCACCGCCTCCTTCAGCGAAGCCATGACCCAGCTCAACCAGCGCGGCAGCCAGCCCATGCTACGCGAACAAAGCTATTCGCTGGCCATCGCCAAGCACGGCCTGTTCGACAGCACCGACACGCTGGGCTTTGCCTTCACCCGCCCCGCGCCCAGCATGGCGGGCAGCTTTTCCAGCCTGATCGGATCGGGGGAACTGCCGCCGCTGATCATTTCCCAGACGCCGGCGCTGAACATGGGCCGCGGCCAGGCGGCGGAAACCGATTTCTCGGTGGGCTATGTCACCAACTTCCTGGACGGGGCCGTGGCGCTGCAGACCAACGCCGCCTACCAGACCAACGCCCATGGCCAGCGCGGCGCCACCGCGGTTTCGCTGCTGAGCCGCGCCAAGATCAAGTTCTGATTATTCTGGCGACAGCGTCCGCGCTTGCGCTAAAACCCCGCATCGCTCTCGTTTAAGGAACCTGCATATGGCCGGGCCGCAATTTGTTTATGTGATGAAGGGTCTGTCCAAGACCTATTCCGGCGGCAAGCAGGTGCTGAAAGACATCTGGCTGAGCTTCTATCCCGGCGCCAAGATCGGCATCGTTGGCGTCAACGGCTCGGGCAAATCCACCCTGATGAAGATCATGGCGGGGATGGACAATGACTTCACCGGCGAGGCCTGGGCCGCCGACGGTGTGCGCATGGGATACCTGCCGCAGGAACCGGCGCTCGACCCCGACAAGGACGTGCGCGGCAATGTGATGGAAGGCGTCGCCAAGAAGCAGGCGCTGGTGGACCGCTACAACGAGATCGCGTCGAACTATACCGACGAGACCGCCGACGAGATGGCCAGGCTCCAGGATGAGATTGAGGCCCAGGGCCTGTGGGATCTCGATTCCAAGGTGGACCAGGCGATGGATGCGCTGCGCTGCCCCGAAGGCGACGCGAAAGTGGAAACCCTGTCGGGCGGCGAGCGCCGCCGCGTCGCGCTGTGCCGGCTGCTGCTGGACGCGCCCGACATCCTGCTGCTGGACGAACCCACCAACCATCTCGACGCCGAGTCGGTGGAATGGCTGGAGCATACGCTGAAGGATTATACCGGCTGCGTCATCCTGGTGACCCATGACCGCTACTTCCTGGACAATGTCACCAGCTGGATCCTGGAACTGGATCGCGGCAAGGGCATCCCGCACGAGGGCAACTATTCCTCGTTCCTGGGCGTGCAGGAAAAGCGCCTGAAGCAGGAATCCAGCGAAGAGGCCGCGGCCCAGCGCACCATCGCGCGCGAACGCGAATGGATTTCCCAGTCGCCCAAGGCGCGCCAGGCCAAGTCCAAGGCGCGTATCAACTCCTATGAGGAGCTGGTGAAGAAATCGCAGGAGCAGCGCGCCGGCACCGCCACCATCATGATCCCGGTCGCCGAACGGCTGGGCGATCTGGTGATCGAGGCCGAGAATCTGGCCAAGGGCTATGGCGACCGCCTGCTGTACGAGAATGTGAACTTCAAGCTGCCGGCCGGCGGCATTGTCGGCGTGATCGGTCCGAACGGCGCCGGAAAAACCACCCTGTTCCGCATGCTCACGGGCCAGGAAAAGCCCGATGCCGGCACGCTCAAGGTCGGCTCCACCGTGCAGCTGGGCTATGTCGACCAGTCGCGCGATGCGCTCGACCCGAACAAGACCGTGTATCAGGAGATTTCCGGCGGCACCGACTTCATCGAATTCGGCAAGACCAAGATCAATGCGCGGGCCTATTGCGGCCACTTCGCCTTCAAGGGCGGTGACCAGCAGAAGAAGGTCGGCCAGCTGTCGGGCGGCGAGCGCAACCGGGTGCATCTGGCCAAGATGCTGCGCTCGGGCGCCAACCTGCTGCTGCTCGACGAACCCACCAACGACCTGGACGTGGAAACCCTGCGTGCCCTGGAATCGGCGCTGGAAGAATTCGCCGGCTGCGCCATGATCATCAGCCATGACCGCTGGTTCCTGGACCGTATCGCCACCCACATGCTGGCCTTTGAAGGTGACAGCCATGTCGAATGGTTCGAGGGCAATTACCAGGATTACGAAGCCGACAAGAAACGCCGCCTGGGCGTCGACGCCGACCAGCCGCACCGCATCAAATACAAGCGTTTCGCCAGGGCCTGACGCTGGTCTCCTGATAACCTGTCAGGCTGAGATGTGACCTGCCAGGGCGCGGCGTTAAGCTTTCCCTATCGCAATGCGGCCTGTTTGGCGCGCAGACGTTAATGGGGAACCCCTGTCGCGGGGCTGCCTTAAAACTATTCATACCACTGTCACGATAGGGTCTTTCCAACAGGGGCGTGACCCCTGATGGGGGACGTCTTCGTGAAGCGCTTTCAGTCCATCGGCACGTTGCTGACGGCAATCACCGGCCTACTGGTCGTGGTTCTGGTGTCGGTATTTGCCTATTCCGCGCTTGGCGCCTATCAGCGCGAAGAACAGGCCCGCACGGTCCTGTCGGCGGTGAATGGCGTGCGTTCCATCATGTCGGCCATGGTGGCGCTGCGCGGTGAACTTGCCATCGCCAATCTGGTGCTGGAAGCACCCGACGCGGCGGCGCCCGCGACCATGACGCGCCTTCGCCATTTGCATCGTCATTCCGAAGCGGCGCTGGACCAGATGCTGCGCGAAGTTGCGCGGCGCCCTGTCGCCGACGCCCGTTCCGCACTTGCCATATTGCGTCCCGCCGATCAGCGCTATCGCGCCATGTTCGCCCGTGTGATCGCCGCCGCCGGCATGCCGCGCCAACAGCGCGAGGCCGACCTGCTGGAGGACTGGAAAAGCGTGACCACAATGGTTTCCCGCCAGCTGGCCGTCCAGTCGGCCTTCCTGGGCGAGCACATCGCCGGCGCCGATCCTTCCATCGACCGCATGATGAAGATCAACAGCACGGCCTGGACCATGCTGCTGGATGTGGGCCGCGACCGTGGCCTGATGCAGACGGCGGTGATTGACAACCATGTGCCAGCCCCGATGCTGCGCCAGACCCTGGCAGAGACCAGGGGAAAAATCGACGCGCACTGGAGCGATCTCGAAATCGAGGCGCGGCGTCCTTCCACGCCCGCAGCGCTCAAGGCAGCGATTGCGAATGTCCGCAAGGTCTATTTCGCGGACTATCGCGTCATGCGGGGAGCCATCCTGGCGCGGTTGGCGGCGGGCCAGAAACTGTCACTTTCGGGCCAGGACTTTGTCGAGGCGTCCAATCCCGCTCTTGCCAGCCTTCGGACGATTCCGGCCGCCGCACTGAACCTCACGATTGCTCTGGCCGAACAACAGGTGGTGAGCGCGCAGCGCGTTTTCTCCCTTGCCATCGCGCTGATGCTGCTGTCGCTCGGCCTGGCCTCTTCCACCGCCCTTTATGTCAAGTGGCGGGTCATCCGTCCCCTCCGGGGCATCACCAGAACCCTGACCACCATCGCCGGCGGCGACCTGGCGGCGGCCATTCCCTACGAGAAGCGGCACGACGAGATCGGCCAGTTCGCCCGCGCCCTGCATATGTTCCGTGACAGCGCGGTAGAGCGCGAACGGCTCAAGACCGAGGTTCTGGAAAGCCGGGTCGCGCGCGAAAGCGCCGAGGCCTCCAGCAAGGTGAAGTCCGAATTCCTCGCCAATATGAGCCATGAAATCCGCACCCCGATGAACGGCATATTGGGCATGGCGGGCCTGTTGCTGGATACCAGGCTGGACCCGGGGCAGCGCCGCTACGCCATGGTGGTGCAGGAATCGGGCGAAGGCCTGATGACCATCCTCAACGACATACTGGATGTCTCCAAGCTGGAAGCGGGCAAGCTGGAAATCGAAGTCACTGATTTTGACCTGGAGGCGACGGTGGACAGCGCCGTCGCGCTGATGGCGTCCAAGGCGCAGGAAAAACAGATCGGCGTGACCCTGGACATCGATCTGGGCGCGCGCGGGCACTATCGCGGCGATCCCACCCGGCTGCGCCAGATCCTGCTCAACCTTCTGAGCAACGCCATCAAGTTCACCCAAAGCGGCAGCGTGGCGGTGCAGGTCGCGCGTCTGCCGGGCGATGCCGACAGCGTGACGCGGCTGCATTTCACCGTCACCGACACCGGCATCGGCATGGCCGAGGAGGTGCGCGAACGCATATTCCAGAAATTCGCCCAGGCGGATTCCTCGGTGACACGGCGTTTCGGCGGCACCGGGCTGGGACTGGAGATCTGCAAGCAGCTGGTCGAGCGCATGAGCGGGGAGATTGGCGTCACCAGCGGCGCGGACAAGGGTTCGACCTTCTGGTTCATCCTGCCGCTGGAAAGGGTTGCCGCCGGAAATGCCGGCCAGAAGCAGCCGGCGCCGGTGACGGTGGCCATCGCCAATCCGGCCAAGGCGCGCCTGCGCATCCTTCTGGCCGAGGACAACAAGATCAACCAGCAATATGCCACCGTGGTGCTGAACAAGGCGGGCCATCACGTCACCATCGCCGAAAACGGTCACCAGGCGGTGGCGGCCGCCCGGCAAACCGAATTCGACCTGGTGCTGATGGATATCCAGATGCCCGGCCTGGATGGCGTCGAAGCCACGCGCCAGATTCGCGCGATGCCTGCTCCCCATGGCGCGGTGCCGATCTTCGCCATGACCGCCCATGCCATGCGCGGCGTTTGCGAGGAGTATATCGCCGCCGGCATGAACGACTATATCACCAAGCCGTTCCAGCCTGCCTTGCTGCTGGCCAAGCTGGACCGGCTCGCCGCGGGAGGGCTGCGCATGCACGAAGCGGCCCGCGGCCGCCAGCGCCCCGAATTGCTGGTGCTTGACAGCACAAACCTGACCGAGCTGGCCTCGGTGCTGAAGCCGGCCAATCTCACCGGACTGATCACGCTGTATCTCCATGATACCGCGAGCCACATGCTGGAGATCGCCGCCTGCGCCAAAACGGGCGACCTGGCGGGCATCGCGCGCCAGGCTCATATGCTGGTCAGTTCGTCGGGCAATCTGGGCGCCATGCAGACCAGCGCGCTGGCGCGGGACGTGGAGAATTTCTGCAAGAGTGGCAATCCCGACGGGCTGGCGGCGCTATTGGATGAACTGCGCCAGTCGGTCGCCCAGTCCAGCGCCGCGCTGATGGCCTGGCGCGATGCGCGCGTTGCGGCGGCCCAGGCCAGCGCCTAGCGAAAAAATACTTACTTGCGGCCGCTATTGTTGTGCCAGCGCGCGACGGTGTCTTCCAGCATGCGCCGGTCCATGTTGGGCGCGGCCCAACGCTGGGTGAACTCGTTCTGGCTCTTGCCCGGCAGGATGATGGCGGGCAGCTCGTGGAACTTGATGCGCATCGGCATGGGCGCGCCGCGGCCCAGCACGATGGCCTCGCGGTCGGCCAGCAGCGGCAGATATTCCAGAATGCCAAAGGTGGAGTCATGCACGTTGGAGCGCATGACGCGCTGGTCGCTTTCGGTCGCCAGGCGCATGGCCAGGATGGTGCTGCACTGGGAGAGGATGGTGGTGTCCAGTTCCGAGGGGCGCTGGGTCAGCAAGGCCAGCGAGATGCTGTATTTGCGGCCCTCCTTGGCGATGCGCGACAGCGCCTGGCGGGTTGGGAAAAAGCCCTTGCGGTCGTCGGCGGGCACATAGCGATGCGCTTCCTCGCACACCAGCAGGACCGGCAGCCCGCCATTGCTCCACACCGCCAGATCAAAGGTCAGGCGGGCCAGCAGCAGCACCACCACGTCCAGGATTTCCTCCGGTACGGTGGAAAGCTCGACCACGGTGATGGGGCGTCCGTCGTTGGGAATGCGGAACAGGCGGGACATGATCTCCACCATCGTGTCTTCCATGTTCGGATTGCCGAACATGAAGACATAGCGCGGATCGCTGGCGAGCGATTCGATGCGCGATTTCAGGCGGCGATAGGCGAGTGTGGGATAGGGGCGCTCCAGCTTGCCCAGCTGTTCGTCGATATAGCTGATCAGGTCGGAGAGGCGGAAGGGCGTCGGGCTGTCCACCGTCGCGGTCGAGGTGTCGAGCGCGGCGCGCACCCTTCCTGCCGCTGCGTTCGAATAGCGCTTCTTGGCGGAGATGATGGCGTCGCACAGGATTTCCACCTGGGCGTCGTGATGGTCGTCCGGGCTGGTCAGGACCGAGCGCAGCTCCTGGAAATTCAAAAGCCAGAAGGGCAGGTGCAGGTCGCCCGCCCCGATCACTTCGGCCTGGGTTCCGAAGGCGCGGTGATATTCGCCGTGCATGTCGAGCACCAGGACATGGGCATGGGGCCGTTCCTTCAGGGCTTCGCGCAGGATGCAGGTCAGCGCGCTGGACTTGCCGCAGCCGGTGGTGCCGACAATGGCGAAATGCTTGGAGAAGAGATCGTCGGCCATCAGCCGCGCCGAAACCGACGGGTCCTGATACAGCGTGCCGACATTCAGCGTCGCGACCGCGTTCTGGGAATAGACATGGGCGAGGTCCGCGGCGCCGGCCAGAAAGACATCGTCGCCGATCGAGGGGAAGTGCGCCACGCCGCGCTGAAAACCCTCGGGCACGACTTCGCCCACCAGGATCAGTTCCAGAACGGTCTTCTCGCCGCGCTGGCCGGCCTGCACCGCCATGCCGGAAATGATGCCGACCACGCTGGCATCCTGGGCGCGGATCTTGGCCAGCGATCCGATTTCGGCGCGGGCCGCGGGCTGGCCGGGAATGTGCGGCGTCAGTTCAATTTGCGTGCTGCATCCGGACACGGAGATGACGCGGCCGATGCATTGCGCGGTGGTCGGCGCCGGACGAGGCGCGGCGCGGCGTTCGGCAGCTATGGGCGCTGTGGGCGCGGGTGAAGCAGCTGGCGCCGGGCGCGGCTGTGCCACCGGCTGCGGCGCGGGCGGCGGGACCTGAGCGGCGGGCGGGGCCGCGGGCCGCAGTGCGGCTGCGGGTTGGGCCTGCGGCATCGGCGGACGCACCACCGTGGCGGGCGGCGCGGAAGCCTGCACGGGCGGCGGTGAGATCGGACGGGGCGCGGCGGGGCGCGCTTCGGCAGTCTGTCGCCACAACTCGTTCACGTGTCCAGCCCTGTTTTTTGAATTGGGCGGAGAGTATCGGGCCGGACGGGTTAAGGCGGCTCAAAGGAACTTGGGGCGGGCGAGTGGACTCGCGCGCCATGCAACCTTTCGTTAACAAAAGGCCTAGTTTGACGGCTTGCCCAGGCTCACGGCCATCTCGCTCAGATGCGTGATCAGGGTGCGGACATTGCCATTGTTCTGGCCCAGGAAATTCACGAACTGGTCGCGCTGGGCCAGCGACAGCCAAACCCCTTCATAGGCCACGTCCACCAGAACCGGCTTGCCGCCATCGGTGCGCACCCGGAAATCCAACGCCGCCGGCTGTTGGCTGCTGCCCGGATCGATCAGCTGGGTATGGACGACGAAGTCGGTGGGATTGCGCTGGGTGGAACCGGTCACCTTCAGCGTCTGGTTGGTGTATTTGGAAAAATAGGTCTGGTAGGCGGCGCTGGCATAATCCTGGAAGGCAGCGGCGAAAGCGTCGATGTCGGCGGGCGAGGCGGTGTTGCGATACTGGCCCAGCGTGTAGAGCGCGATGCGGCGCGTATCCACCAAACGCAGCAGCAGGGTCTTGAACTGGTCGCTGCGCTGGGCAGTGGAGAGCTTCTTGTCCCTGAGGATCTCAAGCCCCTTTTGGATATTGTCGCTGACGAGCGTCTCTGCGGGCGTGGCGGCCGCCGCGGGAAGCGTCACCAGCATCGGTGCGGTCAGCAGCATGGCAAAGGCCAGCACAGCGCGGCGCATGATCGGCATCGAAAAAGCGGGGAGGGGCATGGGACGGTCTCTGGGTTTTGGCGATGTTGCTGGGTTGCTATGGCAAGTTCAAGGCAAGAAAGAGGCTTATTATACAGGGATTCGTACGCTTTTAAGCCGCTGGCGGGTCATCAGAAATCGGGCAGTTCCGCCGGGTCCGGCTTGCGGCCATTGCGAATCTGCTCATCCCGGTACTGGCGGTAAAAGCTGCGCAGCGAGGAATAATAGTCGATCGAGGTCCGCTGGATATCCAGCAGGGTCTGATAGTTCTGGGAGCGCAGGTCCAGGATGGTGAAATAGGCCCGCCCTGCCGCCCACCAGACATGCTGCTTCATCGGGATCAGGTTGGTGGGATCGATCGCCCAGTCGGTGGCCAGCCCCAGCGCATCGCGCGGATTGCTGGGCCCGAAAAAGGGCAGCACCAGATAGGGCCCTTCCTTGACGCCATGCACCGCCAGGGTCTGGCCCATGTCTTCGCGGTGCGGCGGCATGCCCAGCGTCACGGCGGGATCTAAGAAACCGCCCAAACCAAAGGTCGAATTGATCACGATGCGGCCCAGCGCATGGCCGGCCTTTCTGGTCTCGCCCTGTAGCACGTCATTGACGAAGATGATGGGCAGCGACAGGTGACCCAGGAATTTGTGGACCCCGCGGCGCCCCGCCGGCGGCACCGTCAGGAAATAGAGACCGACCGTGGGAATGACGAAGTACTTGTCCACCTGGCGGTTGAACGCCATGACTTCGCGGTTGGTCATCTCATAGGGGTCGTTGGCGGCCAGGGCATCCGGGCTGGGGGGGGGGTGGAAGCGCAGGCCGCCAGAAACTGGCAAAGCGCCGCGGCGTATAATCCCAAAACCAGTCCGCGGCGCATTTTTCGATCCAAAACCCGTGAATTTCAGGGGGTTTTGCCGGTTTTGCCCGCGTAAATCCAGACCCCTTGCAGCCGCAGCATTCCTGAGCATATAAAGATATGTTTATATGTGAGATGACACCTTGGACCGGCTGGTATCCATGCTGCGTGCCGCGGGCGACCCCACGCGGTTGCGCCTGCTGCTTTTGCTGCGCCAGGCCGAGCTGACCGTCAGCGAGCTGATCGAGATTGTCGGCCAATCCCAGCCGCGTGTCTCCCGGCATTTGAAGCTGCTGGGCGAGGCCGGGCTGGTCGAGCGCTTCAAGGAAGGCAGCTGGGTGTTCTGCCGCGCCGCCGACCGGGGCACCGGGGCCGAACTGTCCCGGGTGATCGCCGAACTGGCCGATTCCCAGATGCAGGAAACCGACAAGGCGCGGCTGGAACATATCCGCAAAAGCCGCGCCGCGGCGGCGGCCGCCTATTTCAAATCCAATGCCGCCGAATGGGAGCGTATCCGCGCCCTGCATGCCCCCGAAAAGGACGTGGAAGCGGCCATCGCGCGCCATCTCACCGCGGCGCCGATCGACAGCTTCCTGGATGCCGGCACCGGCACCGGGCGCATGCTGGAACTGATCGCGCCCCATGCGGCCCGTGCCATCGGCATCGATGTCAGCCCCGACATGCTGGCCATCGCCCGCGACCGGCTGCTGCGCGCCAATATCCAGAACGCCCAGGTGCGCCTGGGCGACACCTATCGCCTGCCATTTCCGAATGGCGCGGCGGGCAATGGTTTCGACGTCGTGCTGTTCCATCAGGTGCTGCATTACCTGGACGATCCGGGTACGGCGGTGGCGGAAGCCGCCCGTGTCATGGTGCCGGGCGGCAAGCTGTTGATCGCCGATTTCGCGCCCCACAAGGAAGAGTTCCTGCGCGATGAATATGCTCATCGCCGCCTGGGTTTCTCCGACCGCGAAGTGGAAGGCTGGTTCGCCGCCGCCGGCCTTTCCGGCGCGGGCATCGAGACCATCGCGCCCAAAAGCGAAGGCGAAAAACTCACTGTCAAACTCTGGCTCGCAACCGCGAAAGCCAAAAGCAAAAAAGAAGCCGCATGAGCCTGGAAAAACTCATCACCGACCCCAGCCCGCTGCAGGTCTCGTTCGAATTCTCCCCGCCCAAGACCGACGAGGCGGAGGCTGCCCTGTGGACCGCGATCCGCCGGCTGGAACCGCTGCAGCCGGCCTTCGTCTCGGTGACCTATGGGGCAGGCGGCTCGACCCGCGAACGCACCCACGCCACCGTCAAGCGCATTGTCGAGGAAACCACCCTGAAACCGGCGGCGCATCTGACCTGCGTCGGCGCGTCGCGCGGCGAGACCGACGACATCTTGCGCGCCTATTGGGATGCGGGCATCCGGCACATCGTGGCACTGCGCGGCGACATGCCGAACATGACCGGGCCTTACCAGCCCCATGCCGAAGGTTACCGTTCGACGCCGGAACTGATCGCGGGCATCCGGAAGATCGCCGACTTTGAAGTCAGCGTGTCTTTCTATCCCGAGCGTCACCCGGACTCGCCCAGCCATGGCCATGACATCGAACTGCTGAAAGCCAAGATGGATGCCGGCGCCAGCCGCGCCCTGGGGCAGTTCTGTTTCGACAATGACCTGACGGCGCGTTTCCGCGACGATGCGCTTGCGGCCGGCATTACCATTCCGGTGGTGCCGGGCGTGATGCCGACCACCAATTTCAACGGCATTGCGCGCATGGCAGCCAAGGCCGGGGCTTCCATTCCCGCCTGGCTGGCCAAGGCCTATGAGGGGCTGGACAAGGATGTGGAGACCCGCCGCATCGTCGCCGCCGCCGTGCTGGCCGACCAGGTGCGCCAGCTGCGCCGGCGCGGCTTCGGCCAATTTCACTTCTACACTCTCAACCAGGCCAACCTGACCTACGCGGCCTGCCGCATTCTCGGCCTACGTCCCAAGGAACTATCATGAGTTTTACACGCGAAGCCCGCATTGCCTGGATGAAGGAAGAGGCGAAGAAACGCCTGCTGCTGCTCGACGGTTCCTGGGGCGTGATGATCCAGGGCTTCAAGCTGGGCGAGCAGGATTTCCGGGGGCAGCGTTTCGACAATCATCCGTCGGAGCTGAAGGGCAATAACGATCTTTTGACGCTGACCAAGCCGGAAATCATCCAGGATAT
>JBEGVG010000024.1:0-14297 GCA_041178445.1 Pseudomonadota bacterium | reverse complement strand
CCGGCGCAGAACGCGCCTTGCCGATCAAGGCTGGCGGATTTCCAGGATTGGCTGACATCTTCCGTCGCCAGCGGCCCCGCGCCGCGCGACGCATACTCGCCGCCGCAAGGCGTCGCGAAAGGTTTTTTGACGATCTCATGGCCAGGACCATGACAAGCGCAGCATCGACGCCCCGTCTCGCCCGGTTCATCCGCGCGACGGCGCCGTGTCGCCGGCGCGTGAGTTCCGGTTCGAGCTTCGGCGCGCGTTATGCGGCCGCGGTTCGCGTCCTGGGGCGTCATCTTGTGTGGCTGACCGCTTACGCGGCCGGCCGGCGCCGCTCCGTTGCGGCGCTTTCAGGCGATCAGTCCGCCGGCCTTCGCGCCGGCCAGAGTGTTGCAGGCCTCGGGCCTTTCCTTTTTTCTCCGACAAGAAGCGTTCGCGCCCTCGGGCAGAGCCCTGTAGCGGTCGCCGCGTCCCCCAGCGGACAGCGGCGCGCCCCTCCGGCCGCCCGGCGCGCAACGCCGCAAAGAGTTACCCATGGCAAACAAGATGCTGATCGACGCCAACCACCCGGAAGAAACACGGGTGGTCATTCTCGACGGTTCCAAGGTCGAGGAATTTGACTTCGAGGCCGCTTCCAAGCGGCCTCTCAAGGGAAACATCTATCTTGCGAAAGTGACGCGCGTTGAGCCGTCGCTGCAGGCTGCCTTTGTCGAATATGGCGGCAACCGCCAGGGCTTCCTGGCCTTCGCGGAAATCCATCCCGATTATTACCAGATCCCCGTCGCCGACCGTCAGGCGCTGCTGGCCGAGCAGGAAGCCGAGGCGCGCCGCCGCCAGGAAGACGATATCGAATCCTTTGAGATCACCGGCCCCAAGGCCGATGCCGGCACGGAAGAGGCGGAGGACGAACTCGAGGAAGACGGCGACAACGGCGAGGACACTGCCGAGATGGCGCCGCTGGTGCCGCTGGATACCGACGGCGAGGACACAGCCGAAGCCACCAGCGACAGCACCGAGGACGATCATGAAGACGTGTTCGTCAATCATGGCGGCGCGCCGGTCGAACTCGAGCAGGACGAGGACGATGTCCCCGAATCCAAGTCGGAGGCCGCGGCCGCCGCGCTGAACGACTATCATGGCGACCCGGACGTCGCCGCTGCCCAGGCCGCCGAAGAGAATGAGGGCGAAATCGAGCCTGTCGAGGCCCAGACAGAGGTCAGCGACACCGAAGTGATCGAAGGCGACGCGCTGCCCCAGGCCGAAGAGGGAGCGCCCCAGGATGGCGACTCCGCCGAAGCCCAGGCTTTGCAGGCCGGCAAGCCGTCCCAGCGCTGGGTCCGCAAGAAGCATTACAAGATCCAGGAAGTGATCAAGCGCCGCCAGATCATCCTGGTGCAGGTGGTCAAGGAAGAACGCGGCAACAAGGGCGCGGCCCTCACCACCTATATGTCGCTGGCCGGCCGCTATTGCGTGCTGATGCCCAACACCCCGCGCGGCGGCGGCATTTCCCGCAAGATCACCAACGCCGCCGACCGCAAGCGCCTGAAAAGCGCCGCCCAGGGGCTGGAACTGCCCGAAGGCATGGGCCTGATCATCCGCACCGCCGGCGAAAACCGCACCCGGCTCGAAATCCGGCGCGATTATGACTATCTGCTGCGCCTGTGGGACACGATCCGCGAAAAGACCCTCTCCTCCAACGCGCCGGCCTGCGTCTATGAGGAAGGCGATCTGATCAAGCGCGTCATCCGCGACCTGTACAACAAGGATGTGCAGGACGTTGTGGTGGAAGGCGAAGAGGGCTTCCGCAACGCCAAGGACTTCATGCGCATGCTGATGCCCAGCCATGCCAAGCATGTCCATCACTACAAAGACACCGTGCCGCTATTCCAGCGCATGCATATCGAAGCCCAGCTGGACTCGATGTTCTCGCCCACAGTTACCCTCAAATCGGGCGGCTATATCGTCATCAACCAGACCGAAGCGCTCGTCTCCATCGACGTCAATTCCGGGCGCGCCACCCGCGAACACTCCATCGAGGAAACCGCGCGCAAGACCAACCTGGAAGCGGCCAGCGAGATTGGCCGCCAGTTGCGCCTGCGCGACCTGGCCGGCCTGATCGTGATCGACTTCATCGACATGGAAGAAGGCCGCAACGACCGCGAGGTCGAAAAGCGCCTGCGCGATGCGGTGAAAAACGACCGCGCCCGCGTCCAGATCGGAAAAATCTCGCAGTTCGGCCTCTTGGAAATGTCGCGCCAGCGTCTGCGGGCCGGTGTGATCGCGGGCTCCACCGTCACCTGCCCGCATTGTGAAGGTCTGGGACTGGTCCGCTCCATCGAATCCACCGCCTTGCGCGTGTTGCGCGGACTGGAAGAGGAAGCCGAAAAGAACCGCGCTGCTGCCGTCACCGTGCGCATCGCCAATGATGTCGCGATCTATGTGCTGAACCAGAAGCGTCATGAGCTGGCCCGTATCGAGGCCGAACATGGCATGGAAATTTTCTTCGATCCCAAGGCCGGCATCGCCGCCGGGACCTTCGAGCTGGAGCGCACCAAGCAGCGCGACCCATCGGAGCGCCCGCGCAATTCCGCCGTCAGCATCGAGGCCGGCTTTGTGCCCTCCAGCGAGCCCGAGCCGGAATATGAAGAAGAGGTCGAGGAAGAAGAATTGGTGGAGGCCGATGGCGGCCAGCCCGATTCCCGCGACGAAGACGAGGAAGAACGCCCCGCATCATCACAAGGCGAGCGCAGCGAGCGTGGCGACCGTGAGAATGGCCGCCGCAAGCGCCGCCGCGGTGGACGTGGCCGCAGCCGTGACCGCGACGGTCAGCGCCCTTCGGGCGCCGACACGGGCGTGGCGGCCGCCCCGGTCGAACACCAGGAAGAAGCTGCCCTGCCCGGTGCGCTGCTGGGCGAAAATGGCGAACCGCGCCGCAAGCGCCGCCGCCGTCGTGGCCGCCGTGGCGGACGCGATCGCGAAGATCGTCCGGCCGGTGCTGATAACCAGGGCGGCTTTGCCAAAGAGGTAGACCGTTTCGGCTCCGTGCCGGACGAGATCGACACCACCCCCAGTGACACCGCCCCCGGGGCGCCGTCCATGCCGGTCTGGTCGCTCAAGGATGATATTCCCGACACCACGCCGAGCGAAGAGCCCAAGTCCAGCAAGAAGGGGTGGTGGCAGAAGGCTTTCGGCGGCGAGTAACGGCCACGCAAACGCTAAAGAAAAGCCGCGGGTTCAATCCGCGGCTTTTCTATTGAAGGATGCTGGGCGCTATGGCATCCGCCGCGGTGCCCAGGCCATGGGCGCCCGGATCGGACAGCGCCACGCAGGCTTCGCTGTTGCAGGAAATCACATTCACCGTGTCGAACGGCGCTGCCCCGGTGCTGCGCAGGTCGCCCCGCTTGCCCGGGATGCGCCCACGTGTCGCTTCCAGCAGTGCATGCACCGCCGCCGCGGTCCCGTTCGGCCCGCCGGCGCCCGTCGCCGCCAGGATCACATTGTCGCTTCCGGTGGCGATCAGGGGCGTCAGGAAAGCGCTGGCAAGACCCGCCGGCACGGCCGGCGAAGCCGCCAGCACCACACCGGTGCCGGCCGCCGTGCGGCCCGAACCGAATGGACCATTCAGAGTGATGGCGCAGGATGCCGCCTGACCATTCACGTCAACGGCGGCAAAGCCGGTAGACCCCGGATCGCGAGGCAGATTGGCCACCCCGAAGGACGCCAGCGACTGGCGCACCGCCGCCGCGATTGCCACTTCGCCCGCGCCGGACTGACGGGCGAAATTGTCGAACAGCAAATTAGTGAAAACACCCGCACCCGTCCCCGCGCCCGGCAGATGAATGACAAGCCCACCCGCGTTGCGGGCCCGCGCGGGTCCCTGCCGGGTTGTGACCGCGGCCAGTTCATCCAGGGTCACGGCGCCGCCCTGCGCCGCGGAATAAGATTCGATACGTGCCGCCGTCGCGCCCCTGTAAAAACCGTCAGCACCGTTCATGCGTATCTGGCCCAGCGTCAGCCCCAGCGCCGGATTTCGCACTTCGCTGCCGGTCGCGCGCAACTGACCGGATTCATCCAGGAACTGCGCGGCCAGATCCGCGTCGAGGCGAATGACATTCTGTGCCGCGGCGAGCCGCGCGGAGAGCGCCTGGGAGATGGGAAAGCCGGTGGCGGCATAAGCCTCGCCTGGCGCCACCACGCGCTGCCACGGCAGGGCGCCATGAAGCCGCTGCATGTCGGCAAAGGCCCGCACCCCGCCCGGCACCGCATAGGCGCCGCCGCGCGCAGGCGCGCGGGTGAGAAAATTGAACTCCGTAACCCGTCTGCTGGTGTCCCTGACCAGGCAAAGGCCGCCACTGCCCAGTCCGGCGGCGGCCGGATAGGTCACCGCCAGGGTGAAGAACATGGCGGACACCGCGTCCACGGCTGTGCCCTGTGAGGTCAGAACGGCGGCGCCGGCCCTGGCGGCCAGCGGCTCGTCGCTCACCACCACGCCCAGCCGGACAGCTTCGGAGACTTCG
Source organism: Pseudomonadota bacterium (assembly GCA_041178445.1). Taxonomy (GTDB): domain Bacteria; phylum Pseudomonadota; class Alphaproteobacteria; order Micropepsales; family Micropepsaceae; genus Rhizomicrobium. The sequence continues at coordinate 9,795 of JBEGVG010000024.1, read as the reverse complement.
CTGGAGGTGTAACTGCGGGGCGCCGCGTCCGCGAGACCGACCGACGCTATGACATTGTCCCCAATATATTCGGCCGTGACGCAGCCGCCCAGCATCAGGGGCGCGACGAGCAGGGCGGAAAGACGCTTAAGCATCATGACGCGGTTTTCATCCGTAAAGGGGCTGTTGGAAGGGCCTTTATGCCCCAGCGGGATGAGATAAAGAAGTCGTATTATTTGACGTTTGACGCCCCTCCCCATACGGTCCGCAACGGGGTTGGGTGGGGCATCAGGAGAATTCCGGTTTGTCACCCAATGCCATCCGCAAACTCTTCGCAGTCGGCCTTGCCGCCACACTGCTGATCCATACCCTGCCCGTACAGGCCCAGGGCATCAGCATCCTGCGCGACACCGAAACCGAGGAAATGCTCAAGGCCTATGAAGCGCCGCTGGCCAAGGCCGCCGGCCTCGATCCCAATGCGGTGAAGACCCATCTCGTCGGCGATCCCAGCCTCAACGCCTTCGCGATGCAGCCGGCCAACCTCTTCATCTGCGCCGGCATGCTGCTGTGGATGCGCAATCCCAACGAACTGGTCGGGGTGCTGGCGCATGAGACCGGCCACATCTCCGGCGCCCATCTGACGCGCGGCAGCTACGGCGCCAAGAAGGCGATGATCCCGATGCTGGCCTCGATATTGCTCGGCCTGGGCGCGATGGTCGCGGGCGCGGGCGAGCTGGGCATGGTGATGATGGGCCTGGGCCAGGCCGTTGCCGAAGCGCAGTTCATGACTTTCACCCGCGTGCAGGAATCCAGTGCCGACCAGATCGCCGCCAAGCTGCTCCTGGCCACGCGCCAGTCCCCCAAGGGCCTGGTCGATACCTTCCGCCGCTTCGCCCAGGCCGATGCGATGCGCGCCAGCTACAACCGTCCCGACCGCTTTGCCTCCAGCCATCCGGTGGGCCAGGACCGCGTTTTTGACCTGATGCAAAAGCTTGAATCCTCGCCCTATCGCGATGTGCAGGATTCGCCCCAATCGATGCACACCTTCAGCATGGTCCAGGCCAAGCTGGCCGGGTTCGTCCTGCCGGTAAAGGAAGCGCTGAACCGGTTTCCCGTCTCAAACACCAGCGCACAGGCGCGCTATGCCCGCGCATTCGTCTATATGCGCCAGCCTGATTTCCAGAAGGCGCTGGCCGAGATCAGCAGCCTGATCCAGGAAGAACCCAACAATCCCTATTTCTATGAAGTGCGCGGCCAGATTCACGTCAGCATGGCCAAGCCTCTGCTCGCGCTGCCCGACCTCCAGAAGGCGGTAAGCCTGCGTCCGGGCGCGCCACAGCTGCGCCTGATGCTGGCCGGCGCCCAGCTCGCCACCGAAGACCAGGCACAGGCCGCCGAGGCGCTCAAGAATCTGAAAGCCGCCCTGCTGGTGGAGAATGACGACATCTTCACCTGGTATCAGACCGCCCAGGCCTACAGCGCCGTCAAGAACGTGCCAATGGCCGATCTGTCCACCGCCGAACTGTGGTACAATGCGGGCGACATGCGCCGCGCGCTGGTGTTCGCCATGCGTGCGCGCGGCAAGCTGCCCCAGGGCAGTGCGGACTGGGAACGGGCCCAGGATATTATCGGCGCCGCGGGTCCGCTGGCGCAGCAGCAACGAGGATAACAATGCGAGCCTTTGTGATTACCCTTGCCGGCGCCGTCGCGGGCGCCGCGCTGGCGGTTGCCGTCATCCTGACCATGGCCGATCGCGGCATGATCCCGATCAACGATCTGCAGATGCAGACCTATCTGATGCGCCGCCCGGAACTGGCGGCCGCCATGCTGGGCCGCTACCAGCAGCAGGAAGAAAGCAAGCAAAAGGCGCAGCAGACCGCCGCCCTGATGAACCAGGCGGCTTTCTTCGATCCCAAGATCGCCTTCGTCGCCGGCCCGGCCGACGCCAAGCAGACCTTTGTCGAATTCTACGATTATGACTGCCCCTTCTGCCGCGCCTCGCTGCCGGCGATCCGCAAATTCTATGAAGCCAACAAGGACAAGGTCCGCTTCGCCTTCATCGAATATCCCATCGAGCAGCTGCACGGCCCCAGCGCCATGTTTGCCGCCAAGGCCTCGCTGGCGGCGCGCAAGCAGCGCGACCGCTACATGGACTTCCACTTCGCGCTGCTGGCCGAGGAAGGCGCGATCACGGAAGAAATGATTTATGCCAATGCCGCCAAGGTCGGAATGGACGTGAACCGGCTGAAAGCCGACATCCAGGATCCGGAAATGCAAAAGGCGCTGGATGCCAGCATCGCGCTGGCGCGCAAGACCGGCATCGACGGCACGCCGACCTTCATCCTGAACGGCAAGCTGCATCCGGGGATGCTGGAAGATGCCGCCCTGAACGAGGCGATGAAGCTAGATAAGTCCTGATAAAGGGCTGGACGGATCGGCATAAGCCTTTTTCGGCATCCGTCCGGCCAGCCAGGCCAGGCGCCCGGCCTCCACCGCCAGCTTCATCGCAGCGGCCATCTGTACCGGGTCGCGCGCATGGGCAATGCCGGTGTTGGAGATCACTCCGTCGCAGCCCAGCTCCATCGCCACCGCCGCATCTGAAGCCGTCCCGATTCCGGCATCCACGATCACCGGCACCTTGGCATCCTCGATGATCATGCGGATGTTCACGGTGGACTGGATGCCCATGCCCGAACCGATGGGCGAGGCCAGCGGCATGATCGCCACCGCCCCGACATCCTCCAGCCGCTTGGCCATCAAGGGATCGTCGCTGCAATAGACCATCACCTGGAAACCGTCCTTTGACAGCATCTCGGTGGCGCGCAGGGTTTCGATCATGTCGGGATAGAGAAGCTTCTTCTCGCCCAGAACTTCCAGCTTGACGAGAGACCAGCCGCCCGCCTCGCGCGCCAGACGCAGCGTGCGCACCGCATCCTCGCCGGTGAAGCAGCCGGCCGTATTGGGAAGATAGGTGACTTTCTTCGGGTCGATGAAATCCACCAGCTTGGGCTGGCCGGGATCGGTCAGGTTCACGCGGCGCACGGCCACGGTGACGATCTCAGCCCCGCTGGCCTCCAGCGCCGCGGCGTTCTGGGCATAGTCCTTGTACTTGCCGGTGCCGATGATCAGGCGGGACTTGTAGGTTCTGCCCGCCAGAACAAACGGCTTGTCCTCGCGGGGGACGGCAGCGGGCGCGTTGCCGCCGCCGATGAAATGCACGATTTCCAGCCGGTCGCCATCCGCCAGCGCGACCTCGCCATAGGCCCCGCGCGGCACGATCTCCAGATTGCGTTCCACCGCGATCTTGGCCGGGTCCAGCCCCAGGCTTTCCAGCAGGGCGCTTACGCTGGTGGGCGCGTCCAATTGCCGGGGTTCGCCGTTCAGGGTGACTTTCAGTGCCATGGAAGCATTTCCGTATCTGTCTGGATGCGATTATAAGGCTAGAATCAGCTTTACCACCGGAAAGTCTATGGCGAAAAAGCCCAAACAATCCAAGACCTTACCGATATATATCCTCAACGGCCCCAATCTCAACCTGCTGGGGACACGCGAGCCGGAGGTCTATGGCTATACCACCTTGGCCCAAGTCGAAAAGATGTGCGCCGAGCAGGCCAAGCGTCATGGGCTTTCCATCGTCTTCCGCCAGTCCAACCGGGAAGGCGAGATCGTGGACCATATCCAGGAAGCGCGCGCCGGCAGCTGCGCCGTCATCATCAATCCGGCGGGCTACGGCCACACCTCCATTGCCATTCTGGATTCGCTCCAGATGCTGAAGGTGCCGGTGATCGAGTGTCATCTGTCCAACATTCACAAGCGCGAGCCCTATCGCCACAACTCATATGTCTCCAAGGTTGCCACCGGCATCGTGATGGGGCTGGGCGCGCAAGGCTATCTGCGCGCGGTGGACGCGGTCGCTGAAATTCTCAAGGTGTCGAAATGAGCACGAAGAAAAAGAAGCCTGCCGCCAAAGCAGCGCCCGCCCCCCAAGCGACATCGAAGTCACCGGGCAAGCCCGGCGTGAACGCTGGAGCCGTGCGCGAGCTGGCCAAGCTGCTGAAGGAAACCGGCCTCACCGAAATCGAGATCGAACATAATGGTGCGCGCATTCGCGTCAGCCGCGCCAGCGGCGCCAGCGCCACCACCGTCACCATGGCGGCTCCGGCGCCTGCCCCCGCGGCTGCGGCACCTGCGCCCGCGGCTGCGCCGGCTTCCTCCGGTCCGGTGGCAGGCGCGGTCCCCTCGCCCATGGTCGGTACCGTCTATCTGTCGCCCGAACCCGGCAAACCGCCTTTCGTGGCGGTCGGCAAGACCGTGAAGGAAGGCGACACGCTGTTCATCGTGGAAGCGATGAAGACCATGAACGCCATCACCGCGCCCAGGGGCGGCACCGTCAAGGAAATCTGCGTCGGCGACGGTACGCCCGTCGAATTCGGCCAGACCCTCGCCGTCATCGCCTGATGTTCGAGAAAGTCCTCATCGCCAATCGCGGCGAAATCGCCCTCCGCGTCATCCGCGCCTGCAAGGAGATGGGCATCTCCACCGTGGCCATCCATTCCACGGCGGATTCCGACGCGATGCATGTGCGCCTGGCCGATGAGAGCGTCTGCGTCGGCCCGCCCGCCGCCGCCCAGTCCTATCTGAACATTCCGGCCATCATCGCGGCCTGCGAGATCACCGGCGCCGAGGCCATCCATCCGGGCTACGGCTTCCTGTCGGAGAATGCCAAGTTCGCCGACATCATCAAGGAACATGGACTGACCTTTATCGGGCCCACGCCCGAGCATATCCGCATGATGGGCGACAAGATCACCGCCAAGCAGACGGTGAAGGAACTGGGCATTCCCACCGTGCCCGGTTCGGATGGCGAAGTGCTGGACGGCGATGCTGCGCGCATGGCCGAAAAGATCGGCTATCCGGTTCTGATCAAGGCGACCGCCGGCGGCGGCGGGCGCGGCATGAAGGTCGCCAAGAATGCCGGCGAGCTATCCTTCGCCCTATCCCAGGCGCGCACCGAAGCAAAGGCCGCCTTCGGCAACGACATGGTCTATATGGAGAAATACCTCCAGCGGCCGCGCCATATCGAGATCCAGATTCTGGCCGATTCCCATGGCCATGTCGTGCATCTGGGTGAGCGCGACTGCTCGCTGCAGCGCCGTCATCAGAAGCTGTGGGAAGAAGCCGGAAGCCCGGCGCTGAACGCGCAGGAACGCGACGAGATCGGCGGCGTCGTCACCAAGGCGCTGACCAGGCTGGGCTATTTGGGCGCCGGCACCATCGAATTCCTCTACGAGGATGGCCAGTTCTATTTCATCGAGATGAACACCCGCCTGCAGGTGGAGCATCCGGTCAGCGAAGCCATCACCGGCATCGATATCGTGCGCGAACAGATCCGCGTCGCTGCCGGTGCGCCGCTGGGCTTCACCCAAAAGGACATCGTCTTCGAAGGCCATGCCATTGAATGCCGCATCAATGCGGAGAACGCCTTCACCTTCCGCCCCTCGCCCGGCACCATTACCCAGTTCCACACGCCCGGCGGCCTGGGCGTGCGCTTCGATTCGGCGATCTATGCCGGCTATAAAATCCCGCCTTATTACGACAGCCTGGTGGGCAAGCTGATTGTCCATGCCCGCAATCGCAACGAATGTTTGCTGCGGCTGCGCCGGGCCCTGGACGAGCTGGTGGTGGGCGGCATCGACACCACCATCCCGCTGTTCCAGCAGCTGGTGCGCGAGCCGGACATCATCAATGGCGACTATTCCATCCATTGGTTAGAGAAGTATCTCGCAAGTCACGGACATTGATTTCGCGTCAGGACGCCCTGACGCCCCTCTAGGTGCCTTCCCATTTCTCGGCTAGAGTTCTCTCTCAGCAACAATCGGAGGGAGAGACAGTATGGGTTTTCTGGACAAATACGCATCCCAAATTTTGGGCATTACCCGCATCATGGCGGGCCTTCTGTTCCTGGCGCACGGTACCGCCAAGATGTTCAATTTCCCGGCCCGCGACGGCTGGAGCGGCTATAATCCCATGAGCCTGAGCGGGGCTGCGGGCGCCATTGAGGTGATCGGCGGCACGATGATCATCCTGGGCTTTTTCAGCCGCCCGGCCGCCTTCATCTGCTCGGGCACCATGGCATTTGCCTATTTCATCGCCCATGCGCCGCAGAGCTTCTTCCCCCTTCTCAACCGGGGCGACGCGGCCATCCTGTTCTGCTTTTTCTTCCTCTACGTCGCCGCGGCCGGTCCCGGCGCCTTCTCGATCAACAAGAAGTAAGCAGTCCTGATCCTTTGAATAACGGGCTGGCGGCGATAGCCGTCAGCCCGTTATGCTTTTGCAATGCACGGCCCCCGGCTCACGCCCGAAATCCTGCTGCGCGCCTATGCCGAGGGCCTGTTTCCCATGGCGGAAAGGCGCGGCGATCCCGTGCTCTACTGGGTCTCGCCGGAAAAGCGCGGCATTCTTCCGCTGGACGAATTTCATGTGCCCCATCGCCTGGCCCGCACCGTGCGGTCACGCCGCTTTACCGTTACCGCCGACCGCGCCTTTCGCGATGTGATGCTGGCCTGCGCCGCGCCCGCGCCGGGGCGGGAGGAAAGCTGGATCAACGGCGAGATATTGCGGCTTTATACGGCGCTGCATGTCGGCGGCCATGCCCATTCCATCGAATGCTGGCGGGACGACGAACTGGTGGGGGGCCTTTACGGCGTGCGCCTGGGCGCGGCGTTCTTCGGGGAAAGCATGTTTTCGCGCCAGCGCGATGCCAGCAAGGTGGCGCTGGTGCATCTGGTCGATGCGCTGCAGCGCGGCGGCTTTGTCCTTCTCGACACCCAGTTCCTCACCGCGCATCTGGCGCAGTTCGGCGCGGTGGAAATTCCGCGCACCCAGTATCTGGCATTGCTCAACACAGCCCTGGGCCGCGAAGCCATCTGGCCGCTGTTCTAGGTTACCGGCCCGCGCCTTCGGGCAGCGGCTGGATTTGCTCTTTATCGCTGGAATCGGGCGCCTGCACCTTGACCGGCGCGGTCGAGTTGGTGGCCGCGACCTTGGCGTCATTGTTGTTGCAGCTGATCGCCCACACGTCATAGAGCGGATGCTCCACGGCATTCAGGCCTGGGCTGGAGCCGTACATCCATCCCGAAAAAATCCTGCGCGGCGGCTGGTCGGGGCGACGGTCCTCGATCTGCACAAAGGCTGCGGTTTCCGGGGTCTCGCTGGCGGGCGTGGAATAGCAAAAGCGCGCCGTAATGGTCAGGGTGGCGAATGTCACCTGCTTGCCGATGGGCGCGGTGATGCTGGTGGGCCGCCCGGTGATCTTGTCCAGGCCCAGCATCTGCAGCGCCGTGCCGCCTTGCGGCGCGGGGGGCGGCTGGGCGGGACCTTCGCCCGGGGTCATGTTCATCGGCGGCGGATCGGGAATGGCAGGTTTGGGGGCGGGCTGGGCCATAGCCGCGCCAGCAGCGGCCGCAATCAGCACCGCAAGGGCGTAACGCTTCACGGACCGTCGCCCAGCGCCGGAGGCGCCGCAGGCTTGGGCGCCGCCGGCTGGCCACCGGCGCCAGTGGCGAAACGGTTCACCAGCCCCATCACGTCGATCGAGCCCTGGGCGCTTTCAAAAAACGCGCCCGAGGCCATCATCTGATTGTCGCCGCCGGGGGTGATGGAAAGATACTGGCTGCCCAGAAACCCCGATGACGTCACCATCACCGACGAATCCGTCGGTATCTTGATGTCGTCGCGGACATTCATATGCACCGTGACCAGATAGGTCTTGGGATCGAGGGTGAGGTCGGTGACGGTACCGATCTTGATCCCGGCCAGCCGCACATCGGTGCCGATGCCCAGGCCATCCACCTTGGGCAGGCGGGCATTGACTTCATAGCCTGACAGGCTGCCGCTGCCGGTGCGGGTATAGGTGAAGACCAGAAAGCCGATCGCCACGGCGACGACGAGGGCGCCGATGATGGTTTCGGCGATGTTGTTCTGCTGCATAACGCGGGTGCTCATAATCAGTCCGGCTTCCAGGCCTGGTAATCGCCGGTGGCGGGCGGACGCAGCCCCCCACGCGACAGGCTGCCGGCCGGCTTGTAGGCGCCTTCGGTGCCGGTGAGGTTGGGCTGGTGCGCCTTTTCAAACGCGCGCGCCTTCAGCGGCGCCCGGGTGGGCGGCTCGGCATAGGTATGGTGCAGCCAGCCATGCCAGTCGGGCGGCACGCGGCTGGCCTCGACGGTGCCGTTATAGATTACCCAACGGCGCGAACCGTCCTTGTTCTGATAGTAGCGATTGCCGAAATCGTCCGTGCCAACGGGATTGCCCGACAGCCAGGTGGTCAGCAGCGTCCCCCATGTGGCGGAGTTCCACCAGGAAAAGATCATCTTGAAAAGCGACATGCGCGCAGCTCATGCGGATTCGCCCGGACTATAGGGGCCAAGGCGGTTTTCCGCCAATGTTGCATTGCATGAAATCCGGGCTTTTTGGCTTATCCCCAAACCGTCCCAAGTCCCGCTCGCGCCTGTGACCAAAAGTGCCGAAAAATATTTCGGCGTCTTAATCTGGAGCCCGCTTGACTCGCGGCTTTTTGGCCACCTTCACAACCACAACATGTTGTGATTAAGGCCTTGGTAACCACTAATGGCTTGCGCCGGCCTTTGGCACAGGTCCATACTTTGGGCCAGTCACCTCTTGTGACCACCAGATCTGGCGACGCCTTCCCGCTGCAAACCCTCTGATGAGGGCCTTTGCGGACGGGAAACTGTCCCCGAAATGGCGCGGTGGAGGGGCTGGGGTTGTCAGAACAAGCATTTCGAGGGTACCGCCATGCGCATTCGCCGTCACTTTACGGTTGAGGGTCATTCGCCTTACGAAGGCATCGCCTTCCGCAACGCCGCCAGCGAAATCCGAAACCCTGACGGCTCGATCGTCTTTGCCCAGACCGACATCGAAGTTCCAGAAAGCTGGAGCCAGGTGGCCAGCGATGTCCTGGCCCAGAAATATTTCCGCAAGGCAGGCGTTCCCAAGGCGCTGAAGCCCGTGGCCGAAGAAGGCGTGCCGGAGTTCCTCTGGCGCAAGCAGGCAGCCAAGGACTCCAAGGAGACTACTGGCGAGAAATCCGCCAAGCAGGTGTTCGACCGGCTGGCCGGCACCTGGACCTATTGGGGCTGGAAGGGCGGCTATTTCGATTCCGAAACCGACGCCCGCGCCTTCTATGACGAGCTCTGCCACATGCTGGCGTCGCAGAAATGCGCGCCCAACAGCCCGCAATGGTTCAATACCGGTCTGCACTGGGCTTACGGGATCGATGGCCCCGGCCAGGGCCATTACTATGTCGATCACAAGACCGGGCGGCTGACCAAGTCGACTTCTGCCTACGAGCATCCCCAGCCCCATGCCTGCTTCATCCAGAGCGTCAAGGACGACCTGGTCAATGAAGGCGGCATCATGGATCTGTGGACCCGCGAGGCGCGCCTCTTCAAATATGGCTCGGGCACCGGCACCAATTTCTCGCCACTGCGCGGCGCGAACGAAAATCTGTCGGGCGGCGGCAAGTCCTCCGGCCTGATGAGCTTCCTGAAGATCGGCGACCGCGCCGCCGGCGCCATCAAGTCGGGCGGCACGACGCGCCGCGCCGCGAAGATGGTCTGCCTGGACCTCGACCACCCGGACATCGAGACGTTCGTCTCGTGGAAGGTCAACGAGGAGCAGAAGGTCGCCGCGCTGGTTTCCGGCAGCAAGCTGATCCGCCGCAACCTCAACGCGGTGATCAACGCCTGCCACGTCGCCGACGAGACCGGCGGCGAGAAGGTCGTCACGATCCCGCGC
>JBEGVG010000023.1:0-9633 GCA_041178445.1 Pseudomonadota bacterium | reverse complement strand
TCAAGGGTGCCAAAGCTGCTGGCTTCGAGGTTGGCCGTTATGAGATCGATAGACAGGGGACCATTATCGTTTTCCCTAGTAACACCGAACATTTGCCCGCCGTGAAGCCGGACCTCAAAGGCTGGGAGGACATTTAATGAGGCTCAAACTCCCCCGATACGTTCACGCCTTTGAGGATCGCCATGGCACCGTTCGCTACTATTTCCGGCGCTTCGGAAAACGCACCCCGCTTCCTGGCTTGCCTTACTCAACCGAGTTCATGGACGCCCATGCATCAGCTTTGAAATGTGGCCCGGTCCCGAATGCTTTAGTTGGCGCTGAAAGGTCGCTAGCGGGCAGCATAAACCTGCTGGTAGTGTCACTTCTTAACTCGGCCCAATTTCAGGGTCTTTCCTCGGCGACAAAAGCAACTTATCGCGGCCTCTTAGACAGCTTTAGAGCAGAATACGGCGATAGATCGGCGCTTAGCTTAGATCGCAGGGCGGTTGCCGCCATTGTTGCCCAGAAGGCCGCCACTCCTGCGGCCGCAACTAACCGGCTCCGTATCATCCGTATGCTAATGCGCTTCGCAATATCGCAAGGCTGGCGTGAAACTGATCCCACGATAGGGGTAAAACCCCCAAAGATGAGGTCCGGTGGGCATCACACATGGACTGACTCTGAGATCACTGCGTTTGAGAATGCCCACCCTCTGGGTACGCGAGCCAGGCTGGCATTTGCACTTTTGCTTTGGACCGCTCAGCGGCGTGGCGACGTAATCACCATGGGATGGCAGCACATAAAGGCGGGCATCCTAACAGTCCGACAGCAAAAAACCGGCGCTGTCGTGGCGATCCCTGTGCTGCCAGAACTGCAAACAGCCTTAGATGCGGTCCCCAAGAGCAATCTGACATTCCTACTTACGGCCAACGGCAAGCCATTCGCACCTGCGGGCTTTGGAAACTGGTTTCGCGAGGTATGTAGGGAAGCTCGTGTGCCTGACCATTGTGTCGCCCACGGGCTTCGCAAGGCCGCTGCGAGGAAGTTGGCGGAGGCGGGATGTACGGCACATGAGATTATGTCGGTGACAGGTCACAAGACGCTGCGTGAAGTCACGCGCTACACCGAAGCGGCTGATCGTGCGGGGTTAGCTGCTACCGCTATGGCGAAGATCGGAAAGGAAACATCGAGTGGCAAACCGTAGAACAAAGGTTGCCAATTCGGGCTCTAAGCTACTGAATTGCTTGACGGGGAATTGGTGGGTGGCGGACAGGGTGGGATTCGAACCCACGATACCCTTGCAGGTATGCCGCATTTCGAGTGCGGTGCCATCGACCACTCGACCACCTGTCCGCCGGCGGTGATAAGGGAGGTGGGGCTGCAAGGCAAGGTGTTTTCCTTCCCGTGATTTCAACGGCTTAAGGGGCCCCGGCGCGCCATTTGATGGCGATGTCGGCGCGCAGCGGCGCGGCTATTATTTCCGCCGCAGCGTGCATCCCGGCATCGAAGCCATAAGGCGGATTGATCACCAGCAGCCCGGCGCGGTCGAGCTTGCCTTCGGGGGCGGATATCTCCGTGTCCACCGTGAGTGCCTTTTGCACGCCGCCCCCCAGCACCTCGGCGGTAAAGGCATCAGCGGCGGCTTGCGACTTGATGGGATACCAGACCAGGAAAATGCCGGTGGCGAATTTGCGGTAGGCCGCGCCAATGGTGCGTCCCAGGGTTTCAAACTCGTCGCCCACTTCAAACGGGGGATCGATCACCACCAGGCCGCGCCGCGAGGGCGGCGGCAACAGATTGAGGCTGCGCGCATAGCCATCACCCTGCTCGGCCACCGCATTGCCATAGGGCGACAGCGCGTCCTGGAGCGCGGCGAATTCTTCAGGGTGCTTTTCGATCGCGATCAGGCGGTCCTGGGGGCGCAACAAGTGCGCCGCCAGCAGCGGCGAGCCGGGATAGCGCGTGGGGCCGCTTTCCTTCACCAGCTGCAGATAGGCCGTCAAAGCGGGGGGCATGTCGCCCGCCAGGTTCATCAGCCGGGCAACGCCACCCCGCGCCTCGCCGGTCTTGGCCGCTTCCTCGCCGGTCAGGTCATAGACGCCGCGTCCGGCATGGCTGTCCACCACCGAAAAGGCGGTATCCTTCTTTTTCAGATGCTGCAGTATGGCGACCAGCGCCACATGCTTGACCACGTCCGCGAAGTTTCCGGCGTGATAGCCGTGGCGGTAGTTCATTGTGAGATCTTCTCCAACGCCATCCCGCGCGTTTTGGGCCCGAACAGGCCGATCACCAGCGCCACCATCGCCATGCAGCCGGCAATGAAGACAAACACGCCCGGTGCGCCGAACTCGCGCAGCAGGAAGGCGATGACGAAAGCGCTGAAGGTGGTGGAGATGCGCGAGAAAGAATAGACGAAGCCGACGGCGCGGGCGCGGATGCGGGTGGGAAACAGCTCAGGCTGATAGCCGTGATAGGCGAAGGACAGGATATTGTTGAGCAGGGTCAGCCCGACGCCGCAGGCAATGATGGCGAACATGCCATGCGCCTGGGTGAAGGCAAGACCCACCGCGACCGTGGCCAGTGCCGAACCGGCAATGATCCATTTGCGTTCGACCCGGTCGCTGAACAACAGCCCCAACAGCGGCCCGAAGGGGCCGGCAATGGCTATAATAAAGGTGTAGCCCAGACTTTTGGTCATGCCGACGCCGCTGGCGATCAACAGGGTCGGCATCCAGCTGGCAAAACCGTAATAGCCGGCCGCCCGGAACAGGTTGAAGGCGATCAGCATGACGGTGCGGCCGCGATAGGCGGCGCTCCAGATCTCCCAGAAAGACCCTTTGCCTTCCGGCACAACATGCGGGACCGGCTCGGCCAGCTGGGCACCAGCCAGCCGCGCTTCGACTTCCCAGGATTCCACGATCGCCTCGGCTTCCTGGGCGCGGCCATGCGTGGCAAGCCAGCGCGGGCTTTCGGGCAAGTTTCGCCGCACGAAAAAGGCGAGCAGCGCGCCGACCGAACCCGCCAGGATCACAAGCCGCCAGCCGTCGATGCCGAAGAAGGTGTGCGGCACCAGCAGCCAGCCCAACAGCGCCACCACCGGAATGGCGGAAAACTGGATGATGTTGGAATAGGCAAAGGCCCGGCCGCGCGTTTTGGGCGGCGAAAGCTCGGCGATATAGGTGTCTATCGTCACCAGTTCGACACCAATGCCGATGCCGCAGATGAACCGCCACAGATTGAGACTGAAAGCATCCTGCTGGAACGCCATGATGACCGAAGCGCCCGCATACCATAGCAGCGAAACCGTGAAGATGGTGCGCCGCCCAAACCGGTCGGCGACATAGCTGAACAGGAAGGTGCCGACGAAAAGACCCAGGAAAAAAGAGGCGACGAATCCGGCGATGCCGGTGTTGCCAAAAAAATCGGAGGTGGTGGCTGTGTAAATTCCGCTTTTCACCAGTCCCGGCGCGACATAGGCGGCCAGGAACAGGTCGTAGAACTCGAAAAATCCGCCCAGCGACAGGAAGGTGATGCGGCGCCAGAAGCTCCGGGTGGGGGGAAGCCGTTCCAGTCGACCGGCAATGGAGGCGGCGTCAGCGGCCTTCATTGTCACGGTGCACATCATGGGTCACCACACCCACATGCTTGGGCGGCATCGCCAGCCAGTCCTTGCGCCCCAGCGAACGCACCGTGTCCTCATGCCCGTTCTTCCAATGCTCGTGCATGGAGTCGGGCGAGAATTCGTAATCGCGCGCATTCCCCTCATAGGATTTCTGCTGATAGATCATCTGCAGAATGGTGGCGCGCGGCAGCACCGCCAGCTTGTCGCGCAGGGCGCGGTCTTCCTCGGTCAGATCGCTCTCCGGCACCTTCATCAGCGCGTCATAGCAGCGGTTCTTCCAGCGCTGCAGGCGGGCGAAACTGTCCGTCACCTGGCGGGTGCGCGAGGAATACAGAATGTCCTTATGGCGCCCCAGCACATCGGCCATGGTGCGCGGCAAGGCTCCGCGGGCGCTGAACAGATCCACCTGGAACACCAGACTGTTGTGATCATCATCCTGGGCCAAAAGGTGCGACAGCGGCGTGTTGGAGACGATACCGCCGTCCCAGAAATAATCGGTCCCGATCTGCACCATGGGAAAGGCCGGCGGCAGGGCGCCGCTGGCCAGGATATGCTCGACGCGGATTTCTTCCCTGCGATTCTCGAAGAAGTGGAAGTTGCCGGTCACGACATTGACCGCGCCCACCGCGAAATGCACCGGACCGGAATTCAGGATCTCGAAGTCCACCAGCTCTTCCAGCGTCTCGCGCAAGAGGCTGTTGTCGTAAAAACTGGTGGCGTCTTTGTTGCCGGCGGGCAGGAACCAGGAATTGATCTTGTGCGGCTTGAACAGGCCGGGCTGACCGAACAGCGCCGTGGTCATCGCAGAGACCGTATTGCGGGCCTGGCGGAAAATGTCACCATCGGGCGTATAGGGCCAGATGGTACGGTCGGTGACGCGATCCCAGAATTCGCACACCGCCGCCAGCCTCCGCTCCGGCGCGTTGCCGGCGATCAGCGCCGCGTTGATGGCGCCGATGGAGACGCCTGATACCCAGTCCGGCTCCAGCCCCGCTTCATGCAGCGCCTGATAGACGCCCGATTGATAGGCGCCCAGGGCGCCGCCGCCCTGCAGGACCAGCGCGATGCGGCCGCAGCCTTCGGGACGCGGGATGGAGTCGTAGCGGTGGCCTGCGGGATGCCCCGGGGGATGCCCCGGGGGATGGAAGGGTTTGTGGTCCACGGTCAGAATCATAACCGGTTTTGGGATCATTTTCGCCTGCTCGCGACTTATACTTCGCTACATGAGGCCGCATTCACCCTGTGACATTGCCGTGTCAGGCTGAATGCCGATGCACCTTTCCTGGAGATTTCCCATGCTCAAAGGCAAAGTCGCCCTTGTGACCGGCTCGACCTCGGGGATCGGGCTGGCCATCGCCCGCGCCTATGCCCGGGAAGGCGCCAACCTCTGCCTCAATGGTTTTGGCGACAAGGCCGCGATCGAAAAAGAGCGCAGCGGCATCGAACAGGAATTCGGCGTGACGGCGATCTATTCCGGCGCCGACATGAGCAAGGGCGACCAGACCGAGGCCATGGTGCAGGACGCCATCGCCCAGCTGGGCAGCGTCGATATCCTGGTCAACAATGCCGGCATCCAGTTCGTCTCGCCGGTCGAGGAGTTCCCGCCCGAGAAATGGGAACAGATCGTCGCCATCAACCTGTCATCGGCCTTTTACGCCACCCGGGCCGCCATCCCCGGCATGAAGGCGAAAAAATGGGGCCGCATCATCAACACCGCATCGGCCCATGCGCTGATCGCCTCGCCCTTCAAGTCGGCCTATGTCGCCGCCAAACACGGCATCGCCGGCTTCACCAAAAGCGTGGCGCTGGAAACCGCTACCTTCGGCATCACCGCCAACGCCATATGCCCCGGCTATGTCTGGACCCCGCTGGTGGAGCGCCAGATTCCCGACACCATGGCGGCGCGCGGCCTGACGCGCGAACAGGTGATCAACGATGTGCTGCTGCACGCCCAGCCCACCAAGCAGTTCGTGACGGTTGATGAAGTCGCGGCGCTGGCGGTCTATCTGGCGGGCGACATGGCGCGCTCGATCACCGGCAGCATCATATCCATAGACGGGGGATGGACCGCAGCTTGAGGCCGCGCCCTTCGCTTGTGCTCAGGGCGCTTGCGGCTTTCGGAAGTCCACAGGACTTGCTCCGCGCTGCGCGCACCGCTGCTCACGGACGGCAGCCTAAAACCCAGCGTTTCGCGGCCTTAATTCGCGTCTCCGACACACTTTAAGACAAGCCTGACCGCTTCCTGCTGGTCCCATTCAGGCTGGGTTCACGGGGGAAATCCTATCTTCGTGCTCGTAAACGGTACGAACAGAAAGGTACCCCAATGAAAAAGTTTCTCACTACTGCCGCCGCCGTCCTGATGCTGGCGGCCCCCATGAGCGAAGCCTTCGCCCAGGGCTGGAACAACAACAACAATCGCTACGAGCGTCAGAACGACCGTCGCGATGACCGCCGTGGCCCCAGCTTCAACAATCGCGGCCATGACAATTATGGTCATCGGGGCTGGCGCAAGGGTGGCCGTATCGCGCGGCATGACTGGAACCGCGGCCGGCGCATCGACTATCGCCAGCACAGGCTGCAGCGCCCGCCCCGCGGTTATGAGTGGCGCCAGGTGGACAACAATTATGTCCTCGCTGCCGCCGCCACCGGCCTGATCGCCGGCCTGATCATGGCTGGCAACCGCTAACGACCTCGCGGCTGAAGGAAGAAGCGGCGCCCCTCACCGGGCGCCGCTTTTTTCATGTCAGGACTTTGCCAAGGCACAGCAGGCCCGGATAGGGATGGCTGCCATAGGACGGGATGGGCGCAAAGCCGCTCTTCTTATAAAGCGCGATGGCGCCCGCCATCTGCGGCAGGGTATCGAGCTTGATTTCGCCATACCCCAGATCGCGCGCTGTCTGGATTGCCGCTTCCACCAGCGCCTTGCCGACGCCGATGCCGCGCACCTGTTCGCGCACATATAGCCGCTTGATTTCGGCAATGCGCGGCGGCTCGAGCGGCTTGAGCGCGATGCACCCCAGAACATGATCGCCGCGCTTCGCCAGGATAATTTCGCCCGCCGGGGGACCATAGATGCCCGGCAACGCGGCAACTTCCGTGGCGAAACCCTGCGGCGCCAGATCGATGTCGAGCGTTTTGGCATAGGCACGGAACAGAGCCGCCGTGGCCGTCATTTCGGGCACGCTGCGGGCGGCGCTGACTGTGAAACTATTTGAGCTGGTCGGCGACGGCATCAATCCCGGCTTGCGAACAGATTTCGTCCTTGTCGCCGCCCACCGCGCCGGACGAACCGATGCCGCCGATGGTTTCGCCGCGATACTTGATCGGCACGCCGCCGGCCACGCCGACCACGCCTTCGATATTGGTCTTGGGCGAACCCAGCGTCGAATTGCGCGCCGTGGCGAAAGTGCCGGAGGTGGCAAAACGGTTGGCCAGGGTTATGGCGGTATAGGCCTTGTCGCGGGCCAGGCCGATGGTGTGCGGACCTGTGCCGTCATCGCGTAGGAACGCCTTCATCGCGCCCGAAGAATCCAGCACGGCGATGGTGGTGCGGTAGCCCATCTTGCGACACTGGTCGATGGCGGCATGGGCGATGCGGTCAGCCAGTTCCATCGACAGCGCATGGGTCTGGACCACGCCCTTGGCGCCCGTCACCGGCGGATAGCTGGCCTGTGCCGGCAGAGGCTGCGCCAAAGCGGATGTGGCGGTAAGCGAAAAAGCGAGCGTGAAAGCAATGCGGCGCATGGAATACCTCCCCGGATTTTTGAGGAAGGCTAGGGTATCACCGGATGGGAAACAATCGCCATTCAAACTAAGTGCCCCAGGCCCCGTCCGCCCGCAGCGCCGTAGGCGCGAGGACGGACAATCAAACAACCGGCATGGGGCATCACGAGCGAAGCGAGTGGTGCCCCAGGCCGGACTTGAACCAGCACGCCTTGCGGCAACAGATTTTGAGTCTGCCGCGTCTACCATTCCACCACTGGGGCACAGGCCGGGCGGTTTAGCGGTTTTCGGCCGCTTTCGCCACCCTTTTACGGGGGGCTTTGAGCCCCTAGAATGGGGTCATGAACGCACCCGCACTGCACCTGCACACCACCCCGCGCTCCGACTGGACCCGCGAGGAAATCTCCGCCCTATTCACCATGCCCTTTGCGGACCTCATGTTCCGCGCCCAGAGCGTGCACCGCGCCCATTTCGATGCCAACCAGGTGCAGACCTCGACGCTGCTGTCGATCAAGACCGGCGGCTGCCCGGAAGATTGCGGCTATTGCAGCCAGTCGGCCAAGAACGAGACCGGGCTGAAAGCCTCCAAGCTGATGGAAGTCGAAGCGGTGCTGGCCGATGCCCGCGCCGCCAAGGCGGCGGGCGCGTCGCGTTTCTGCATGGGCGCCGCCTGGCGCAATCCCAAGGACAAGGATCTCGACAAGGTCTGCGAGATGGTCGAAGGCGTGCGCGCGCTGGGCATGGAAACCTGCGTCACGCTGGGCATGCTGACCGCGCCGCAGGCATCACGCCTGAAACAGGCGGGGCTGGATTACTACAACCACAATCTCGATACCTCGCCGGAGTATTACCGCCACATCATCAGCACCCGCACCTATCAGGACCGGCTGGACACGCTGGAACATGTGCGGGGTGCCGGCATCAATGTGTGCTGCGGCGGCATTGTCGGCATGGGCGAAAGCGCCGAGGACCGCATCGGTCTGATCCATGCGCTGGCCACGCTGCCCGCGCATCCCGAAAGCGTGCCGATCAACGCGCTGGTGCAGATCGAAGGCACGCCGCAGGCTTTGTCCACCCCGCTAGACCCGCTGGATTTCGTGCGCACCATCGCGGTGGCGCGCATCACCATGCCAAAATCCTTTGTGCGCCTGTCGGCGGGCCGCGAGGAAATGAGCGACGAGACCCAGGCGCTGTGCTTTCTGGCCGGCGCCAACTCCATTTTCTACGGCGAACGGTTGCTGACCACGCCCAATCCGGTCGCCGGCAAGGACCGCGCTTTGTTCGCCCGGTTGGGAATCAGCCTGATGCCGTCCGCGCATGGGTAAGCTGGGCGTGATGCTGGTGATTCTGGTGCTGGGGGCGGCGATTCTGGCGCCGCTGGTGATGGCGTTCGAACCCGAGCCGCTGCCGGGCGATTTCTCCTTCACCTGGAACCACCATATTTATAAGGTTCCCCTGGGCTGGTCGCTGTGCGCAAGCGCCGTCCTGGCCCTTTTCTATTCGGTCATGAAACGATAAGAGCGGCGGATCTTTTGGCCCCTTTTTGCGAGTGCCGCGCATGACCGTCCGCAAGATTTCCCGCGCCCTTTTGTCCGTGTCCGACAAGACCGGTCTGCTCGATTTCGCTTCAGGGCTGGCGACGCAGGGCGTGATGCTGATTTCCACTGGCGGCACTGCCAAGGCGCTGCGCGATGCCGGCCTGACCGTGGCCGACGTATCCGAGATCACCAGCTTCCCCGAAATGATGGACGGCCGGGTGAAGACGCTGCATCCGATGGTGCATGGCGGACTTCTGTCTTTGAGAGATAAGCCCGATCACGCCGCCGCGATGAAGGAACATGGCATCGCCGGCATCGATCTG
This sequence comes from Pseudomonadota bacterium, assembly GCA_041178445.1. Classification (GTDB taxonomy): domain Bacteria; phylum Pseudomonadota; class Alphaproteobacteria; order Micropepsales; family Micropepsaceae; genus Rhizomicrobium. Next base: position 448 of record JBEGVG010000023.1, on the reverse strand, counting down.
CTGGTATGCAATCTCTATCCCTTCGAAGCCACCGTGGCGCGCGGCGCCGATTTCGACACCACCATCGAGAATATCGATATCGGCGGCCCGGCCATGACCCGCTCGGCGGCCAAGAACCATGACTGGGTGACGGTGGTGGTGGATGTCGAAGATTATAAAGCCGTGCTGGATGAGATGGCGGCCCATGCCGGGGGCACCACGCTGAAGCTGCGCCGGACCCTGGCGCAGCGCGCCTTCGCCCGCACCGCCGCCTATGACGCAGCCGTTTCGACCTGGTTTGCCGGTGAACTTGCCAGGGATGGCGAAAAACAGCCGCCGCGCCGCCGCGCGCTGGGCGGTCTGCTGCGCCAGGGCTTGCGCTATGGCGAAAACCCGCATCAGGAAGCGGCTTTCTATGTCGACGGCTCGAACCGTCCCGGCGTTGCCACCGCCGTTCAGGTGCAGGGCA
>JBEGVG010000022.1:0-40123 GCA_041178445.1 Pseudomonadota bacterium | reverse complement strand
GTCGCCCTGCAGCAGGCCTTCCAGCCGCCGCGCGATCGTCAGATCGAGCCGGGAAAGTAGGGCCTCAGTTGCTTGCGGCGGCGCGGACATGGCTCTCCGGCGGGGTCACGGCCCGCATGAAGTCGCGCACCAGGCTGTCGGCGGTCACGCCTTCGGCCAGTGCTTCATAGGAGGGGATGACGCGGTGGCGCAGCACATCGGGGGCAACATCGACCACGTCTTCGGGCAGCACATATTCGCGGCCGCGCAGGAAGGCCAGCGCGCGGCCCGCCTCGATCATGCCGATGGTGGCGCGCGGGGACGCCCCATACAGGATAAAGCGGCGATGGCCGGGCAGGCCCGCCTTCATCGGTTCGCGCGTCGCCGCCACCAGCCGCACCGCATAGGTGATCAGGGCGGGATCGACATAGACCGCTCTGGCCTTTTTCTGCATTTCCAGCAGCTGCTCGGTGGTGGTGACCGCGCCGATGGCGGAAGCAATGCCGGTGACGCGCTGAACGATGACGAACTCCTCGTCCTCGGTAGGATAGGTGACCAGCACCTTCATCATGAAGCGGTCGACCTGCGCTTCGGGCAGGGCATAGGTGCCTTCGGTTTCGATCGGGTTCTGGGTCGCCATCACCACGAAGGGCTTGGGGACCGGATGGGTCTCGCCCGCGATGGTGACCTGGCGCTCTTGCATCACTTCCAGGAGAGCGCTCTGCACCTTGGCGGGGGCGCGGTTGATTTCGTCGGCCAGCACCAGATTGGCGAAGACCGGTCCCAGCATGGTGACGAATTCGCCGCTGCGCTGGTTGAAAATGCGCGTGCCGGTCAGGTCAGCCGGAACAAGATCGGGGGTGAACTGGATGCGCTTGAAACTGCCATGCATCGCCTTGGCCAGGGTGGCGACGGTCAGGGTCTTGGCCAGGCCCGGCACGCCTTCCACCAGCAGGTGACCGCCCGCCAGCAGCGCGACCAGGACCCGCTCCAGGAAATGGTCCTGGCCGACCACGACCTTCTTCACTTCGTAAAGAAGATTCTCCAGCCTTGGCTGGGTGCCGATCGCGTTCATGGGACCTCTCTAAAGCGGATTGTTTCCTACGGCTCTGGCGGCATTCTCGATCGGCACGGCAAAGCCCACCCCGGCAAAGACATTGTGGCCGGACGGATTGACGATCGCGGTGACTATGCCGACCACCTCGCCGTCGCGATTGACCAGCGGCCCGCCCGAATTGCCGGGATTGGCCGCCGCATCGAATTGAATGAGATTCGAAAGGCGGCTTTTGCGGTCGGGATCAACGAAGGAGCGCTTGAGGCCGCCAACCACGCCGGCGGATACCGACGGCCCGATGCCGAAGGGAAATCCAACCGCCACCACCGTGTCGCCGGGATTGAGGCCGGCGGTCGATGCCAGTGTCGCGGGCTTGAGATCATCGGGAAAGACTTTGGTGCGGATCACAGCCAGGTCATTTTCGGGCTGGACATTCACCACCCTGGCATCGGCCTTGCTGCCGTCCCAATAGGTCACAACCCAGCGGTCCGTCGACTGGATCACATGCAGGTTGGTCAGTATGTCGCCGGCATTGTTGATGACCACGCCGCTGCCGGTAGCGTCAGGCTTGTCGTCCTTGCTGTCTTTGGCGTCCGCGTCCTGCACCGGCGGATGCTTGGGCGCGCCGGCTTTCTTCGCCGCGGCGCGCTCGGCCTTCTTTTCCTCGGCGGCGCGTTCGGGCGACATGAAACCTTCCACCCGCACCACCGACGGCCCCACCACAGCAGCGGCGATCATGGTTTCGGCGGGGGGCGGATCGGTGTTCGACAGGGTGTATTTCACCGCATTGTCGATATCCCACTGACTCAAGGGACGGGCGGCGGGATTGAAAAGCTGCCAGCCACCAAACAGCAGCAGCATCACCGAAACAGCGGCGACCGCCGGCAGGCTGCGTTCGTGCCGCTTGCTGAAGTTTGCGAACCAGGTGGAAAGGCGAATCCGCAAAGGCGGCCGTGCATCGGTTTTGCCCACCCAGTCCGGCGGAACCGCATAGGGGGCACGCTCTGAAGAAGCACGCCGTCGCCCCGCACGGCTATAAAGCGATTTTCGCTTCATACCCACCTAAACCCGAAGGCCGCAGCCGAGCCTATTAGCTTTTCCGGGTGTACTTCAAGCTGGATACCGGAAATGACGGTTGCGCCCGGTTCCTGTTAAGACACGCTAGAGGAAAACAATGCCAACCGAATTCATTCCCGTAGGGGCTCCGGTTCACCGGCGGATACTCAGCCGCCTTGAAACCGCCATGGTTGCCCGGCGCAATGTGCTGGAGATTATTCCCGCGCTTTCCTATCGCCAGCCCATCGTTTCGGGCGAGATGGTGATGCGCTGGCACATGCTTGCCGATCCGGTGGGTATGAAGCGGGTAATGCTCGACCATCATTCCAATTACCCAAAATCCGAAATCATGAAGCGGATGCTGCGCCCCGCGATCGGCGAAAGCCTGTTCAATGCGGAAGGCTCCAACTGGAAATGGCAGCGCCAGGCGGTGGCGCCCGTCTTTACCCATCGCAATGTTCTCGCCCTCGCCCCTGCCATGACGGCGACGGCGGAACGAACCTGCGCGCGGCTGGCCAAATGCGGCGCCCAGGCCGAACTGGTCACCCAGATGCTGACCGCGACCTTTGATGTGATCTGCGACGTCGCCTTGTCGGGGCGCGAGCATTTTGACAGCGACACATTCGGCCAGGCCATCACTGAATATTTCCGCACCGCCGGCCGCGCCTCACTGCTGGATTTCCTGGCGGTGCCCGAATGGTTCCCCCGGCCAGGCCGGTTGCTGGCGGCGCGCTCGGTCCAGGTCATGCACGCCATGGTGGCCGCGGCGATCGATGCACGGCGCGCGGATGCGAGCCCGCCCGCCGAGGATCTTCTGGCCCGCATGCTCAGTGCGCAGGATCCGGAAACAGGCCACAAGCTCAGCGCCGAAGACCTGATTTTCAACATGCAGTTCTTCATCGTTGCCGGACACGAGACCACCGCCCTGGCCCTGGCATGGGCACTGTATCTTCTGGCCAATTCTCCGGTGGAACAGGAACGGGCACGCAAGCAGGCGCGTGACCAACTGCAGGGCCGCGCCGCTGGCCCCGATGACCTCGTACAAATGCCGCTCTTGCGGCAAATATTGGAAGAAGCCATGCGGCTGTATCCGCCGGTGGGCCTGCTTGCCCGCAGCGTGGTGGAAAAAGACACGCTGTGCGGCCGCGCCATCCTGCCCGGCGACATCCTGTTCCTGCCGATCTGGGCCTTGCACCGCCATGAACTGCTCTGGGACCAACCGGAGCGTTTCCGCCCGGACCGGTTCGGCGACGATGCCAGCGCGAACATGAACAAGTATCAATATCTGCCGTTCGGCGCCGGCCCCCGGGTCTGCGTCGCCGCCAACTTCGCGATGATGCAAGCCCAGATCATTTTGGCGACGGTGCTGCAACAATTCGAATTTGCCCCGGGAGCCCCCTCGCCCCATCCCATCATGATGATGACGGTGCGGCCGGAGCCGGGCGTATTCCTGCGGATCAGCGCAGCAAGCTGACGGCGGCGCTAGTGCGCCAGGCTCACAATGCCCTTGTCGCGGAGCAACTGGATGAAGAAGGTGCGGATATTCTCCGCCCCGCCCCGGTTGAGATCGTCGCCGGGCGTGGATTTGCGTTCGTCCAGCGGGTCGAGCTGGGCGCCCTTGTCCGCCAGGAAGGTGATCACGGCTTCTGGTTCCGCCGCCTGCCGGTTGGATACCGCCACATGCATGATGCTGCGTCCACCGCGCGCCACCGCTTTGAGGTTGGGATCCAGTTCATAGGCATACTGCATCGCCGCCAGCTTGCCGCTGCCCGCCGCGGCCATCGCCAGCGTCATGCCGTCAGGTCCGATGAAATCCTTTTTGGCGCCCGCCTCCACCAGCACTTTCATGGCTTCGGGCGACCCGGCGCGGGCGGCGAACTGCAGGGGCGATGTGGGCGTGGGGAAAGGCTTGGGCCGGTCGGGGATAACCACCGGCGGCGGCGGCAGTGCTTGGGCATTGGCATCGCCGCCCTTGGCCAATACCAGCTTTACGAACTGGGCATCACCGCTCGCCGCGGCAATATGGATGACCTCCCGGCCCTGAGGATCGCGATGCTTGAGGTCGGCGCCGTGCGACACCGCCTGCATCGCAAAGGGAATATTGCCAACCGTCACCGCCGCTTCCACCACCGAGGCCCCGCCCGGAATCACGGCATTGACGTTGGCGCCCAGTTGCAGGAGCCGAATGGGCGCCTGCGCGTCCTTGCTGCGCAGCGCGAAGAACAGCGGTGTGAAGCCGCTTTTCTCCACCGCGTTTACCTGTGCTCCGCGCTTGGCCAGAAACGCGATATTGTCCGCCTTGCCATAGCGCGCCGCCCACATCAGCGGCGTCTGCCCCTGCGGATCGGCGCCATTCACAGCCGCGCCTTTGGCGATCAGAGCTTCCAGCACTTCGGGCGTGGACGCACCGGCGCACAGATGAAGCGGTGTGACGCCTTCCGGCCGCGCCACTTTCACATCGGCCCCTGCCCCCAACAGGCCGGAAACAATGCCGGGATGGCCCAGTTCACAGGCCAGCGCCAGCGGCGAAACCCCGGCTGGATCGAGTGTGTTGGGCTTGGCCCCCGCCGCCAGCAGCAGCTTGACTGCTTCGTCATTCTGCCGGTCGATAGCCCAGCCCAGCACCGTGGACTGATCAGGCCTCTGCGCATTGGCATCGGCGCCGCCCGCCAGCAGGTTTTTTATGGCGGCATTGTCGTTGCCGCGCACCGCCTCAGCCAGACGATCTTCCGCCTCCCCTGCCCAGCTAGCCGCCGGCAGACAGGTCAAAAGCAGAAGGCCGATACCGAACGCCTTTTTCATAGCCGCGCCGAATTACACCAGTCCGGTCAGACGGCTGGTGCTGTCGCCCAGGCTGTCCACCTTGACGCCCAGTTCGTCCATCATGGACAGCATCAGGTTGGTCATCGGCACGCTCTTGGCGTCGAAATAGTGATTGCCCTTGATGGCGCCACCACCAACGATCAGCGGCAGGTTGCGGTGATTGTGCTCATTGGGATCGGCAAGGCCGGCACCGGCCAGGAAGATCGTGCTGTCCAGCAGGCTGGCTTCGCCTTCCTTGGTCTCGCTCATACGCTTCAGATAATAGGCCATCTGCTCCATGTGCAGAGTGTTGATCTTGGAAAGCTTGGCCAGCTTTTCCGGATCGTTGCCATGGTGGCTGATCGGATGATGGGCGTCCGCCACGTCGATTTCCGGGTAGCTGTTGTTGCTGCCCTCGCGGCCGATCATGAAGGTGCCGACGCGGGTCAAATCCGCCTGCATCGCCAGGATCTGCAGATCGATCATCATGCGGGCATATTCCTGGAACGATTCCGGGATGCCGGCGGGGCGTGCATAGGTGGGCATGGCCACGCCGCCGCGCTGCTCCAGCTTCTGGATGCCGCGCTCAAGATCGCGGATCGACTGCATGTATTCCTCGACCTTCTTCTTGTCATCGGCGCCCAGCGAACGCGACAGGCGCCTGGCATCGTCCGACACCAGATCGAGGATGCTGGCCTGACGCTTCAGTTCCATCAGGCGGGTCTTGGCGTCGGCAACGTCATTCTCGCCAAACAGCCGCTCGAACACTTCGCGCGGATTGGTGGTGATGGGCATCGGCGAGGCCGGGCCGGACCAGGACAAGGTATTGGTGTAGGCGCAGCTGTAACCGCTGTCGCAGCTGCCCACCAGACTGGGCGATTCCAGGCCCAGTTCCAGCGAGGGGATCTGGGTGATTTCGGCGAACTGCCTGGCCACCACCTGATCCATCGAAATGCCGTTGCTGATGCCAGCGCCGTCAGTCTTCTTGACGTGGACACCTGTCAGAAAGGTACCGCAGCAGCGGGCATGGTCGCCGGCGCCGTCGCCCAGCGCTTCGGCCTGAATGTGGTCGAGGCCGCCAACCACCGCGAAACGGTCGCGATAGGGCTCCAGCGGCTTGAGGATGGGCGACATCGCATAATTGTCGCCGGTCGCGGCCGGGAAGAAGTCCTTCATCACCATGCCGTTGGGCGTGTAGATGACCTGGAGGCGCTTGCGGGACGCCGCCGCGGCTTCCACCGCAATCGCCGAAGAGCCCATCGCCTCCAGCAGCGGCAGTGCGATGGTGGTACCCATGCCGCGGAGGACAGTGCGGCGGCGCATGGCTTTGCGTGTGATCATCATTTTTCAGGTATCCTTTTCATGACGAATGGGACGCTTTGGATAATTCCCATGATTATCGTGTTCATCCGATAATCATCACGCCGGGCCCGGTCACGGACCTCGCGAATGGCTGGCATATCGTAATATTCCACACCCCGGCCCAGGCCGTAGGTCATCATGCGCTCGGTCAGCGCCTCGACGAACTGTTCCTTGCGGGACATCAGGATGCTCTGGAGGCCGGCGGGGCCTCCGAACTTTGTGCCGTCCGGCAGCACCGCCGAAGCGTCGATCGGCTTGCCGGCAAAGCTGGTGCGCCAGGCGCCGACCGCGTCGTAATTCTCCAGACTAAAACCTAAAGGGTCCATCTTGTTGTGGCAGGAAGCGCAGACCGGATTGGCGCGGTGCATTTCCATCTGCTCACGCACACTGAGCAGCTTGCCGTTCTTGGCGTCATTCAACGCCGGGATATCCGGCGGCGGCGGCGGGGGCGGGGCGGCCAGGATATTCTCCAGTATCCACTTGCCGCGCATCACCACCGAGGTGCGGTTATTGTAGGAGGTGACGGTGAGAATGCTCGCCTGCCCCAGGAGCCCGCCGCGACGCAGCTTGGGATCGAGCTTCACCTTGCGGAAGGTCGTGCCGTAGATACCCGGTATGCCGTAATGCTCGGCCAGCCGCTGGTTCAGGAAGGTGTAATCGGCGTCGAGAAAATCCAGCGCGCTGCGATTGTCCCGAACAACGGTTTCAAAGAACATCTCCGTTTCGGTCAGCATCGCGGTGCGCAGGCGCTGGTCGAAATCGGGATAGACGATGCGGTCCGGCTTCTGGGCTTCCAGCCGGCGCAGATGCAGCCACTGGCCGGCGAAATTGGCGGTCAGGGCCTTGGCCTTGGGATCGGCCAGCATGCGGGAGACTTGGCTCTGCAACACGTCCGGCTTGTTGAGTTGGCCCTTCTCCGCCGCGACCAGCAGTTCTTCGTCCGGAATGCTGCTCCAGAGGAACAGCGACAGGCGCGAGGCCAGTTCCAGATCCGTGATCCGGCGCACCGAGCCGGGCCGGGCACGCGGCGGATCGATCTCGCGCAGGAAGAGGAAATTGGGCGAGGACAGGATGACTTCTAGGCCTGCTTCGATGCCGTGTTCGAAAGTCGCGCCCTTGCGCCCCTCATTGTACATGGTCATCAGCGGAGCGATATCGGCGCTGGTCACGGGACGGCGGTAGGCATGGCGCGCCAGGCTGCCCAGTATCTTGCGGGCGCAGGCGCTTTCCGAAATCTGCTCGGACGGACGGCAGCTGAATATCCTGCGGCGGCTGGGCGTATCGCCGGCACCCTTGATCCCATAGGGACCCGCGACGGAAATCGCCTGTACATCGCGGGCGGCGATCACATCTGTGTGCGCAATGCCGGCGTCCTGGAAGCCGGTCGCATGGGCTGGCACCGAGACGGTTTTGACGCGCGCCCCGTCCACCTGGATATCCAGCGTCAGGGGCGGCGGCGCGGTGGCCGGCTTGGGCATGCGAAGCTGCTGGATGGTCTTGGGCACCAGGACCGTTTCCAGCACCATGCTCTTGCGGAAAGACGCGCCGATAATGTGCTGGCCGGCGGTCAGGGCGACTCTGGTTTCGATCCGGTCGGCGGGATTTTTCTGGATATCGGCGCCAAGCCCGGGATTGAGGTTCACGATCACCGTGTAATCGGCATCATAGGGCGCATAGAATTTGAACGACCCACCGCCGCGCGATCCCAGCGGAAGATCATCGCTGGCCCGTTCATTGACGTAAGGGTCCTTGGCCAGCTTGTGCTCGATCACCACCGGCGAGCGCGACACCAACCCGGTGGCGGTGCGGCTGACCCGCGCCCCCACCCGGATATATTTGTCCATCAGGGTGCGCGAAACGGTCAGCACGTCGGCGATATTGTCAAAGCCATAGCCGGAATCGTCGAAGGGCAGATCGGCGCTGACATCGATCTGCAGATCCAGCAGGTCGCGCACGGCATTGGCATATTCGGCCCGGTTCAGGCGGCGCAGCGTGGCGCGGCCCGGATCGGGATTGGCGGCGCCCATCTTGTCGAGCGAGCCTTCCAGCCAGTTGGTGAAATCGGCGATCTCTTCCTTGGACGGCCGCTTCATGCCGCGCGGCGGCATCTCGCCCAGGCTCACGCGGCGCAGGATCTTTTCCCAGGTGGCGGTATGGGCTTCAATATTGTCGGCCTTGAGCGGCATGACGGACATGCCGGCGGTCTTGGCCTTGTCGTTGTGACAGCCGCCGCAGAACTGGGTGAGCATGCGCTGGCGGTCGGCGGGCGTGGCGGATGACAGCGTCGCGTTGGTGTGGACAGCCGGTGTCGCGGAAACCGGATCGGCGGTAGCCTGCCCCAGCAGCCCAAAACCCGTGGCCGCTGTCAGCGTCACAAGGCTGGCTGCGGCAACCAGCTTTCGCGCCAGGCCGATGCGTGTGACGGTCGACAACATCCCTACTCCGCAGCTCCCCCAGCCGGGCATGCCCAGCCGCCACGCACCGGTGAGATGCGCTGTGTCGTTAATGGCGCAAAAGATATCAGGTTTTTCCAGAGAAAACAGAGGCCTGCGGGAATCACCGCACATCGGCGGACGATAAGCTTTCCCTTAGACAGCCTGCCCCGCGCACCAGCCCGATGCCCAGGCCCATTGGAAATTATACCCGCCAAGCCAGCCGGTTACATCCACCACCTCACCAATAAAATGAAGTCCGGGAACTGCCTTGGCCTGCATCGTCCTGGAATCCAAGTCCCGCGTATCCACCCCACCCAGCGTGACCTCGGCGGTGCGGTAACCCTCAGTGCCCGACGGCACGATCCGCCAATCGTTGATCCCGGATGCCAGGGTTCGCAGCTTGGCGTCGGACAGGCCGCCCAGGGGCTCCTGATAGGCCGGAAGGTCGGCGATCGTCTTGGCCAGCCGCTTGGGCAGCAGGGTGAAGAGGAAGGTGTGGGCCGACTGCTTGCCGCTGTGCTGGCGTGCCGTGCGCAGCGCTTCCAGCGCGTCCCTGCCCGGCAACAGGTCCAGGGCGATTTCCCGGCCCTCCCGCCAGTAGGATGAAATCTGCAAAATCGCCGGGCCGCTGAGGCCGCGATGGGTGAAGAGCAGCGCTTCCTCGAACGCCGCCTTGCCGCAAGACACCCGGGCCGGTGCGGCGACACCCGCCAGGTCTTCCAACCGCTCGAGAAGCCGGCCATCAAAGGTAAGCGGCACCAGGCCTGGACGCGTTTCGGTCAGCCGCAAGCCGAATTGCTCCGCCAGGCGATAACCGAAATCCGTCGCCCCCATCTTGGGAATGGACTTGCCGCCCGTCGCCACCACCAGCGCGCCGCATTCCAGCACCTCGCCGGATGACAGCTGCAGCGAGAAACCGTCCGGGGCCTTTTCGACATACTGAACCGTGACCGCCAGCCGCAATAGCGCCTTTCCAGCCTTCATTTCCGCCAGCAGCATGTCGATGATCTGGGTGGCCGAACCGTCACAGAACAGCTGGCCCAGCGTCTTCTCGTGCCACTTGATACGATAGCGGTCCACCAGCGCGATGAAATCCGCCGGGCTGTAGCGACTGAGCGCCGAAATGCAGAAATGCGGATTGTCCGACAGGAATTGTGCCGGCGTGGCATGCCGGTTGGTGAAGTTACAGCGCCCGCCGCCGGAAATGCGGATCTTCTCACCGGGCTTCCTGGCCGCATCCAGCACCAGCACCTTGCGGCCGCGCCGGCCGGCAATGGCGGCGCACATCATGCCCGCCGCCCCTGCCCCGATCACCACCACATCCCACCGTTCCATCAGGGAGTTATGCCGCTCGGGGACCAGGATGAACAGCGTGGTTTCAGCCGCAACAGCGTGGGATAAGACTCCCAACAAAACAAACAGCGGGGGCGTTCGGATGAAGCTTCTCACTCTGGCGGTGGCGATCCTGCTCGCAAGCCCCGCGCTGGCCGCACCATCCGACAGTGAGGGCTGGATCAGCCACCCAGATGCCATCGCCAGACCGGAGCCGGTGGTGCTGCATTTGCGCCGTGAAATCCGCCTGGATCAGCGCCCCTCCGCCATGCCGGTCACGGTGACTGCCGACAATCGTTTCATCCTGTTCGTCAATGGCAAGCGCATCGCCAGCGGACCTTCCACCGGCACCCTGACGCGCTGGCGCACTTCCACCATCGATCTGGCGCCTAATCTGCAGCCCGGTCCCAATGTGGTGGCGGCGGCGGTGTGGGACTTTGTCCGCACGCAGCCTGAAGCCGTCTCGGGCGGGCCTTTGCCCGCAGCAAGCGCACTGCCGCCGCAGGTCGCGCCGATCGCCTGGCAGAGCGCCGGGCTGGGCTTCCGCCTGATCGGTGGCCCACTGTCCACCACGGCGGCGGGCTGGCGCGTCAAGATCGATGCCGGACACTCGGCGGGCAACGGCCGCGCCCAAGTGCCGCGCAAGCGCTATTACGTCGCCAGCGCGCCGGAAATCATCGATGCGGCAAAGGCGGACTGGAACTGGACCGGCGCAACCGAAAGTGGCGGGGGCTGGGACAACGCCGTGCCTTCACCGCAGGCGGCGGGCCGCTCGCTGATCGCCGATCGTCTGCCGCAGCAACGCTATGCGCCCGCCGCGCCCGGCAGTGTGGTGCGAACCGATCTGGCGGGCGGCGATGCCTTCCCTGCCCGCGCCGTGATCGTGCCCGCCAACACCCGCGCCAAGATCCTGCTGCGGCGCGATGCAATGATCTCCGCCTATCCCGAGCTGGACGTGTCGGGCGGCAGCGGCGCCACCATCAAGCTCACCTATACCGAAGCGCTGTATGACGCCGAAGGAAACCGGGGCGACCGCGACCAAGTCGGTGACCGCCAGGCGCTGGGCGTGTTCGATACCTTTGTCGCCGATGGCGCCCACCGCACTTTCGCGCCGCTCTGGTGGCGGACCTGGCGCTATGCCGAACTGGACATCCAGACCGGGGCCGCGCCGCTGACGCTGGAAACGTTGCGCGTCTTCGAGACCGGCTATCCGTTTGAGAAAATTGCCCGCTTCAACAGCAGCGATCCCGAACTCAACCGCATCTGGGACATTGGCTGGCGCACCGCAGAGGTCGACGCCCATGAAACCTACATGGACAGTTCCTATTGGGAACAGCTTCAATATCAAGGCGACACGCGGCTGCAGATGCTGATCTCTTACGCCGTTTCGGGCGATCCGCGTCTTGCGGTGCAGGCGATCGACGCCTTCGCCGAATCCGATGTCCATGGCGGGCTGCAGCAGGGTGCCTATCCCAGCCGCAGCGACAATGTGATCGCCACTTTCGCACTGGCATGGGTGGGAATGCTGGCCGACTGGCACGCGGAGCAGCCTGACAGGGCCGTGATCGTCCGCAACCTGCCGCGCCTGCGCAAGGTGCTGAACTGGTTCGAACCAACGCGGATGCCCAATGGACTGCTGGGCAAGAATCCGCACTGGAATTTCCTCGACTGGGTGCGCAGCAAGAATGACCGCGAATTCTTCCCCTCCTTCGGTGCGGACGGCGGCAGTTGCCTGATGACGGTGTTGTGGCTGGGCGCGCTGCGCGATGGCGCAACCTTGGAAGCGGCCTATGGCGACAAACAGATTGCGGCGCAAAATGCCGCGCGGGCCGATGCGGCCCGCGACGCGATCCGCAAGCTGTGCTGGAACAAGGAGCGCAGGCTGTTCGCCGACAATGCCGATTTCACCCTCTACAGCCAGCATATGAACGCGCTGGCGGTGTTGTATGACGTGGTGCCGCGCGGCGAAGCCGCCGCGATTCTGGAACGCGTCACCGTGCCGGGGCGCGGCATCGACGCGCCCGAAGGCATGTTCACCACAACCTACTATTTCGCCTGGTACCTGATCCGCGCCTTCGAGCATGCGGGGATGGCGGAGCGTTATCCCGCACTGCTCAGGACTTGGCGCGATCTGCTGGCGCTGAACTATACAAGCTGGCCGGAGTCGCGTGGTGAAACCCGGTCCGACACCCATGCCTGGAGCGCTCATCCCACCGCCGACCTGCTAGGCATCGTCGCGGGCATTCGTCCCGCCGCACCCGGCTATGCGCGGCTGCGGGTGGCGCCGCTGCTGGGTGATCTCACAAGCCTTGACGCCACTGCCGCCACGCCAAAAGGCGCGGTGTCGGTGCGCTATCGCGTGAACGGCAGCAGCCTGACGACGGAGATCGAACGTCCCGCCGCCCTGCCCGGCGACTTTGTCTGGAAAGGAAAATCCTATCCTCTCACCGGGGTGCGCAGCCGCTTCGTCCTGAACTAGGTGTAAAAGTCCTTGAACATCTCGCGCATCGCGCTCTTCTGGACCTTGCCCATGGTGTTGCGGGGCAACTGATCGACGAAGAGCACCCGCTTGGGATGCTTGAAGCGCGCCAGATTTTCCAGCGCGCCCAGCACCGCATCCTCGGTGATCGTCGCGTCTTTGGTTTTGACGATGAAAGCCGTGACGCCTTCGCCGAAATCGGGATGCGGCAGGCCAACCACCGCCGACTCTTCCACGCCGGGCAACTCGTCGATCAGGCTTTCGATCTCCTTGGGATAGATGTTGAGGCCGCCGCTGATGATCAGGTCCTTGTCGCGCCCGACAATGCTGAGATAGCCGTTGGCGTCCAGCGTCCCCAGATCGCCGGTGATAAAATAGCCATCGGGGCGGAATTCGCTCGCGCTCTTTTCCGGCATCCGCCAATAGCCCTGAAACACATTGGGCCCGCGCACTTCGATCATTCCGATCTCGCCTTGTGCCAGCGGCTGGCCCGTCTTGTCGGCGATACGGACCTCCACGCCGGGCAGCGGCAGGCCGACCGAGCCGGGAATGCGCGCACCCTCATAGGGATTGGAGGTGTTCATGCCCGTTTCGGTCATGCCATAGCGTTCCAGAATGCCGTGGCCGGTGCGCTCCTGCCATTGGCGATGGGTCTCGGCGAGCAGTGGCGCCGAGCCGGACACGAACAGCCGCATATGCCGGGTGCTGCCGGGGTTGAGGCGCGCATCCTGCAGCATCCTTGTGTAGAAAGTCGGCACGCCCATCATCGTGCTGGCCTGCGGCAAGGCTCCGAACACCGCATCCAGATCGAACTTGGGGAGCAGCAGCATGCTGGCGCCGGACAGCAGGATGACATTGGTGGCCACGAACAGGCCATGGATATGAAACAGCGGCAACGCGTGCAGCAACACGTCGTTTTCCGAAAAGCGCCAAACGGTTTTCAGGCTATGCGCGTTTGAAAACAGATTGCCATGACTCAGCATAGCGCCCTTGGAGCGCCCGGTGGTGCCCGAGGTATAGAGAATGGATGCCAAATCGCCCATTCCGACATCGGCATCGGTAAATTCATCCGGCTGGCCGGCAGCCTCCGCGACCAGCGAGCCCGACAGTCCATCATCGATGAGGGTCAGCAAGGGCGTATTCGGCAGCGCGGCGGCGATGGCCGCCCGGTTCTTTTCGGCAACCACAAACAGGCGCGGCTCGGAATCGCCGACGAAAAATGCCAGTTCGCTGGGGGTATAGCCGCTGTTGAGCGGCAGATAGACCGCGCCGGCGCGCAGGCAGGCCAGATAAAGGAACAGCGCCGCCGGGCTTTTCTCCACCTGCACCGCGACCCGGTCGCCGGGCTGGACGCCATGGCGGATCAGGACATGAGCAAGGCGGGCCGCGGCGGCGAAGCTTTCGCGATAGCGAATCGCCGGCCCTCCCGGCGGCAACAGGAATGGCTTGTCCGGATCGGACGCGCCTTGCGCAAAACGGTTGAAGAGATTATTGCCCATCGAAAATTCTCTACTGTTTTTTGCCGGGATGTATACGGTTAGTTTTGCAATCCTGCGCGAAGGAAGCGGGCCTATGACGATTTCCGGCGTCGCGCTGCTTGCCATCTGCACCCTGCTCGGCGCCATTCTTGGTGACCTGCTGGGTTTGATGCTGGGGATCAAGGCCAATGTCGGCGGTGTCGGCCTCGCCATGATCTTCCTGATTGCCGGCCGGCACTGGCTGATCCGGCGCAAGCTGCTGAGCGAAGGCATCAAGCTGGGCGTCGGCTTCTGGGCCGCCTTCTACATTCCCATCGTCGTCGCCATGGCCGCCAACCAGAATGTCGTCGCAGCGGTGGAGTCCGGGCCCATGGTGGTCATCGCCGCCATCGGGACGGTCCTGGCATGCTTCGCCTGTGTCGCCCTGATCAGCCGGATGAGCGGGCGGGTAGAGACCATGGACGAGATCGAGGCCCGCGAAGCCAAGGCCGCGCAAGCGGACGGGCTGGGGAGCGTGGTGCGATGATCGCGGAAGCGGTTGCCCATGTCTTGCAGGTCAACGCCCTGCTGACCGCCTTTGCCTTTGTCGGGCTGGTGATGTGGTTGTCCGCGGCCCTGTCGAAATACCTCACCATGGGCCGGCTTCATGGCTCGGCCATCGCCATCATGATTGGACTGGCGCTGGCCTTGTGGGGCGGCATGGTGACCGGCGGCAAGAGCGGGCTGGCGGACATTCCCATGCTGTCGGGCATCGGGCTGATGGGCGGGGCCATGCTGCGCGATTTCGCCATTGTCGCCACGGCATTCGAAGTGGACGTCGAAAAAGCGAAGAAGGCTGGCCTGATCGGCGCGGCCTCGCTCATGCTGGGCGTCCTCGTGCCCTTTGTCGGCGGGGCGCTGGTCGCCGCCGCCTATGGCTATACCGACGCCATCTCGATGACGACGATCGGCGCGGGGGCCGTCACCTATATCGTCGGACCGGTCACCGGTGCCGCCATCGGCGCTGATTCCGCCGTCGTGGTGCTGTCCATCGCCACCGGCGTCTTCAAGGCCGTGCTGGTGATGATCGGCACGCCTTTCGTAGCCGGGATGATCGGCCTCAACAATCCGCGCACCGCGATGGTATTCGGCGGTCTGATGGGAACGACCAGCGGCGTTACTGCCGGCCTTGCCGCCACCGACCGGCGGCTGGTGCCTTACGGCGCCCTCACCGCGACTTTCCTGACCGGCTTCGGCTGCCTGGTGGTCCCGTCCATTTTCTATCTGATCGTGCGCGCAATTGTAGGAAGCTGAAATGAACGTCCCCCTGTCCGACCTTCCCGTCCACGCCTTGTCTGATGGCCTCGCGGCGCAGCGTTTTTCGCCGGTCGATGTGGTCGAGGCCTGCCTGAGCCGCATCGAAACACTGGAGCCCAGGCTGCATGCCTTCGTCCATGTCCATGGCAAGGAAGCCCGGCTGGCCGCCGAAGCCGCCGACAAGGCGATCCGTTCCGGTCATGGCATCGGGCCGCTGCACGGCATTCCAGTCGCGCTCAAGGACCTGGTGGAGTTCAAGGGCCATGTCACCACCGGCGGCTGCGCCGTGTGGCGGGACCGTGTCTCCGATTACAGCGCGACGCTGGCCAACAAGCTGGTTGGCGCCGGCATGATCGTGCTGGGCAAGACACACACCGTGGAATTCGCCTATGGCGCCTGGGGCACCAATCAGCATATGGGCACGCCCTGGAACCCCTGGGACATGGACGTTCAGCGTACGCCCGGCGGTTCCTCGGCGGGCTCCGCCGTGGCGGTGGCAGCGCGCATGGCGCCCTGCGCGCTAGGGACCGATACCGGCGGCTCGGTACGCATTCCCGCCGCCTGGTGCGGCCTGACGGGCCTCAAGACCACCATCGGGCGCATCAGCACCCATGGTGTGTTGCCGCTCAGCCCCACGCTGGACACGCCCGGTCCCATCGCCCGCAGCGTGGAAGATTGCGCCATCCTGCTGGTCGCGATGCAGGGTCCCGATCCGCACGACCCGCTGACCATGGCGCTGCCACCGTCTGATCCCTTCCCTACCCTGCGCCGGGGCATCAAGGGACTGCGGCTTGCGCGCATGCCGCAGTCGGAACGCGCCATGTTCGATAGTGAGATGCTGACGGCCTATGACCGGTCGCTGACCGAACTGGCCGCGCTGGGTGCGGAAATCGTCGAACTGCGCGAAGGCGGTCCGTCTTTCCGCGAGAATGGCGACCTGGTGGCCCAGATCATCTCCTCGGAAATCTATCCCATCCGCGCGGAGCTGATGGACAATGACGCCTTGCCGTTGGACCAGGCGGTGCGGGCCCGCGTCCGGCTGGGGGCGTCCATTTCGGTTCGCCAGTATCGCGACGTGCTAGCCTCGCGCGAAAAGGCCAAGGCGGAATTCGCCGCCCGGATCGAAGGCGTGGATGCGGTGCTGACGCCCAGCACCATGACGCCGGCCATTCCGCTGACCGAGGTGGACCAGACCAAAACACCGGCACTTTCCACGCGATGGGTGAACTTCCTAGACCTTTGCGCCCTGTCGCTGCCCAACGGCCTGACTCCCGGCGGGCTGCCCACCTCGCTGCAGATCGTCTGCCGCGGCGGCGACGAGGCGCTGGCGCTGCGCATCGGCTGGGCGTTGGAAAACGCCACAGACTGGCAGACGCGCGCGCCGAAGCTTTAGAAAGCGACGCGGTCCGCGCCCTTAAGTTCCAGAATCTGCCGCGCCTCGTCCGGCGTGGCGATACTGCGGCCCAGACCTTCGATGATCTGGCGCACCATGCGCACCTGTTCGGCGTTGGACTGGGCCAGCCTGCCCGGCCCCGACCACAAGGAATCTTCCAGACCGACGCGCACATTGCCGCCCATGGCGGCGGCCTGGGCCGCGATCGCCAGCTGATTGCGCCCCGCGCCCAGCACAGACCATTTGTACTGCTTGCCGAACAGCCGGTCGGCGGTGCGCTTCATGTGTTGGACGTCCTCGGGATGCGGCCCAATGCCGCCCAGGATGCCGAACACCGACTGCACGAACAACGGCGGCTTGACCAGCCCGCGCTCCAGGAAGTGCGACAGGTTATAGAGATGGGAAATATCGTAGCACTCGAATTCAAAGCGGGTGCCGGCATCACCCAGCGTCTGCAGAACGAATTCAATGTCTGCAAAACTGTTGCGGAATATCAGGCTGCGCGAACCTTCCAGGGCTTCGCGCTCCCAGTCGTGCTGGAAGGTCTTGAACCGGTTCAGCATGGGAAACAGGCCGAAATTCATTGAGCCCATGTTGAGAGAGGCGACTTCGGGCTTGAACTGCTGCGCCGGTTTCACCCGCTCCTGCACCGTCATATAGGGCGCGCCGCCGGTGGTCAGATTGATCACCGCATTGGTCGCCTGCTTGATGCGCGGCAGGAAGCGGGCAAAGGCTTCCGGGGTCTGGTCGGGCTTGCCGGTCTCGGGATCGCGGGCGTGCAAATGGACGATGGCCGCGCCGGCTTCCGCCGCGCCGACAGCGGCGGCGGCGATCTCCTCCGGCGTCACCGGCAGATGCGGCGACATGGAGGGGGTATGGATCGCACCTGTCACGGCGCAGGTGATGATGACTTTGTCGTTCAGGTCCATTGCTCTGGCCTTTTGTTGTTGAACTAGCGCGGAATGTCCTTGTCGGCGCGGCGCTTGTGCGCTGCCAGCGCCATTAACCGACGGTCGCGCCAGGCTTGATGACGCTGCAACCGGTCCTCGGGCAGCAGCTTGCGCCGTTCCGTCTCGATCACATCCAGCACCGGACCGTTCCAGTTGGCACGGACCATCGTGCTGGGATGCAGCCGCTGATAGATCTGCTCGTAGCGCTGGCAATAATCGCGCACCCCGCCCGGGGCATTGAGGTCGATGGTCTCGAACGGCCCCATGAAGGACCAGCGCAGTGCCAGACCGTCGCGGATTCCGATATCGACATCCTCGATGCTGGCATAGCCGCCTTCGACCAGCCGGAAGGCCTCTTCCAGCAGCGCGCCCTGCATCCGGTTCATCACAAAACCATCCAGTTCGCGCTTCATCACGATGGGCGCATGGCCGGCGGCGCGCAGGAAAGATGCGGTGCGCTCGACCAGCTTCGGGTCGGTCCAGGGCGCGGGCACCACCTCCACCGCCGGGATCAGATAGGGCGGATTGATGGGATGGACCACCAGGCAGCGGGCGCGGCCTTTCAGCTGCTGCGTGAAGTGCGACGGAAGGATGGCCGAGGTCGAGCTGGCCAGGATGGTATCCGGCCCGGCAATGGCGTCGAGCCGCGCAAAGACCTGGCGCTTGATCTCGACATTTTCCGGCGTGTTCTCCTGGACATAATCGGCGCCAGACAGCGCCTCCTCCAGCGTGGCCGCGCCGCGCATCCGTGACCGCAAGTCCGCTTCGGACTGGCCGTTCAGAAGGTCATTGGACGCAAGATCGGGAAGCACGCCCTCGATATAGGAGAGCGCCGCATTGGGCGCGTCCGCCTGTTCGTCCCACAGCACCACATCATGGCCGGCGCGGGCAAAACTGATGGCCCAGGCGCGTCCCACAAAGCCCGCACCAACAATGGCAACCTTGCTCATGGACCCTCCCCGAGACGGCGCCAGCTTTATTGCGAAAGTGCGCCCTTGAACGAAATCATTTTCTGGCTGCGCTCGCACCACAGCGCCAGCCGGGTATTGCAGATGCTGTCCAGGATGGTGAGACGCCCGACCGCCTTCAGTTCGGGAAAGTCCCGCAGCACCTTGGGAAGCCGGTAATAGGGAATCCGGCTGTTGAGATGGTGGATATGATGAATGCCGATATTGCCGGTGATCCAGTGCAGCAGGGCCGGAAGGTCGTAATAGGAACTCCCCAGCAGCGCCGCATCATGATGCGCCCAGGAACCGTTGCGCGCCCACATTACATCTTCGAACTGATGCTGGACATAGAAGAGCCACACGCCCATCGAGGCGGCCAGAAGCATGACCGGCAGATGCACCATCAGGAACGGGCCGACGCCCACCAGCCAGATCATGCCCGCCGCCGCTAGGGCGATCGCCGCATTGGTCGCCATGGTGCTGATCCATGGGCCCCAGCCGTCGCGCATCTGGTGAAACGGCAGCCGGTGCTGCAGGAAAAACATATAGGCCGGACCGATCACGAACATGACCGGCGCGCTGCGATAGCAGCGATAGAGAAAGCGGCTCCAGAGGGGGCGTTCGCGATACTCCTCCACCGTCAAGGTATCGATGTCACCGATGCCGCGGCGGTCGAGATTGTTCGACGTGGCGTGATGGATGGCGTGATTGCGTTTCCAGTATTCGTACGGTGTCAGGGTCAGCACACCCAGCACGCGCCCCAGCCAGGTGTTCGCGGCGCGCTGCTGGAAAAAAGCGCCATGGCCGCAATCATGCTGGATGATGAACAGCCGCACCACGAAGCCGGCGGTGGGTATGGCCAGCAGCAGTGTCAGCCAGTAGCCCACATCCAGCGACAGCCACATCAGCAGCCACAGGATCGCCAAGGGCGTGACGGTGACACAGACCTCGAAAATAGCGCGCCACAGGTCGGGTTCACGATAGCGAAGGAGAGCGCGCGTCAGGTCTGGCAGGGGAATCATCTACTCGAAACAGGGAGAATTTCCGCCGGTTGCGTAGCAGCTAAGCACCCGGATTTCCATAGACCTGACCCGAAATCAGCGTCCCTGGTGCCGGATGATACGCGCCTTGTTCATATGCTGCGGCTTCATGCCGCCTTTGCCAAGGAACTGCTGGTGTGCCGGGACAGGACGCGGCGGCAACATGGGCGTCTTGGCTTTCGCGGGGACCTTCGCGGGTTCCGGCACGGAAGCGGCCTGTTTGGCGGGTGCTGGGGCCTTGGCAGAAACCTCAGGCTGCTTTGCAGGCGCCTTTTTTGAGGGCGCTTTGGTCAGTTTCTTGGCCACGGCATGTCCTTTCAGGCGCTGCGGGGGCAAGTCTAGCCTCCACTTTCGCCTCCGCAAAGCCCGCCGGCGGGCAAACCGGAGGGGCCAGGGGCCCCTCCGTCCCTATTTTAGGGGTTGATGCGGCTACCGCCGACCACGCCCTTCTTGACCAGCTCGCTGAGCTTGATCAGCCCCTTATAGGTGAACTTCTGCACCCGCTGACCGCGATAGGTCTCGGTGGTGAAGATGTCGCCCTTGGAATTGGTGACGATGCTGTGCACGGCATAGAACTGGCCGGGCTGACGGCCGCCGCCACCGAACCAGTATAGTTCCTTCATGGTCTTGCGGTCATAGACATGCACCACCGCATTGGCGCCGTCCGAGACATACATGAACTTCTGCTCCGGATCGCGGCTGAAGGCGATCTCCCAGGGCGCACCGTCACCGCGCGTCTGGGGCTTGACCGCATGCTGGCGCAGATAGGTGCCGTCCAGCTTGAACACCTGGATGCGGTTGTTGGTGCGGTCGCAGGCATAGAGCAGCCCGTCATTGGACGGCTGGGCGCAATGCATCGGATTGCCGAACTGCGGCGAGTTCACGTCGTAATGGGGGATGGGCGTGTCGTCGGGTTTCTTGCCATAGGCGCCCCACATCCGCTTGAACTTCAGCGTGGTAGCATCCCACACCGAAACGCGCTTGTTGCCATAGCCGTCGGCCAGGAACATTTCGTTGTCCTTGAAGCGGATCTGCGCGACGCCGCGCACATTCTGCGTATCCAGGCTGCCCTTGCTGGCATTGGCCTTGCCGATCTGGCCCAGATATTTCCCGTCAGGCGTGAACTTCACAATGAAGCTGTCGTGATACTTGCCGACCCCGGCGCCGGAATAGAGCGGCGGCGGCGCGGTTGGGGCTAGCGCAAACTGCTCCGCGCTGCCCGGCGCGGGACGCGGCTGGTAGGCGCCATTGCCGCCCAGCCAGATGTTTCCATCCGGCCCGACCGTGAGGCCGTGATTGGAACTGGGCCAGTCGCGGCCCTTGCCCCTGTTCTCGGCGCGCCCCCAGGAACGGATTAAGTTGCCGGCGGGGCTGAACTGCAGCACATCGGGTGCCGCCGTGCAGCAATCGGCCTCCTTGCGGGTAAAATAGGATTCCTTCTGTTCCAGTGTCTGGGGCCGATGGAAGACCCAGACATTGTCCTGCTTGTCCACATCCAGGCCGATGGTCATGGCCAGGATCCAGCGATTGGGCAGCGGTTTGGGCCAATAAGGATCGGCCTCGAACCATGGCACCATGACGTCGCCGGCGGCTTGCGCCCTTGCCTGTCCGATGCCGCCGTGATGCAGGGCAACCGAACCAAGACCAGCCGCCAGCAATCCGGCACCCAGCAACAACTTCCGCGAAAATGTCTTCATCAACCCCTCCCCTTATGGACCATTTTGCGGGCGGCCCTTCACCCTCACATCTGCCCGTTACATCGGACATTCACTGCCGTATCTGTTGAAGGCCACGATCGCCACGCGTGTCTGGGCCTCCACCATTTCCTTGGTCTTCTGGCTGACCGTTATGCGATAATTCTGGATGATGGCCTGCGACGGGGTCAGCGGCTTGACCGCTTTGCGCGCGGCGACAAAATCGCCGACGCATTTTTGAAAAGCGTCGGCCGCGGCGGCATAGCTTTTCGCCGCCTCCATGCCTGCCACGATCTCCTCACGGCTGACCTTGGCGCCGTCGATGACCTTGGGCGGTCGCGGCGCCCGGCAATTGTCACCGAGAAAGCTTTGGGACACCCAGGCCGGATCGCGGCGGCTGTCCACCACCTCCTCGCTTAGGCAGATCGCCGCGAAACTCTCGATCGCCGCTTGCGTCGGAAGAGGCGCAGCGGGCAGCGCTTCGGGTGCGGCGCGCACCGGAAAGAATTCCAGCGCGGCGGCGGCCGTCAGTACGGCGGCGGCAAGAGCCAATGCTTTCCACATTTGCAGCCCAATCCCCTTGGCGGCAAGCAGACCACAGCCCCTTGGCCTTGCCAACTCCCACGCGCTCCTTCGCTGTTGCGAGATTGCAAATGATATCCGCTGGATAGCCGTTATCCCTGCCGGGCGACGGCTGTTGCCGTGTTCCGGTGGCTTGATCTAGAACGAGCCATGAACCCGCAGTCTGTTCTCAACCAGGCCATCGCCTTCCATCAGACCGGCAATCTGGCGGATGCCGAGCGGCTGTATCTGCAGCTGATGGCGGCGGCCCCGCGCGAGGCGGCAGCCCCCCATCTGCTGGGCGTGGTGCGGGCGCAACAGGGCCGCAACAGCGAGGCGCTGGAGCTGATCGGCCAGGCGCTCAAGCTTCTGCCCGACGCGCCGGAGATGCTGTCCAACTACGGCAATGTTCTGAAGACGCAGGGCCGTTTCGCCGAGGCGCTGGCCAGCTATGAGCGCGCCCTGGCGGTCAAGCCCGATTATGTCGCGGCAATCGCCAAGCGCGGCCAGGTGCTGCGCGATCTGGGTCGTCTGGAGGAGGCTTTGGAGGCCACCGACAAGGCACTGGCACTCAATCCGGGTCATGCCGAAGCGCTGAGCAGCCGTGGCGTAATCCTGTCCGACCTCGGACGCTATGACCAAGCCCTGGCCAGTTATGACCGGGCGCTGGCGGTTGCGCGGGACTTTCCCGATGTCTGGAACAACCGCGCCCTCACATTGAAAGACATGAAGCGGCTGGTCGAGGCGCTGGCGAGCGTCGAACGCGCCCTGGCGCTGCATCCCGGTTTTGCCGAAGCCCACAACAATCGCGGCGTCATCCTGTTCGAACTGCGGCGTATGGGCGAAGCACTGGCCAGTTACGGACAGGCGCTGGGCCTGAGGCCAGATTATGTGGAGGCGCTTAACAATCGCGCCGTCGCATTGTGGAGCCTGAAACGCTTCGCCGAGTCGCTGGCGGATTGCGATGCCGCGCTGGCCGTCCGCCCAGGCTTCGCCGATGCGCTGTACAATCGCGGCAATGCGCTGCTGGAGACGGGAAAGCCACAGGAGGCGCTCGAGAATTACAAGCAGGCGCTGGCGGCCGATCCCGATCATCCCAATGCGCTTAGCGGGCTGGCAAACGCCGCCATGACGGTCGGCGACTGGGCGCGCACCGCCCGGCTGGCCGATGTGCTGAAGGCCGATGTGCTGGCGGGCAAATCGGTGATCCAGCCTTTTGTGCTGATGGGCTATTGGGACGACAATGAATTGCAGCTGCGCTGTTCGCGCAACTATGTGCGCCAGACCGGCCCCGGTCCCCAGCCGCCGCTGTTGAAGGGGCAGAAATACAATCACGACAAAATCCGCGTCGCCTATCTGTCCGCCGATTTCCACCAGCATGTCACCGCCGCCCTAACGGTGGAGATGTTTGAAAAGCATGATCGCGATCGCTTCGAGATCACCGCTGTCTCGTTCGGGCCGGAAGACGGCAGCGCCATGCGCCAGCGGCTGATCTCTGCGTTCGATCGCTTTCACGACGCGCGGCTGCAGACCGACCGCGAAGTCGCCACCCTGCTGAAGCAGTGGGAGATCGACATCGCGGTGGACTTGGGCGGCCACACCAGCGGCGCACGGCCCTGGGTGCTGGCGCATCGCGCCGCGCCGGTGCAGGTCAAGTATATGGGCTATCCCGGCACGTCCGGCTCCGACTTCATCGACGCGATCATCGCCGACCGCATGGTGGTGCCAGCCGATCAGGACACGTTTTTCAGTGAGAAGATCGCGGCCCTGCCCGACACGCTGTGGGTGACCGACACCAAAAACGAAGCCCTGCCACCGCCTTCACGTGCCGAAGCAGGCTTGCCGGAAACCGGTTTTGTCTTCTGCTGCTTCAATCACAACTGGAAGATCACCGCGCCTCTGTTCGACATCTGGATGCGGCTGCTGGGCAAGGTAGACGGCAGCGTGCTGTGGCTGTTGCAGGGCAATGACACCATCCGCGCCAATCTGCGGCGCGAGGCAGATGCGCGGGGCATCGATCCGGAGCGGCTGATCTTCGCAGGCCGCACCACGCCGGAGCTGCATCTGGCGCGCCAGCAACTGGCCGATCTGTTTCTCGACACCCTGCCCTACAATGCCCACACCACGGCCAGCGACGCGCTGTGGGCCGGGCTGCCTGTCGTTACCACGCCGGGAAAATCCTTTCCGGCACGCGTAGCCGCCAGCATCCTGAACGCAGCTGGTGTTCCGGAGCTGGTTGCCGCCGATCTGGCTAGCTATGAGGCGCTGGCGCTGCAACTGGCGACCGATCCGGCGGCGCTGGCGGACGTGAAAAACAAGCTGGCGCAGAGCCGCGTCACGGCCCCGCTTTTCGATACCACCCGGTTCACCCGCAACCTGGAAGCCGCCTTTAGCGATTTGCTGGCGCGCGCATGAGCGATCCGGCCCAGACCTTGTCTTCGCCCATCCGGCTTTCGGTGGCCGCGCCCGCCTATAATGAGGCGGCTGGCGTCGAGGCGGTGGTCGCCGAGTGGCATGGCTTCCTGTCTGGCCGCGCCGATGTCGCCAGTTTTGAAATCATGATCTGCAACGACGGCAGCACAGACGCGACCGGGGAAATCCTGGATCGTCTGGCCCAGCAGTTCCCGCAATTGCGGCCGCTGCACTTCGCGCAAAACCAGGGCGCCGCAGCCGCGCTGAATGCCGCGATTGCCGCCACCAGCGGCGACTGGGTGCTGCTGATCGATTCCGACGGCCAATTTCCCATCCAGAACTTGCCGGATATGGTCGAAGCCGTGCGGCGCAGCGGTGGACGCGCCGCCATCGGCACCCGCCAAAAGAAGGATGTACCCTTCGCCCAGTTCGGCAGCTGGGCCAGCGGTCTGGTCTGCAATCTGGTGCATGGCAGCCGGGTGCGGGACTTCAATTCCGCCTTCAAGCTGGTCTGGGGTCCGACCCTGCGCGGCCTTGGGCTGGAAGCCAAGGGCATGAACTATTCCACCGAAGTGACCTCGCGGCTGCTGGAGCGCGGCGTTTCGCTGGCGGAGGTTGCAATCGAGCACCGCCCCCGTGCCACCGGCACGTCCAGCATGAAGCTGGTGCGCGGCGCCATGCACCGGTTGCTGTTCGTCAGCTACATCGCCCTGCGGCAATTGCTGCTGGGGCTTGGCATCATTTCCCGGCCCCAGCCATGAGCGCGCCGGGGACGACCAAAATCGTTCTGTTCTGCGGCGGACGGGGCAGCGCCACCATCATCCGCGCCCTGCTGCGTCAGACCGACATCGAGCTCACCCTGCTGGTCAACGCCTATGACGACGGACTGTCCACCGGGGCGCTGCGCAACTTCATTCCGGGCATGCTGGGACCGTCGGACTTCCGCAAGAACCTGTCCTATCTGCTGGGCAATTATTCCAATGCCCAGTATGCGCTGCGCAACCTGATGGAATATCGCCTGCCCGCCGCCTCGGGCGCCCGCGAGATTGAAAGCCTCGCCCGCTTCGCACGAGACAATGAGGCGACCCTGCTGGAAGAACCCCTGAAGGGCTGGTTCGCCCAATTGCCCGCGCCGCTTTCCACCCGGTTGCGGGCGCTGCTGGGACGCTTCTTCGATCATGCCGCGAGCGCAGATGCGAGTTTCGACTATCGCGACTGTTCGCTGGGCAATCTGGTTTTCGCCGGGGCCTATCTGCAATGCGGCAGGGATTTCAATGCCGCCGCGGCGGCGGTGGGCGATCTGGTCGGCAGCCGGGCGCGGCTGCTCAATGTCAGCAGTGAACAAAACCGCGTACTGGTGGGGCTGAAGCAAGATGGCACATACCTATCCTGCGAAGCGGAAATTGTCGGCCCGCAATCGCCGGTGCCGATCACCAACCTGTATCTGCTGGAACAACGTTTGACCGAAGCGGAGACGCAGGTGCTTGGCGGGCGCGACCTCGCCGGCAAACAGGCATACCTGACGGAACGTGATGCGGTCCCGCCGCTTTCGCCCGCCGCCGCACAGGCCATCGCAGGCGCGGATGTCATTCTCTACGGGCCGGGCACCCAGCATTCCTCATTGCTTCCCAGCTACCGCATCGCGCGCCAGGCGCTGACGGCGGCGCCCGCGCCGGTCAAGGCGATGGTGATGAACCTGGGAACGGACAATGACATTCAAGGCCTGACCGCCAGCGCCATCATGGACCTGGCGCTGGATCACGGCGCCGCCATCAGCCATGTGCTGCTGGACGAGAGTACCGACCTGCCGCTTGGCGGTCTTGAGGGTGCCACCTATCGCGGCGCGCAGGTGTTGCGCGGGACTTTCACAACGCCGGCGCGGCCGGGTTTGCACAACGGCACCGCCATTGTCGAAAGCATATTATCGGCGCGCGCCGGAAGCGGCAGCGATACGACATCCATCGAAATTTTCGCTGACATCCACAATCGCTCCGTCGCCAGCGATGAGCTGGTCGAGGAATTCCTGGAAATGAATTGGATGGGCGCCAACCTGGTGCTCAACCGCGTGGCCCCTTGCGGCGGCGACGGCATATCCACCGCACAGCTGGAGGGCCTGTTTCCCGAAATCGGCTATCTGCGCGACTGGCTGCGGCAAGGCAGTAGCGACTATCTGGTGCTGATGACAGGCGATGGCGCCTACCGCTTTC
Source organism: Pseudomonadota bacterium (assembly GCA_041178445.1). Taxonomy (GTDB): domain Bacteria; phylum Pseudomonadota; class Alphaproteobacteria; order Micropepsales; family Micropepsaceae; genus Rhizomicrobium. The sequence goes on along the minus strand of JBEGVG010000022.1, from coordinate 13,646 downwards.
GCGACGTCCAGGCGATTATCCGTCTTCTGGAGCAGCAGCAATCGCTGGGCGGGGTGTTCGGTTCGCGCACCCAGAGCCGGCGCCAGTTCATCACCTCCATCAGGTCCGCCTATGGCGAGCACCGCGTGCTGTACTGGCTGGGCAAAGTCGCGGCCTTTTTTCTCAGCTTCATCTTCTACCTGCGCACCGGCGTGATTTTTTCCGATCCGCTGACGGGCCTCAGGGTTTTCCAGCGCCAGCGTCTGGCGCATTTGCCCGATCTTGCGCATGGCCAATCCGCGCCGCTGGCCATTGTGCGCCAGCTGATCCGCCACGGCGTGGAAGTGGCCGAGCTGCCGGTAATCTATCGCACCTATTCGGGCTTCACCGACCCCTATTGGCGGATACGGCGCGGCTTGCGCAACCTGGCAAGCCTGTTCTGACCATGCTGGATATCACCTGCTACCTGTTCGATCTTGATGGAACGCTGGTGGATTCCAGCCCGGTCCACGAGAGCGCCTATCGCGACATTCTGGGGCGGGAGCATCCGGACCTGCTGGCGGATTTCGACTATCGCACCATCGCTGGCCTGATCACCCTTGCTGCCTTCCGCAGCCTGGGGCTGGACGAAAGCCAGAGCCTGCACTGCACCCTGCTCAAGCAAAGGCACTATCGCGAAGCCGTGGAATCCGGTGCCGTGCGTGAGATGTCGGGCGCCGTCAACCTGCTTGCGATGCTGAGGGCGCGCGGTGCTGCGATCGGCGTGGTCACCTCGGCAAGCCGCGCTTCCGCTTCCAGAACGCTGAAGGTCACAGGCCTGGCGCAGCATGTCGACGTACTGGTGACAGCGGATGATGTAACTGCCCCCAAGCCAGCACCCGCGCCCTATCTGACGGCACTCGAAAAGCTCAAAGCCAACGCCGCCAAGTCGGTCGCGGTTGAGGATGCGCCGATCGGTATTGCGTCGGCGCGTGCGGCCGGGCTGAAAGTCATCGGCGTGCATGACACAACCGTTCGTTCGCTCAGCGATCTATATTTTTCCGACTTCGCGGCCTTTGCCGGAGCGCTGGCATGAGAATATGCGCCGTCATTCCGGCAGCGGGGCGCGGCACGCGGCTGGGAAGTGATCTGCCCAAGATACTGATGCCGCTGACGGCCACCCAAACCGTATGGTCCATACTTCACCGCAAACTGGCCCCGCTGGTGGATCACATTCACCTGGTTCTGTCGCCCGAGGGCGAAGCGGTGTTTCCCGATCATCCCGCGCAGGTTTCCCACAGCGTCCAGCCCGTGCCCATAGGCATGGGCGACGCCATCTTTCGCGGCGCTCCAGTCTGGTCAAACTATGACGCCATCCTGGTGGTGTGGGGCGATCAGGTTTTCGTCTCCGGCGACACTCTGAGCCGCGCCATCCAGGCGTTGAACAATCCGCGCCACCGGGCGGTGCTACCGGTTACCCGCATGGCGACGCCTTATGTGGAATATGTCTTTGAGAATGAGCGCCTGACTCAGGTGCTGCAAAGCCGCGAAGGCGATGCCACCATGCCAAACGGCTTTTCCGATGTCGGCACTTTTTTGCTGGGGACCGACGGCCTGCTAGCCGCCTGGCAGGCCTATCTGGAAACCGCGCCGCGCGGCACTCAGACCGGTGAGATCAACTTCCTGCCTTTCCTGCCATTCCTCAGCGCGCAGGGCTGGCGCATCCAGCCGCTGGAGGTGGCGGACGCCACCGAGGCGCGCGGCATCAACACGCCGGACGATCTGGATTTTTTCCGCAAGCTCTATAAGAACCCCTGACATGAAGAATGTCCTGGTCACCGGCGGCGCCGGCTTTATCGGCAGCCATCTTTGCGAAGGCCTGCTGGCGGCAGGCTTTTCCGTGCGGGTGCTGGACAGCCTGATCTATGGCAAGCGCGAATGGGTGCCGCAGGTGGCCGAGTTCATTGAGGGTGATATCCGCGACATCAATGCCTGTCACCGGGCAACCACAGGCATGGATGCGGTGCTGCATTGCGCCGCCATGTCGCGTTCCGGGCCATCGCAGGAGCATCTGGACCTTTGCACCCAGTCCAACATCGCCGGCACCCAGAACATGCTGCTGGCCGCGCGGGACGCGGGGGTCAAAAAGTTTGTCTATAGCGGGTCCTCGACCTATTACGGCAGCCGCACCCCGCCGCACCGCGAAAGCGATCCGCCAGACTTTCTCAACATCTACGGCCTGACCAAGCGGGTGGGCGAGCAATATTGCCTGCTGTTCGACAAAGGCTTCGACCTGCCCTGCATCGTTTTTCGCTATTTCAACGTCTATGGCCCGCGCCAGCCCGAAACCGGCGCCTACGCCCTGGTGCTGGGAATCTTCCTGCGCCGCGCCGCCGAAGGCAAAACTCTGGAGATTCACGGCGACGGCGCCCAGCGCCGCGACTTCGTCCATGTGCGCGATATTGTCTCCGCCAACCTCGCCGCCCTGAAAAGCGATGTGCATGGCGAAGTGTTCAATGTCGGCAGCGGCGCCAATATCTCGGTCCAGGAACTTGCGGACATGATCTCGCCCGATCAGGTCCACACCGAAGGCCGCAAGGGAGACTCCGCCGCCACGCTGGCGGATATTTCCAAGATCCGCTCCGTGCTGGGCTGGTCGCCGCAGGTTTCCTTCGCACAAGGCCTGGAAGAACTAAGGGCTAAGTGACCTTTTCCGACTGCGTGGCGAGGGTCTGCTTCTTGGCCAGCAGCACGATCGTGGTCAGGATCAGCAAGGTGCCCAGCCAGTCCATCGCCCCGAACGAGACCCCCAGCCACATCACCGCCAGCACCGCCGCCGACAGCGGCTCGGCGCAGCTCAAGAGGCTGGTATATTGCGGTCCGATCAACCGGATCGCCGTCAGATAAAGATAAAAGGCTGCCAGCGATCCGAACAGCAGGATAAATGCAATGAACAGATAGGTGATGGCGTCGAACTGTCCCGTCACATTCCAGGGCTGGTGCACAAAGCTCAGCGCGACACCACCGATCAGCATGCCCCAGCCGGTGACATAGGCGGCGCTATATTTGTGCAGCAGACCCGCCGGCTGGATCGAGTTGAAGGCCGCCGCGACCGCGCTGGCAATGCCCCAGAACAGCGCGATGCCCGAAATGGACAGGGCGCTGAAGTTGCCGTGCGTGACCAGAAAGAAGGTGCCGGTCATGGCCAGGGCGATGGCGGCATATTCCTTGCCCGACGGCCAGCGCCTGGCGCGCATGGCCATCCAGGCGGCGATCATCGCCGGAGCGGTATACTGCATCACCGTCGCGGTAGCGGTGTTGGATTCCTTGATGGCGGCAAAATAGGTGTACTGCACCGACAGCATGCCCAGCACGCCGAACAGCAGCAGCTGAATGGTATCGGACTTGTTGCGGAATGGCGCCAGCACGCCGTGGCCGTCACGCGCCGCCGCAAACATAAGCAGGATCGTGCCGCCTCCAAGCAGGCGAATGCTCACCAGCCATTGCAGGTTGATGTCACGGTTCTCGAACAGGAACTGGGCGAAGGTGCCGCCCACGCCGAACAGAATCGCGGCCACAACCGCGCAAATGAAACCCAGGCCGTTCATGGCAATGCAAAAGCGGTCACTTCGTCAGCTCCCGCCACTTCCCCCCAGAATCCACCGGTGGTGACGGCCGCGACATACTGCCTGCCGCTCTTGCCGCGATAGGTCAGCGGCGTGCCGTAGAGCGAAGCGGGAAGCTTGAAGGTCCAAAGCTCCTTGCCCGTCCTGGTTTCAAAGGCGCGCAGGCGCTTGTCGTCGGTGCTGCCGATGAAAATCAGCCCGCCGCCAGTGGCAATGGGACCGCCGACATTGGGGCGACCTGTCTTGGGATCGGCCAAGCCATCGGTCACGCCCAGTACGCTTTGCCAGACGATGGCGCCGCTGTTCACATCGATGCCGTAGAGATTGCCCCAGGGCGGATTCTGGCAGGGCATCCGGGAGTCCTTGTCCCAGAACCACTGGTATCCATAGCGCATGTCGTAAGTGCCATCAGACTTGCGGATCATCATCTGCTGCGAGCCCATTTCGCTGGCATTGACGATGTAGAGGCTGTTTTTCGGATCGAAAGCGGCATGGCTCCAGTCGATGCCGCCCCAGTTGCCGGGGAAGCGCGCCACGGCGCTGTCCACCCGCGGTGGCTGAAAATATTTCGCCGCCACCACCTTCTGGTCCTGGATCAACTTTTCGCAGCCCGCGCGCTGCTGCGGCGTCAGATTGGCCAGCTCCGACATCTCGAACGAGGTGCGCCCCAGTGGCGGCGTCACCGATGCCGGCTGGGTGGGCGACACCGCCTCGCCCTCCATATCGGTTTCGGTGGGCACGGCAATGTCGTGCACCGCATGGATAGGCTTGCCGGTGACGCGGTCCAGCAGGAACAGCAGGCTGGCCTTGCTCATCACCGCCACTGCGGGAATGGTGCGGCCGTCCTTTTTCACATCCACCAGCGTGGTCAGCGGCAGATCATAATCCCAGATATCGTGCCGCAATGCCTGGAAGTGCCAGAGGTACTTTCCCGTCGCCGCATTCACCGCCACCAGCGAATTGGAAAACAGTGACGGTCCTTTGCGGTCGTTGCCGGACTGGTCGAAGGTCGGGGCGCTGAAGGGCAGATAGGCGATGCCGCGCTTGGCATCCAAAATCACGCTGGTCCAGACATTGACGCCGGAGCGCTGGTGCGCGCTGCCCTCATCCCAGGTCTCGTGAAACTTGTCGCCCGGCTGGGGCACGCCGTTGAAGTGCCAGACTTCCTTGCCGGTACGGACATCGAAGGCCCGCACCCGGCCCGATGCGCCCTTTTGCGGCGCTTCCTGGGTGCGCGAGCCAGTGATGATGAGATTTTTGTAGATGGTCGGGGCGGCGGTGACGCCCAGGAAGGCATTGGGAAAGCCCTGCATCACCTCAGGCGTTTTCAGATTGACGACACCGTTCTGTCCGAAGCCCTTCACCGGCTCTCCATTGTCGGCATAGAGCGCGATCAGCAAGCCGCGCGTGGTCCCGAACACGATCTGTGGCCGCGGGCCAGGCCAATAGGCGGCACCCCGCGTTGCCGGATTGTCGCCGCCCGGCACCTGATAGGCCCAAAGCTGCTTGCCGGTTTCCGCATCCAGCGCCACCACCCGTCCATAGGGGGTGGAGACATACATCATGCCCTTCACCACCAAGGGCGTGTTCTGCGACGCCGCAAAGCCGCGCGCCACGCGGTCCGGCGGGCGCATGTGATAGGTCCAGACAGGCTTTAGTTGATGGACGTTGGCCGGGGTGATCTGGCTGAGCGGCGAATAGCGGCTCTCGCCATAGTCATGGCCATAAGCGGGCCATTCCTCGGAATTAAGAAGCTCCGCGGCGCCGGCACATAGTGGCAGCAGCAGCGCGCTGGCCAGCAGCGCGGCGACCCTTCTCATCCCCATCCCCGTCAGATTCTTTTGCCAACTATGACCGACAGCCGGTCATAAGGCCAGATGGGGGCGGGCGGAAAACAGCGGACGCCCGGTTTGCGGGCGTCCGCCTCCCTTACTTTACGGCTTGCGGAAACGCAGGGTCATCCGGTCGCTTTCGCCGATCGCATCATACTTGGTGCGGTCGAAGCTGGGGTCGGCCGGCTTGCCCTGTTCGGCGCTGCGGCGCACCGGCGGCAGGGTCCAGACGCCAAAGGGATGATCCTTGGTGTCCTTGGCATTGGCGTTGATTTCCGAACGGGCTTCCAGCCTGAAGCCCGCCTTGGTCGCCAGATCGATCACATGCTGGGTGGAGACATAGCCATTGCGGGCATCGTTCACCATCGGCTTGGGATCGGAACGGTGTTCTTCCACCGCCAGGATGCCGCCCGGCTTCAGCACGGCGTAGAAATTGGCCATCACCGAGTCGGCCATGCCCGGGGTCCACATCCAGTTGTGGATGTTGCGGGCGGTGATCACGACGTCGGCGCTGCCCGGCGCGCCCAGTTCTGCGGGCCCCTTGTTGAACAGTGAGTAGTGGATCGGGCCATAGGCATTGGCATCTTCAAACTTGGCCGGCAGATTCTGGTCCGGGCGGCCGGTGGCGGCGATGTAATGGCCCTTGGTGTCCTTGGCATAAGGGGCGAGGATTTCGCTCCAGTAGCCGCCGCCGGGCGAGACTTCGATGATGGTCTGGCCGGGCTTCACGCCCCAAAAGTCCAGAGTCTCGGCGGGATGGCGGTGAGCGTCGCGCGCCTTGTTGTCGGCGGAGCGCTGGGCTCCGGCGATCTTGGCGGTCAGAACACTGTCGGCGGCAACCGCCGGCATCAGGCTCAGCAGCGCCAGCGCAGCGCCGGTCGCCATTATCGTGCGGAATGTCATGCAGTCCTCCCAGGATTTGCGCCAACCCAGGACGGGAAAGCGCTTACTTCAAGTCGCCAACTGGCAATTTATCAGTGCGGACGGCGCTGAGGCGAACCGGGGCCTTACCCTGTGCATCGGCGACGGCGCTTGGCCGGTCTTGTGGCGTCTCATATTGGCGATATTGGGGCACCTGATCCAGTCGGACGAAGCGGTACCCCTCCTCGATCAGGGCGGGGACCACTTCGCGCACCAAAGCGGCGGAATTGACCTGGATGGCGTGCATCAGCACGCCCCCCCATTTTTGCGGCGGATTTCCCGCAAATAGCCCTTGGCGCAGGTCTTGGCCGACCATTTGATCCGCCAGCATTCCCAGTCCGCCGCCGCCATCACATATCCGTCACGGGACATGGCGACCTCCCCGCCCACGTCCCAGTAGATCGGGCCGACATAGTGTTTCAGAGCTCGCGGTCGGCATTGAGCGTGCGCGCATGGGCGGACTTCCAATAGCCATAGGGCGCACGGAAATAGAGCTTTTCGTTCGGTCCCATCAGGGGGGCGATCTGGTCATGCACATCGCGAATCTCGTTGATCAGCAGATCGGAATCGGCGGCGTAACGCGTGCTCAGCATGGCATGGTTGGCGCTGTGGCTGGCCAGCAGGTGGCCCTCGCGCGCAATACGCGCCAGCATTTCGGGATGGCGATGGGCCTGCCGTCCGACGATGAAAAAGGTCGCCCGGATGTTCATCTGCTTCAGCGCGTCCAGGACTTCGCCGGTATGCAGATTGGGACCGTCATCGAAGGTGAGCGTCACGGTATGGGTGTCGCGCAGGCCGGAATGGAAGATAGAGCGTTCCTGGAGCAGCGCCAGCTGCTGGGGCTTTGCGGACATGTCGGGCTTGGCGCTGTCGGCTACAACCGGCGCCGCCCCTGAGGCCGACAAGCCCAGCAGCACACCCGTCGCCAACACAATTTTACGCATACCAATAGCCGCCAATCAGAAACCCGGAGCGCAATTTACCGTATGAGCCGGTTCCCGCAACCCGGCGGGCCGGCTTCCCTGCGAATTTCAAACCTCCGCACGGCCCGGTTGGTTAACGCGTGCTGGCTAAATGTCGGCGTAGCAGCGCACTTCCTGATCGGCGCCCGGCGTGGTCAGCGCACCATCACGGGCCGGTCCGACATTCTTGGCATAGCGCGCCAGTGCGCCGGTCTTGAAACCCGGCGGCTTGGGCTTGAACGATTTCTTGCGCTCCGCCAGTTCGGCGTCCGACAGTTCGACATCCATCGTGCCCTTTTCGGCATCGATCACGATGATGTCGCCATCCCTGATCAAACCGATCGGACCGGCATCGGCGGCTTCGGGGCCGACATGGCCCACACACAGCCCGCGCGTCGCGCCCGAGAACCGCCCGTCGGTGACGAGGGCGATATTCTCCACCCCCTGCCCGTACAGCGCCGCCGTCGTCGACAGCATTTCGCGCATGCCCGGGCCACCCTTGGGACCTTCCCAGCGGATCACCAGCACATCGCCTTCCTTGTAGTCGCGCCGCTCGACGGCCGCGAAGCAGTCTTCCTCGCAGTCGAACACGCGGGCCGGACCGCGATGCTTGATGTGCTTGAGACCGGCGATCTTGACGATGGCGCCTTCGGGGGCCAGCGAACCGCGCAGGCCCACCACGCCGCCGGTCGGGGCCAGCGCGTTCTTGACCTCGACCATCACCTGCTGGTCGGGATTGAATTTCACATCCTTGAGATTTTCCGCGATCGTCTTGCCGGTGACGGTGATGCAGTCGCCGTGCAACAGGCCCGCATCCAAGAGGATGCGCATCAGCATCGGCACGCCGCCCGCTTCCCACATGTCCTTGGCGACATATTTTCCGCCCGGCTTGAGCGAGGCGATATAGGGCGTCTTCTTGAAAATCTCCGCCACGTCGAACAGGTCGAACTTGATGCCCGCCTCATTGGCCATGGCGGGCAGGTGCAGCGCCGCATTGGTCGAACCGCCGGTGGCGGCCACCACCATGGCGGCATTCTCGAATGCCTTGCGGGTGCAGATGTCGCGCGGGCGCAGGTTTTTCGCCAGCAGGTCCATCACCGCCTCGCCCGCCTTGAGCGCGAAATCATCGCGCGACAGGATTTCGGCTGGCGGGCCCGAAGAATAAGGCAGCGCCAGGCCGATGGCTTCGGCAACGCAGGCCATGGTGTTGGCGGTGAACTGGCCGCCGCAGGCGCCCGCGCCGGGGCAGGCGACTTTTTCCAATTCGACCAATTCGCTTTCCGGCATCTTGCCGGCCGAATGCTTGCCGACACCCTCGAACACGTCCACGACCGTGACGTCCTTGTCGTGGAAGCGGCCGGGCATGATCGAGCCGCCATAGAGGAACACCGACGGCACGTTCAGGCGCAGCATCGCCATCATCATGCCCGGCAGGGACTTGTCGCAGCCCGCAAGCCCCACCAGCGCGTCATAGCAATGGCCGCGCATGGTCAGTTCGACGCTGTCGGCGATCACTTCGCGCGACACCAGCGAGGAGCGCATGCCTTCATGGCCCATGGCGATGCCGTCGGTGACGGTGATGGTGCAGAACTCGCGCGGCGTGCCACCGGCCGCCTTGACGCCCTTCTTGGTCGACTGGGCCTGGCGCATCAGGGCGATGTTGCAGGGCGCCGCCTCGTTCCAGCAGCTGGCGACGCCGACGAAGGGCTGGTGAATCTCCGCTTCGGTGAGGCCCATGGCGTAATAATAGGAACGGTGCGGCGCGCGCTCCGGCCCTTCGGTGACATGGCGGGACGGCAGCTTGGATTTGTCGAATTTGGACATGGGATTCCTGCGCGAAAGGCGGCGGACTATGGCCTTGGGCCCCGCCCCCGTTCAAGTCCCGCAAGTGTCCGGGCAGGCATGAAAAAACCCCGGGCCTTTGCGGGGCCCGGGGTTCAATTTCAGCCGGCAGGTTTAGCGATAATAGTAGTGACGGCGACCTTCGCGGTCGAGATAGTAATTCTGAGTGCGCTCGGGGCGGGTTGCGCGGCGGTTGTTGGCGGCGCGGCGGCAATCCTCGCGATTGTTGGCGTGGCCAATGGTATTGCCGATCAAGCCGCCGGCAACGCCGCCGATCAGCGCGCCGCCGATGGAGTTGGAGGCAATGCCGCCAACCGCGGCGCCGGCACCGGCACCCAGCACGGTTTCCGTGGACGCATCATTGTTGCAGGCCGCTGAGGCCGAAATGGTCCCGACGCCCAGCACAAGCGCGGCAGCGGCGGTAATCATGGCCAAACGTTTCATTTTAATCTCCTGTGTTCCGGGGTTACCGGATCCCTCACAGGACCTAAAACGTACAGGCCAGGGCATAGTTCCATCGCTCAAGCGGCATGATTGCCGCTAAAGCGCGGGATAATCGGTATAACCTCTGGCGCCGCCCACATAGAAGGTCGCGGTATCCCACGGGTTCAGCGCCGCGCCGCTCGCGAATCGCTTTGGCAGGTCGGGATTGGCGATGAAGAGTTTGCCGAACGCCACCGCATCGGCCCAGCCTTCGTCCAACGCTTTCTGAGCGCTTGCCTGATCGAAACTTTCATTGGCGATATAGACGCCGCCGAACGCCTCCTTTAATGCCGGGCCGATGCTTTCGCGGTTGGCAACCACCTTGGGACGGCCCTGACTGTCCACCAGCTTGGTGTCAGGACCGATCTGGGCCTCACGCGCCGCAATCCATCCGAGGCCGCGCTTGCCCAGCTCGCGCGCGACATAGGTGAAGGTGCCAAGCCGGTTGCTGTCGCCCATGTCATGGCTGTCCATGCGCGGCGCCAGATGCATGCCGACGCGGTCCGCGCCCCACACTTCGCTGACCGCATCGGTGACTTCCAGCATCAGCCGGGCGCGCTTCTCCAGGCTGCCGCCATACCCGTCGGTGCGCAGGTTGGTGGAATCCTGCAGAAACTGATCCAGCAGATAGCCATTGGCGCCATGGATATGCACGCCGTCGAAGCCGGCGGCCTTGGCATTCTGGGCGCCCTTCCTGTACTCGGCGATGATGTTCGGGATTTCTGACGTTTCCAATGCGCGGGGCGTGACATATTCCTTTTCCGGCCGCACCAGCGACACATGCCCCTTGGGCTTCACCGCGCTGGGCGCTTCGGGCAGCGCGCCATCCAGAAAGATGGGATCGGACACGCGCCCCACATGCCAGAGCTGCAAGACGATTCGACCCCCGGCCTTGTGCACGGCCTCGGTGACGCGCTTCCAACCCTCGGTCTGTTCATCGGACCAGATGCCCGGGGTGGCGGCATAGCCAACACCGCGCGGCGTCACGCTGGTGGCTTCAGAGATGATCAGCCCTGCCCCGGCCTGCTGGGTGTAGTATTCTACCTGCAATTGGGTCGGCACGCGGCCGTCCGGCGTCGCCCGGCTGCGGGTCAGCGGCGCCATGATGATGCGGTTGGGCAGCGACAGCGCACCCGCTTTCAGGGGATCGAACAGGCTCGGCATGAAAATCTCCGGCAGACTTAAGCCAGAGAGTTAGGTAGCCCGTGTCTCGGCTGCAACCGCGAGGCCGGAAGGGTTATTCCGATAGTCTTGCGACCTCTTCGCGCAGGCGCACCGCCAGGGCCGCGGCCTCGGCGCGCTTTTCGCGCTGTTCGGTCAGCACCTCTTCCGGAGCCTTGGAGACGAACTGCTCGTTGGACAGCTTGGCATCGAACAGGGCGATTTCGTCTTCGGCCTTTTTGAGGTCCTTCTCCAGCCGTGCCCGTTCCTTGGCGAAATCGATGACATCGCCCAGCGGCAAGGCAACGACAGCGTCACCCAGCACGAACTGGGCCGAACCCTTGGGAATGGTGTCGGAGGTCTCGGCCCTGGTCAGCCGCGCCAGGGTCAGGATCACGTCCTTGTTGCGGCCCAGCCGGTCTTTCGCGGTGGCATCGGCCGCCGTCAGCAGCATGGTGATCTTGGCGCCGGCCGGCACGTTCATTTCGGCGCGGACCGAACGGATGCCCTTTATCAGGTCGATCACCCAATGCATTTCGGCGGTGGCGTCTTGCGCCTTGGCGGCAATGGTCGGCCATTCGGCCACCACCAGCAGCGTGTCGCGCGGAGTTTCGCTGGTGCGGGCCCAAAGCTCTTCGGTGATGAAAGGCATGAAGGGATGCAGCAGCTTGAGGATCTGGTCGCGTGCCCAGGCGGTGGTGGCGCGGGTCTCGGCCTTGGCGGCCTCGCTGCCCGACTGGAACACCGGCTTGGTGATCTCGACATACCAGTCGCAGAAAATGTCATAGACGAAGTGATAGGCCGTGCTGGCCGCCTCATTGAAGCGCAGAGCCTCGATGGCGGCCGTCACGTCCGCAACCGCCTGGGCGGTTTCGGCCACGATCCACTTGTTGATGGTCTCGTTCACGCCTGCCGGATCAAAGCCCGGTACGGTGACGCAGCCATTCATCTCGCAGAAACGCGAGGTGTTCCACAGCTTGGTGGCGAAGTTGCGGTTGGTTTCCACCCGCGTCGGGCCGATGCGCATGTCGCGGCTCTGACCGGCGGCCAGCGCCATGGTGAAGCGCAAGGCATCGGCGCCAAACTCATCAATAAGCGTGATGGGATCGACCACATTGCCCTTAGTCTTGGACATTTTCGCGCCCTGCTCGTCCAGCACGCGGTTGTGGATCATCACGGTGCGGAACGGCACTTCACCCAGAAAATGGATGCCCATCATCATCATGCGGGCGACCCAGAAGAAGATGATGTCAAAGCCCGTCACCAGCACGCTGGTGGGATAGAAGCGCTTGAGTTCGATCGTATCCGCGGGCCAGCCCATGGTCGAGAATGGCCACAGCGCCGATGAGAACCAGGTGTCCAGCACATCGGGATCGCGGGTCAGCGCCTTGCCGCCCGCCTGGCTGACCGCCTCTTCCTCGGTTTCGGCGCAATAGATCTTGCCGTCCGCGTCATACCAGACCGGAATCTGATGGCCCCACCAGAGCTGGCGGGAAATGCACCAGGGCCGGATGTTGCGCAACCAGTTGAAATAGACGTTGCCCCAATTTTCCGGGACGAACTTGGTCTCGCCCTTTTCCACCGCGGCGATCGCCTTGGCCGCCAGAGGTTCGACGTTCAGGTACCATTGCTCGGTCAGGAACGGCTCCAGCACCACGGTCTTGGTCTTTTCGTCATGCGGCACCGCATGGGTGATGTGCTCGATCTTGTCCAGCAGACCAGCGGCTTCCAGATCGGCAACGATCTTCTTGCGCGCGGCTTCGCGCGACAGGCCGCGATAGGGCGCCGGCACATCGTTGTTCAGCGTGCCGTCCTTGTTGATCAGGTTGATCAGCGACAGCTTGTGTCGCTTGCCGACTTCAAAGTCGTTGAAGTCATGGCCGGGGGTGATCTTGACCGCGCCGGTGCCTTTTTCCGGATCGGAATAGTCGTCGGCAATGATGGGGATCAGCCGCCCGGTCAGCGGCAGCACCGCCATCTTTCCGACCAGCGCACGATAGCGTTCATCGTCCGGATGGACGGCCACGGCTGTGTCGCCCAGCATGGTCTCGGGCCGGGTGGTGGCGACGGTGATGAACTGGTCGCTGTCCTCGATGGGATATTTGATGTGCCAGAGATGGCCCTTGATCTCGATGCTCTCGACTTCCAGGTCCGACACCGCCGTCTGCAGGCGCGTGTCCCAGTTCACCAGCCGCTTGTCCTTGTAGATCAGGCCCTGCTTGTGCAGCTCGACGAACACCTTGGTGACGGCTTTGGAAAGCCCCTCGTCCATGGTGAAGCGTTCGCGGCTCCAGTCGGCACTCGCGCCCAGCCGGTGCAGCTGTTCAATAATCGCGCCGCCGGATTCAGCCTTCCACTTCCAGACTTCTTCGAGGAATTTCTCGCGCCCCATCTGGATGCGGCTCATCTGCCGTTCGGCCAGCTGGCGCTCGACGATCAGCTGGGTGGCGATACCGGCATGGTCGGTGCCGGGCTGCCACAGCACGTCCTTGCCGCGCATGCGCTCGAAGCGCGCCAGGATATCCTGCAGCGTGTTGTTGAGGGCGTGGCCGATATGCAGCCGCCCGGTGACATTGGGCGGCGGGATGACGATGGAAAAGGGTTCGGCATCGGGCCGGTTGCCGGCCTGAAAAGCGCCGGACGCCTCCCAGGCGGCGGCGATGCGCTTTTCGACGTCTGCGGGGTTGAAAGTCTTGTCGAGCATGAAAAAAGCCGGAAAGTCCTTGGGGGCTTTCCGGCTTTTTCAGGCGCGGGTCAAGCCCGCTCTGTTTGGGAAACGGGAATTAGCGCTTGACACCGCGCGATTTTACGACGCGTTCTACTTCAGCGCGGACAGCCCCTTCCAGCCGGGCTGGGACATG
>JBEGVG010000021.1:0-41269 GCA_041178445.1 Pseudomonadota bacterium | reverse complement strand
ATCCTCCCAGAACTGAGAGAATGAATCACTGTTCGCCCGTCAACGGAATCCCTTTATGAGTACAGGACCTAATTCGACGCCGACGTCGTCGTCAGATACGAGCGCGGATTGACCGGCGTCGTGTTGGAGCGGATTTCGAAGTGCAGCTGCGGGCTGCTGACATCGCCGGTCTGGCCGGAATAGCCGATCACCTGGCCGCGAGCGACGAAGTCGCCTTTGCTGACCACCAGCCGTTCGGCATGGGCATAGGCGGTGGTGTAGCCACCGCTATGCTTGATCAGCACCAGATTGCCATAGCCTTTCAGCTCGTCGCCGGCATAGGTGACAGTGCCGGACGCCGAAGCGTGAACCGGCGCGCCCATGGCCGTGGCGATATTGATGCCGTCATTCTTGCCGCCGTTGGCGGTGGCACCGAAATCGGAAACCACCCGGCCGCTGACCGGCCAGGCGAAGGCCGGCGCGCCGCCGACCGGCGCCAGCGGCTTAGCCGTCACGGGCGTATAGGGCGTGTTGTTCTTGGCGACATAGTTGGGCGCGGGGCGCGGCGTCGGCGTCGCATACTTGTCCTGATAGACATAGGTCTTGGCCGAGTTGCTGCTCTTGGCCGCGACCGCGCGCGGCTTGCCCATGCGGGTGTTGGCGTCCCAAGTGAAATAGGTTTCCGGTGTCGTGGTGCAGCCCGCCAGCAGCGGCGCGGCCAGCGCGGCAAACGCGACCAGAACAAGTTTTTTAATGGTCGCACGCACTGGCGCAAAATCTGCGATTTTGCTGGCGCGATGCTCCGGGCGAAAATGATCCATCGGATTGTGCCTTCTGCACTGTCTCAAAACGGATCATGGCCACGAAAAGTTGAGAAGGATTTAACCTGCGCGCCCTCGTTCTGTAGGTGCGCCGAGCGTGGGAACCACATTGGCTGGTAGGGCCGGGGCGAAAGTTAACGCTTCCCTACGCGCCCAGGCGCGCCCGCAGCGTCTTCAGCACCGACAGTTCCGTCAGGTTGAGATGCAGCGGCGTCACCGCAATCTTTCCGGCATAGACCGCGCCCAGATCGGTATTTTCAGGCGGCGTGGCGCGGCGGCGGCGCAGACCGATCCAGTAATAGGCGCGCTGGCGCGCGTCATGCCGTTCCTCGATCTCGGTGGACTGCAGATCGTATTTGCCCTGCGGCACCACCATGGTGCCCTTGACCTCGGCGGCGGGACAGGCGGGAAAGTTAACATTCATCAGCGTGCCGGCCGGCCAGCCGGCTTCGACGAGGCGGCGCACCACATCGGCGCCATGGGCCTCGCCCGCCGACCAGTCGATCTCCAGCCGCGAGGCTTCGTCATAGGCTTGCGAAAGCGCGATCGACGGAATGCCCAGGGCGCAGCCTTCCATCGCCCCGGCAATGGTGCCCGAATAGGTGACGTCATCGGCCATGTTGGAACCCCAATTGACCCCCGAGATGATCAGCGCCGGCATCTCGTCCTTCAGCAGATGCAGGCAACCCATCATCACGCAATCAGTGGGCGTGCCGCTGACGGCATAATGGTGTTCGTCCATCTGGCGCATGCGCAAGGGGGCGCTGAGGGTCAGGGAGTGGGAGGCGCCGGACTGTTCGCTCTCGGGCGCCACCACCCAGACGTCATCGCAAATGGCGCGGGCGATATTTTCGGCGACGGTAAGGCCCGGGGAATGGATGCCGTCGTCATTGGTGACAAGGATGCGCATAAGTTATTTGTACTCGCTCAAAAAACGATCCCAATTTGTCATGGCACACCGGAGTGTGGGCCATCCAGGTGGGTCCGCAACCAACCTGAAAATGAAACGCAGGCGTCATCTGGATGGCCCGCATTCGCGGGCCATGACAGTTATTGAAAGGCCCCCTCAGAACTTCTCAATGACTTTCTTGCCCATGTAAGGCTGCAATACATCCGGAATGGCGACGCTGCCATCGGGCTGCTGATAATTTTCCAAAATGGCGACCAGGGTGCGGCCCACCGCCAGGCCGGAGCCGTTGAGCGTATGCACCGGGCCCTTCACCTTGCCTTCGGTGCCCTTGAAACGCGTATTCATGCGGCGGGCCTGGAAGTCGCCGCAGTTGGAACAAGAGGAAATCTCGCGATAGGCGTTCTGCCCCGGCAGCCAGACTTCGATGTCATAAGTCTTGGTCGCGCCAAAACCCATGTCGCCGGTGCAAAGCGTGACGACGCGATGAGCAAGATCGAGCTTCTTCAGGATTTCCTGCGCCGCATCGGTCATCCGCTCATGCTCGGATTTCGACTGGTCGGGCGTGGTGATGGAAACCAGTTCCACTTTCGAGAACTGATGCAGACGGATCATGCCGCGCGTATCCTTGCCTGCCGCACCGGCCTCGGCGCGGAAACAGGGCGTATAGGCGGTGAAACGCAGCGGCAACTCGGCTTCACTCAAAATTTCGTCGGCGACATAGTTGGTCAGCGGCACTTCAGCGGTCGGCACAAGCCATAACCTTCTCAACTGCGCCTTCTCAATTTCAGTCTCTCGATCGATCGCAGAAGCGATTGTCTGACCAATTTCACTCAACAAGGGCGAGGTAAATGCTTGAAATAAATCCTCGCGAAATTTCGGTAACTGTCCCGTGCCAAACATCGAAACGTCTTTCACCAGCACCGGCGGTGAGACTTCTGTGTAGCCGAATGCCTGAGTGTGGGTATCGAGCATGAAGGCGCCCAGCGCCCGTTCCAGCCGCGCCAGATCGCCCTTGAGATAGACGAAGCGCGAGCCCGACACCTTGGCGGCGCGTTCGAAATCCATCTGGCCCAGCGCCTCGCCGATTTCGAAATGCTGCTTGGGATTGTTGATCCCCGGCGGCTTGCCAAAGCTGCGCGCCGCGACCGGGACATTGGCGCTTTCATCAGCGCCATCGGGCACGTCATCGGCCGGGATGTTCGGGATCACCGCCAGCGCCTGCTTCAGCGCTTCTTCCATCTCGCGCTGCGTGGCCTCGCCCTGCTGGATGGCCTCTTTCAGCCCCGCCACTTCGGCCATCAGGCTGGCGGCCTGGGCTTCGTCCTTTTTCGCCTTGGCCTGGCCAATCAGCTTGGAGGCTTCGTTGCGCCGCGCCTGATCGGTCTGCAGCCGGACCAGCAGGTCGCGCAGCGCCTTGTCTTTTTCCAGAAGTGCGTCGGCGATGGCCTGGGCATCCGCCATGCCCCGGCGGCTCAGGCCTTTCACAAAGGCGCTGGAATCGTCGCGGATAGCCTTGATGTCATGCATGGGAATCGCTCTCCAACAGGCTCATGCCATGGCCTCCCGCACCCGTCAAAGGCGGCCGGAATGGCCGGTTTGCGGGCCCGATTTCCCTAATGCTTCCCTAACCGGGTGCGGACAATTGCGGCTTGCCGCGAAACCACGCCGCAACCCGAGGGGGCGTAACATTTCCTCACATCGTGGGGGATGCCGGGTGAACCGGAAGGCAGGACATCATATTTCCGTACGCGCCGCGCTGGGCGCACTGGATGCCCAACTGTCGCGGCTGGGCCGCTTTGGGTCCACCGCCGCCCTGACCGCCATGGCCGTCTGTGCCGCCTTGCCGCTGCATGTCCTGGTCCGCAGCCTCGAAGGACTTCCCGTCCAGTCCCTCACGCTCGTCAACCTCTCGCTGGTCATCGCCATTATCGCGGGCCCGATCATTTTCTATGCGCGCGATGTCATCGCCCAGCTCCAGAAGAGCCGGGCACGGCTGAATGAGATGTCCCGCCACCTCGCCATCACGGCCGACCAGGCCAAAGAAGCCAACAAGGCCAAGTCCGCCTTCCTGGCCAATATGAGCCATGAGCTGCGCACGCCGCTCAACGCCATCATGGGCTTTTCCGAAGTGATGAAAGACGAGCATCTGGGGCAGGTGCACAATCCGCGCTATCTGGGCTATGCTGCCGACATCCATTCCAGCGGACGTTACCTGCTGGGCATCATCAACGACATTCTGGACCTGTCGAAGATCGAGGCCGGGAAAATGTCGGTGGAAAATGCCGAGCAATTTCCCCTGCGCCATTCGCTGGAAGGATCACTCGCCATGGTGTCCGACCTGGGCGAGAAGTATGGCGTGCATGTGATCGGCGAACTGCCGCCCGACCATGTGCAGCTGGTGGCGGTGGACCGCATGATCCGCCAGATCATGATCAACCTGCTCGGCAACGCCATCAAGTTCACGCCGATCGGCGGCAGCGTGCGGGTGAGCGGCGCCGCATTGGATTGCGGCGGCTATGCGGTGACGGTGCAGGATTCGGGCATCGGCATGACGGAAGACGAAATCACCCAGGCGATGACGCCGTTCGGACAGGTCGAGAACAAGATGACCGCCACCCATAACGGCACCGGGCTGGGTCTGCCGCTGGCCAAGGCGATGCTGGAACTGCATGACGGCACGCTCGCCATCTCCAGCATGCCGGGGCGCGGCACCCGCATTGTGCTGAACTTCCCCGCCAGCCGCATTCGCATCAGCCGCAGCGCCGCGGCGGCCTAAGCAATAAAGCACCTAGCGAGGATTTTTGGCCGCTGGCCAGGAGCGAGGAGCGATGTGGGCTAACAGCCCATGAGCGAAGAGCGACGCCGCCAGGGGGCAAAAAGACCGCTAGGCGGGCGTGAGATCCTTAGCGGCGCGCGCAGCATCTTCCTTGGCGCGGGTGCGCTCGATCAATATCACGCAGTAGATCGAAACTTCGTAGAGCAGCACCAGCGGCACCGCCAGCGCCAGCATGGAAATCGCGTCGGGCGGGGTGAACACCGCGGCCACCGCGAACAGGCCGACAATGGCGTAGCGGCGCATCTCGCGCAGGCCCTCGCTGGTGACGATTCCAACCTTGCCCAGCAGCGTCAGCAGCACCGGAAGCTGGAAGGTCAGGCCGAAGGCAAAGATCAGCGTCATCACCAGGCTCAGATATTCGCTGACCTTGGCTTGCAGCTCGATGCCGATCGCGCCGTCGGTGGTCGCCGTCTGGTAGCCGGCGAAGAACATGATCGAAAAAGGCAGCATGATGAAATAGACGAAGCAGGCGCCCAGCGCGAACATGAAGGGGGTGGCGACCAGGAAGGGCCAGAAGGCCTTCTTCTCGTGCTTGTAGAGTCCTGGCGCCACGAAAATCCATAATTGCGCGGCAATGGCGGGAAAGCCCAGGCAGATGCCACCGAACATGCCGATCTTCACCTTGGTGAAGAAGACCTCGGTCAGCGCCGTGTAAATCATGTGATCGTTGGACCTGCCTTTCAGCACCTCATGCAGCGGGGCCGTCAGGATGTTGAAGATCTGCGTCGAGAAGGCGAAGCAGATGGCAAAGCACAGGCCGAACGAGATCACGGCCCAGATCAGCCGCTTGCGCAGCTCCAGCAAATGCTCCATCAGCGGCGCCTTGGTGGCGTCGAGGGCGGCTTCGTCTTCGGGGCTGGGCGCGATCACGAAACGTCCATCAGGAAGCGGCCGGACGATCCGCCGGCGCGGCGGAGGTATCCGCCACTTCAAGCTCCGCCGCGGAAGCCGGCGGGGCGGCGGCGTCCGTCACTTCAAACTCCCCGGCGCGCGGCTCGGGACCGCCTTCCAGGGACGCTGAACTTTCAGGCGGCATCTGGCTGGCGCCTTCCATCGCGGCATTGACGGGATCGTTCACCGTGTTTTGAAAGTCGGTCATGGTGTTCTGAAGGTCGGAAACCGGATTGTTCTTCTTCAATTCCTCGATTTCCTTGCGCAGCTCATCCAGTTCGGTCTGGCGCGCCATTTCATCGAAGCTTTTGCGGAATTCGCTCGCCATGGCGCGCGCCTTGCCCGCCCATTTTCCCACCATGTGCAGCAGCTTGGGCAAATCCTTGGGGCCCACCACCACCAATGCCACGATCAGCAGGAGGACAATGTGTTGCGGGCTGAACAGTTCAAACATGAAAGACGCCCCCGCGCGATCCGGAAAAAACGCAGGCCTGTGAAAACGCGGGAATGAACCGGATCGCGCAATGAATGAATTTTTCCGCGGATCAGACCGTGGTCGTGTCCTTGTCCTTGGTGTCGGCGTTGATCACCTTGGGATCGTCTTTCTCGGCCAGGCCCTTTTTGAAGGACGTGATGCCCTTGCCGAAATCGCCCATCAGGTCGGAAATCTTGCCGCGACCGCCGAACAGCACCAAGGCAACCGCCGCCAGAATGGCGATATGGATCCAGCTGAACGCACCCATGAGACTACTCCTTAAGTCTTTGAAAGATCGAACAATTGGCTGCGCTTCCCGCCCAGGGCGCAGCCCCTGCCCCCCTTTAAAGCCTTCCCCGGGCCGGGGCGCAAGGGTGGGTTCCCAAAGCGGTTATTATTCGCAAGTGCAACAAGGGTTAGGTTTGAAGCGCACAAGGCTTTTGCGTCTGCCGCCCTCCCGGCCGCTCGCCCAAACTCGCGGCGTTCGCCGCTTTCGCAGGTCCACCGGACCTGCTCACGCTACGCGCCGCGGCTCACCCCACGAGTATTTCGCCCTTGCGGCCCAGAGCATCGGCCAGAACCCCCAGCCGCTTCTGCACCGGCTCGCCGGCAATGGCTTCGCGGCGGGCCGGCACTTCGAGAATGATCTTGGAGGACGTCATGCGCAGACGGTACTGCGCCAGTTCGCCGGAGGCCGAAGCCGACAGCGAGAAGGCAAAGCGCCAGGCCAGGCCCAGCACCAGCGCGCGCTTTTCATCGTCCTTGTCCAAGAGGCCCGCCAGGGCGAAGGCTTGCGGAAAATCCTCGTCGCCAGAATAGCGGTGGAACACCGATGTCGCGATCAGGGCGCGCGCCCGGTGGCTGGCGCCGGAAAAGGGCGCGGTCAGAACCTGGCTGAAGGCGCCCAGGGCGCGGTCATCGGGATGACGCCGCCAGCCCACATCCGAGAAATAGGCCGATGCCTCGCGTATCCGCGCCAGATCGCCGATCTCGCCTTCAAACAGCGGCGCGGTCCATCGGATCATCTCTTCGGCATGGGCCGGCACCCGCGCCGTGCGAAGGTTTGTTGCGCGGGCGAATTCCACCAGCGGATCCTTGGCGCGTTCCTCCGGGCTGAGCCCCCGGAACAACAGGCCCTCGCGCAGGCCATAGGCCGAGATCACGACATCCTTGATGTCGCTTTGCTCCAGCAGCCGCTCCAGCACCACCGCGCCATAAGGCAGGCTTTCGGCGCGGCGCTTGGACACGACCTTGATCTTGCGCAGGCTGTCCTTCGACAGGCCCGCCAGCAGCCGGCAAAGGCGCAGGGCCCGGCCGCGCGGGATGATGTAATGCTGCAGAACATGGAGCGGGTAATTCTGCTCTTCCATGTCCACCCGCGCAAAACTGCGCCAGGCGCCGCCCACCGCATACAGCGCAGGCGCCGACAGGCCGGGAATATTCTTCAGGCCCTTGTCCACGATATCGCGCGCCTTGTCGGGATCGCTTCTGGACTGGTCCATCAGCCGCAAGGGACCGAATGGCAGGGTGACAGCGGCGCCGGTCTTGCCGCCCTTGACCGTCACCATGTCGAGGCTGCCGCCGCCCAGATCGGCGGCCAGCCCGTCCGCATCGGGAATGCCCGCGACCACGCCTTCGGCGGCGATGCGCGCTTCATCCTCGCCCGCCAGGATGCGGATCGGTCCGCCCCAGGCCTTTTCCACCCGGGCAATGAACTCGGCGCCGTTGACGGCGTCGCGGGCCGCCGCCGTCGCCACCGCCTCGCGGCTCTCCACATTGAGCCCGTCGGCAATGACTCGAAAGCGCGCCAGGGCTGCCAAGGCCGCGACGCAGCCTTCGGCATGCAGGCGCCCGGACGTGACCATGTCCCGCCCGATGGCGCAGATGGATTTTTCGTTCTGGAGCGTGGCGGCGACACGGCTGGCGGTTTCATACACCACCAGGCGCACGGAGTTGGAACCGATATCGACAATGGCGGCGGGACCGCGCGCCCTGGCGGCGCCACGGGACAATGACGCGGCTTTCGGATCAGAAACCATCGACACCAGCGCTCAACTCCCGCGCTTGCGCGTGTCCGAACTCTGGATTTTGAGCGCGCGTCCGCGGCCCGAAAGCGACGGATTGGTCATGAAATAGGTGTGCGCGGAGAAAGCATTTGCGTCCTCGGAATGAGAATCACGGACATAGCGCCCGTCCGGCTCCATATACCAGCTTTGCGCCTGGTCTTTCAGCTGCGCCACCATGATCTGGTCAAGGACTTGTTGATGGACCGTGGGGTTTTCTATCGGAACCAGGGTCTCCACCCGGCGGTCGAGATTGCGCGGCATCCAGTCGGCCGAGGAGACGAAAACCTTGGCGTCCTTGTGCGGCAGGCCGTGGCCATTGCCGAAACAGATGATGCGGCCATGCTCCAGGAAGCGCCCGACAATGGATTTGACGCGGATATTCTCCGACAGGCCGGGTACGCCCGGCCGCAGGCAGCAAATGCCACGCACAATCAACTCGATCTTCACCCCCGCCTGGCTGGCGCGGTACAGCCCGTCGATCATCGCCGGATCGACCAGGGAGTTCAGCTTGACCCAGATCGCGGCGGGCCTGCCGGCGCGGGCATGCATGATTTCCTGCTGGATGGCTTCCACCAGCCTGCCGCGTAAGGAGAAGGGCGACATGGACAGCTTCTCCAGTCCCGTCGGTTCGGCATAGCCGGTGATGAAATTGAACAGCTGCGCCGCATCGCGCCCCAGCGCCGGATCGCAACTGAACAGCGACAAGTCGGTATAGATGCGCGCCGTGTTGGGGTGATAGTTGCCGGTGCCGAAATGGCAATAGGTGCGAAGGGTGCCGGACTCGCGGCGCACCACCAAGCTGATCTTGGCGTGGGTCTTGAGCGCGATGAAGCCATAGACCACCTGCACGCCGGCCCGTTCCAGGTCCCGGGCCCATTTGATGTTGGCGGCCTCGTCGAAACGGGCCTTGAGCTCCACCAGCGCGGTGACCGACTTGCCGGCTTCCGCCGCTTCGATCAAAGCCGAGACGATGGGGCTGTCATGGCTGGTGCGGTAGAGCGTCTGCTTGATCGCCACCACATCGGGATCGGCTGCGGCCTGGCGCAGGAACTGCACCACCGTGTCGAAGCTCTCAAAGGGATGGTGGACGATCAGGTCTTTTTCACGGATGGCGGCGAGGCAGTCGCCATGATGGTCGCGGATGCGTTCCGGAAAGCGGGCGATATAGGGCTTGAACTGCAGGTCGGGCCGCTCGGGCAGGATCAGCTTGGACAGGTCCGACAGGCCCATCAGGTTTTCGACCGTGACGATTTCGGAATCGTCCAGATCGAGATGCTCGGCGATGAAATGGCGAAGCGGTGCCGGCATAGAGGCGCTGCACTTCATATGGATCACGCTGCCCCGGCGGCGGCGCTTGAGCAGCGATTCAAACAGCAGCACCAGGTCTTCGGCTTCTTCCTCTATTTCCACATCGCTGTCGCGCAAGAGGCGGAACATGCCCCACCCCGTAACACCATGGCCGGGGAACAGCCGGTCGAAGAACAGGGCGATGACATGCTCCAGCGGAATGAAGCGCACGTCGCGGGGCGAAACGGGATTTTCGCTGTCCGGCAGGCGAATGAAACGCTTGAGCTGGGACGGCACCGGGATCAGCGCCGAGAATTCCTTGCCGTCGCGCCTGTTGGTCAGCTGGACGGCGATGGTGAAGCCCAGATTGGGAATGAAGGGGAACGGGTGCGCCGGATCGATCGCCAGCGGCGTCAGCACCGGGAAAATCTGCTCGGCGAACTGGGTCTTGAGATAGTCGCGGTCGCGGGGCGCGATTTCCTCCGCTGTCACCACCGCAATGCCTTCGCGCCGCATCTCGGCGTGCAGTTCGGCCCAGATGCGCTGCTGGTCGGCGATCAGGGCGCGGGCGGTTTCATCCACCCTGGCCAGCTGCTGGTCCGGCATCATGCCGTCGGCGCTGGCCGTGGTGATGCCCTCGCGCACCATGCCCATCAGGCCGGCCACCCGCACCATGTAGAATTCGTCCAGGTTCGAGGCGGAAATCGAAAGGAAGCGCAGCCGCTCGAACAAGGGATGGCGGCGGTTCAGCGACTCCTCGATCACCCGGCGATTGAAAGCCAGCCAGCTCAGTTCGCGATTGAGAAAACGCTGCGGCGAGGCCGGGTCGAACGACAGCGTCTCGTGATGCTTGAGCGCCACCACATCCTCGGTCGAAACCTCGGGCGCGTTGGGGGAATCCTCATTGGCCACGGCGAGGCTGGGGGTCGGGCGGGTGGACATGGGCCCAGCCTACCCGCCAATCGGTGAAGATGTCATGACAAAATGGGTTAATGCGGCGCCGGATCGGCCAGCAACCCCTTGATAAGACCTAGATTTATGGGCTTTTTCGCGGCCAGCGCGGCGGCATCGGCGCGGGCGACGAAGTCGCGGATGGCGCCCGGCGACCGCTCCAGGGTGGCGATCATGTGGCTGATCACGCTTTCGGGCACCTGGAGCTGGCGATCGGCAAACAGCTTCACCGCCAGGCCCATCAGCAGGGCGTCATTGGGCGCCCACAGATCAAAGGCCAGAAGGGCGCGGCTGCGCGACACCAGATCGGGCATGGCCATCTGGAACTTGCCGGGCCAGTCGGCGGGCGAAACCTGCGATGTCAGAAGCAGCGGCGTGCCGCGTTCCAGAAGCGCAAACAGCGGCGCTTCGGGCACACCGGCCGCGACATTCTCCACCACCAGCGGGCCGGTGGGAACATTGGCGTTCAGCGCCATGGCCTCGATCACCCCTGCCCCGACGCGCTCAGCCCACACAGCGGCGAGATGCGACTTGCCGCTGGCGGGCGGGCCGACCAGCGCGGCGGCGGGCGCCGGCCACTCTTTGAAGGAATCGATGAAGGCGACGGCGCGCTCATTGCCGGGCGCGACGATGAAATCACTGCGGCCCTGGGCGCTGCGGGTCTCCAGCGGCAATACGAGCTGGGTCACGGAGATTTCTTCTGCGCCATGGCGCCGCGCAGAAACGCACCGGCATAGGCGGCGGCCGAACTGATGGTGACAAGGCCGGTGATCCAGGCCGTCAGGCTGGAGATGGCCGGCGCTTCGATTTCCAGCGCCAGCAGCAGCAGCATGGTCAGGATATAAAGCACCTGCACCACGGTGGAGATCTTGCCGATCAACAGCGGTTCGCTCCGCTGCGGCAGGCCCAGGTGATTTATCAGCAGCCAGCCCGCGGCAATGGCGGCATCACGCGCCACCACCAGCGCCAGCAGCCATACCGGCGTGGCGCCCACCAGGTAGAGCGCAGTGAGGGAGAACAACATCAGCATCTTGTCGGCCACCGGGTCCAGCCAGGCGCCGAACCGCGAGGTGAATCCCCAGCGCCGGGCGACATAGCCGTCCAGCCCGTCACTGGCGCCGGCGAGCGCGAAGACGATAAGCGCCGCTGTGTCGTGATCGTGCAGGATCAGCCAGGCGGCAAAGGGCGCCGCCAGGAGCCGCAGCCCCGACAGCATGTTTGGGATGTGCCGGATCACCCCGGCCCCTACTGGCCGGCGCGGGCCAGTGTCCACTGCCCGCCCCGGTTGGTAAGTGAAAGCCCTGCGCCGGCAAATGCCTCGCGCAACTGTTCGGTGCCGCCGACATAGCTGAGGTTTATCCGGGCATAGCCGACCGTCATGGCCGTTACCGTCGTGCCGGTCACGGTGCTGATGCCTGCCAGCTGGGTCTGCAATTCGCTCCATTGCGCCAGCGAGGCAATGCGCACATCGGCCGTCAGCCGGCCACGCTGGCTGAAGTCCACCACGCTGCGGGTCTTCCACATATCCTCGATGGTGCGTACCGCTGCCTGTGCCGCGGCGGGATAGGTTGTGCTCAGGGTCTGCACCATGGGCACATCGACGCTGACCCGGGCGGGGGTTTCGCCCAGACCCAGGCGGCGGATATTCACCGTCATCTTGCCATCGGCATAGACCGCCTGGACCAGCGCCACTTCGGTGACCCGGTGGCGCGAGGCCACGGCGGCAACATCGTTATAGCTGGCGGTTTCGAAATTCAGTCCCGCCAGTTCTGCGTCACTTTCCGCGCCGGACACGGTGAAGGGCACGGTGCTTTCCCGGAAACCGGGCGCGGCGAGCGCGCTTGCCCAGGGACCGCGGCCGACATTGGGCGACATGGGGATCACCAGAATGGGCCGGGCGGGCGTGCGGGCGAAAGCGATGCTGGCGGCGCGCAAAGTCTGGGCCACCGCGTTGGGATTGAACATGTAGGTGACGTCCGCGACATAGCGGGTGGTGGAGCGGCGCTCGTTGGCGATGGTGTAGCCGCGGCTCATCCGCTGCAACGCCGCGGCGTCGAGCGAGGGCTGGCGGCCCCAGTCGGCCTGGCGGGTGAGACGGCGAAAGAGAATCTGGAAGGCACGGCCGCGGCCCTGGGTGATGGCGGCGTTCATTGCCTCGGTCGAGGAGGCACCGCCCGCATCCACAGGCACATTGGACACGGTGTAGAGGGACTCCTGTGCCTGCACCGGAATGGCGGCAAAAAGCCCCGCTGCAAGTGCAACGGCGGATAAGAGAATGCGAAAACGCGAATGCATGGGACGCCTGTGATATTTGGCGCGACTATACTGGCCGGACCGGGCGGGCGAAAGGCGTCTAACTCCGTGCCAAAACAGGCAAAATTAGGACCGACCGCACCGCCTGTGCGTGTTCCACCACCCCGCCTTGCGCCTGCCCCGGGGGCTATTTAAACGAAGGCCATGCCTTACCCTGAAAATGGCCTGACTTATAAAGACGCGGGCGTGGATATCGATGCCGGCGAAGCGCTGGTGGAGCGCATCGGCCCGGCCGCCAAGGCGACGCGCCGGCGCGGCGCCGACGCCGATCTGGGCGGCTTCGGCGGGCTGTTCGACCTCAAGGCGGCCGGTTTCAAGGACCCGATTCTGGTGTCCGGCACCGACGGGGTCGGCACCAAGCTCAAGCTGGCGATCGACACCAAGCGCTATGACGGCATTGGCCAGGACCTGGTCGCCATGTGCGTCAACGACATCGTGGTGCAGGGTGCCGAGCCGCTGTTCTTTCTGGATTACTACGCCACCGGCAAGCTGGAAGTGGAATCCGCCGCAACCGTGGTGGAAGGCATCGCTCGCGCCTGCCAGGCGTCGGGCTGCGCCCTGATCGGCGGCGAGACCGCGGAAATGCCCGGCCTGTACGCCAAGGGCGATTTCGACCTGGCGGGTTTCGCGGTCGGCGCGGTCGAACGCGACGCCATCCTGCCCAAGCTTTCGACGATGAAGGTTGGCGACGTGCTGATCGGCGTGCCGTCCAGCGGCGTGCATTCGAATGGCTATTCGCTGGTGCGCAAGGTGGTGGAGAAATCCGGCCTGACGCTGGAGTCGGACGCGCCGTTCGCACCGGGCAAGACCCTGGGCGAAGCATTGCTGACCCCCACCCGGCTTTATGTGATGGACGCACTGGCCGCGATGAAAAGCGGCGGGGTCAAGGGCCTGGCCCATATCACCGGCGGCGGCATCACCGACAATCTGCCGCGTTGCCTGCCCGAGGGTCTGGACGGCGAAGTCGATCTGTCCGCCATTACGGTGCTGCCGGTGTTCCAGTGGCTGGCCAAGCAGGCCGGGATTGCGCAAGCCGAAATGCTGCGCACTTTCAATTGCGGCATCGGCATGGTGGCGGTGACCGACGAGGCTCATGCCGATGTGGTGATCGCGGCCTTTGGCGGCGGGTCACGGATCGGTAAGCTGATCGCCGGCTCTGGCGAGGCCAAAGTGGTCTATCGCGGGGCTTTGAAGCTTTGAGGGGGAAGCTTTGAAGCGCGTCGCCGTTCTGATTTCCGGGCGCGGCAGCAATCTGGCTTCGCTGATTGATGCGGCGCCCTCTTGCGATCAAGACGGCAGTTACAGGATCATCCTGGTGATTTCCAATGTGGAAGGTGCGGCGGGGCTGGATCGCGCCCGCGCCGCGGGCATCGCCACCGCCGTCATTCCCCATGCCGGCAAGACGCGTGAGGGCTTTGACGCCGAAATCGATACGGCCTTGCGCGCCGCCGATGCCGAACTGGTGGTGCTGGCGGGCTTCATGCGCATACTGTCGGACGGTTTCGTGCGCGGCTGGGAAGGCAAGCTGATCAACATCCACCCCTCCCTGCTGCCAGCCTACAAAGGTACGCGGGTGCATGAGCGGGTAATCGAAGCCAGGGAAACCCTCTCCGGCGCCTCGGTGCACTTCGTGGTGCCGGAACTCGATGCCGGGCCGGTGATCGCGCAGGCCTCGGTACCCGTGCATCCCGCCGACACGCCGCAACTGTTGGCGGACCGCATATTGGCGGTGGAACACAAGCTCTATCCCGAAGCCCTCAAGCTGCTGGCTGCCGGAAAAGTGAAATTGCAGAACGGGCTGACAGTTTTCAGCTAACCGACGCCTGCTATCTTTACGGACGCTTCCCACAGCTTCAGCGCATCGACGTCACTGCGCGCCTCCGCGGTCGGCGCGGTAATGGCGCAGTCATAAAAATATTCGCGGGTCACGCCTTCCACGGATGGCGCGGAGGCCAGATAGACAATGGACCTGGCGCCCTCTTCGGGCGAGATCGCGCCGATCGGCTTGGCCACCTGGAACATCCGTCGCAGCAGGCCGCCGCTATTGTCGCCAAAGCGGGTGGCGACGAATCCGGGATGCAGGGCATTGGCGGTGACGCCAGTGGGCGCACGGCGCGCCAGTTCGCGGTTGAACAGGATGTTGGCCAGCTTGGACCGGCAATAGACCGGAAAGCCGGAATAGCCATGTTTGGATTGCAGGTCGGTGAAATCCAGCTTGGCGCCGCGATGCGCGTTGGACGCAACCGTCACGATCCGCGCACCCGGTTTCAGCCTGGGCAGCAGGATGTTGGTGATGACGAAATAGGCCATATGGTTGAGCGCGAAGGTCATCTCTAGCCCGTCGCCGGTCTCGTGCCGCTTGCCGAACATGGCGCCGGCATTGTTGATCAGCACGTCGATTTGCGGTTCGCGCGCCAGTTCGCCGCCCACCCGTTTCATTTCGGACAGGGTCGACAGTTCGGCCATGTGCAGCCTGTGATCGGCTTTGGGACCCGCGGCGCGCAATTTCGCCATCGTATCGTCGGCGCGTTTATTGTCGCGGGCGGTGAAGACAATGCGGGCGCCTTTTTCCGCCAGCCGGATCGCGGCGACTTCTCCAATACCGGAGGTAGCCCCGGTGATGGCGACGGTTTTGCCTTCCATGGACATGAAATGAAAAAGGCTCCCGGGATACGGGAGCCTTTTATCATGTGTGCGTCGAAAGCTCGACTAGGGATGAATATCCAGATCGCGGAAGAAGAACTTGATCTCGTTGGCGGCGGTTTCCGGGGCGTCCGAACCGTGCACCGAATTGGCTTCGATGCTTTCGGCGAATTCCTTGCGGATGGTGCCGGCGGCGGCGTTGGCCGGATTGGTCGCGCCCATCACTTCGCGGTTCTTGGCGATGGCGCCTTCGCCTTCCAGCACCTGCACCACGACCGGGCCCGAGATCATGAACTTGACCAGATCGTTGAAGAAGGGACGTTCCTTGTGCACGCCGTAAAAGGCTTCCGCGTCAGCCTGCGACAGGCGGATGCGGCGCGAGGCCACAATCTTCAGGCCCGCTTCCTCGAACTTGGCAATGATCTTGCCCGTGAGGTTCCGGCGCGCGGCATCCGGCTTGATGATCGAAAGGGTGCGCTCGACGGCCATGGGGACTCCAAAACGTTAAAAGCGCCGCCTTATGCAACGGGCTTGAGGAAAGGGCAAGCATCGTTATAAGGCCCCACAAATGCTGGCAATCGACAACATCGTGGTGCGAATCGCGGGGCGGGAAATTCTTTCCGGCGCCACCGCCAACCTGCCGGCGGGCCGCCGCATCGGGCTGGTGGGGCGCAACGGCGCGGGCAAATCCACCCTGTTCAACGTGATCCTGGGGCGGCTGCATCCCGATGACGGCGAGGTCAGCTGGCCCAATGCCTGGAAGGTGGGCGCGGTGGCGCAGGAAGCCCCCGGCACTGATGTCAGCCTGATCGACACCGTGCTGGAAGCCGATACCGAGCGCCTGGCCTTGCTGGCGGAAGCCGAGCACGAAACCGACGGCCATCGCCTGGGCGACATTTATCACCGGCTGGAAGCGATCGACGCCTATACCGCGCCGGCCCGCGCCGCCGAAATCCTGGCGGGCCTGGGCTTTTCGGCGGAAGACCAGCTGCGTCCCTGCAAGGAATTTTCCGGCGGCTGGCGCATGCGCGTGGCCCTGGCCGCGATCCTGTTCTCGGCCCCCGATCTTTTGCTGCTGGACGAACCGACCAACTATCTCGACCTGGAAGGCGTCTTGTGGCTGGAGAACTTCATCCAGAAATATCGCGGCACCATCCTGATCGTCAGCCATGACCGCGACCTTCTCAATACCGCGTGCGAATTCATCCTGCATCTGGAACGCGGCAAGGTGAAACTCTACACCGGCGGCTACGACACCTTCATGGCCACCCGCGCCGCCGCGCGCGCCAACGACATGGCCTTTGCCAAGAAGCAGGAGGCCGCCCGCGCCCACATGCAGAAATTCGTCGACCGCTTCAAGGCGTCGGCGGCCAAGGCGGCGCAGGCGCAAAGCCGCATGAAGATGCTGGCCAAGATGGCCAATGTCGAGGTTCCCCCCGACGAGCATGTCGCCCCGATCCGCATTCCTGAGGCCACGCCCGCTTCCCCGCCGCTGATCACCATGGACCGCGCCAGTGTCGGCTATGAGCCGGGCAAGCCGATCCTGACCAACATGTCTTTCCGCTTCGATCCGGAAGACCGCGTCGCGCTTCTGGGCAAGAACGGCAACGGCAAGTCCACCATGGCCAAGCTGCTGGCGGGCAAGCTTGAAGTGATGGGCGGCGAGTTCACACCGGCGCGCAAGCTGGTGGTGGGCTATTTCGCCCAGCACCAGGCCGAGGAGCTTGATACCGCCATAACGCCGATCCTGACCTTGCAGCGCCTGCGCCCCAAGCTGACGCTGGAACAGGTGCGCGGCCAGTTGGGCGGTTTCGGTTTCGCCCAGGACAAGCAGAACACCCAGGTCGGCAAATTGTCGGGCGGCGAACGGGCGCGGTTGATGCTGGCGCTGGCGACCCTCGACAAGCCCAACCTTCTCATTCTCGACGAGCCCACCAACCATCTCGACATCGACGCGCGCAACGAACTGCTGACCGCGCTCAACGATTTCGACGGCGCGGTGATCCTGGTCAGCCATGACCGCCGCCTGGTGGAAGCCACCGCCGACCGGCTGCTGCTGGTGGCGGACGGAAAAGTTGAACCCTTCGAAGGCGACCTTGACGATTACCGCAAGTTCCTGCTGACCGGCACCAATGCGCCGACGCGGCGGGTGGAAGAGCCCGCCCCCAAGGTGAACAAGGATGTGGCGCGCCGCAGCAATGCGGAAAAGCGCATCCAGCTGAAGCCGCTGAAGGACAAGATCACCGCCGCCGAATCCCAGATCGCGGAGCTGAACGCCGAGATCGCCAAGCTGGACAAGAGCCTGTCCGACCCGCTGCTGTTCAGCAAGGACCCCGCCAAGGCGGCATCGGTCTCCAAGAAGCGTGCCGATGCGGTGCGCAGGCTGGACGTGGCGGAGAAGGCCTGGCTGGCCGCCACCGAAGCCTATGAAAACGCCGACGCCTGAGCGTTACTTGATGTGCGCTTTTGCCAGCGCCGTCCATTCGCGCTGGCGGCTGCGGTAATAGGACGGCGCGCCTTCCACCGAAGCCAGGATTTCGGCAAACAGCGCCTGGGCGCGCGCGCTCTGGCCCATGCTTTCCAGCAGCAGTCCGAAACGGGCGCGGGCTTCCTCGCCGGGATAGCGGCTCACCACTTTTTCATACTGCGCCACCGCTTCGTCATTCTTGCTTTGCAGCGCCAGGGCGCGGGCGTAATCGAGTTCGGCATCGGCATCGAAGGCGGCGGGGTCAACCTCTTTCAGCTTCACGAACAGCGCTTCGGCCGCCGGGCCATCGCCCGACAGCATCCTGGCGCGGCCCAACCCTTTGAGAAGCGCGGGATCGGACGCGCCCAGTGGGCCCTGCATGGCGCTTTCATAGAGTTCGATGGCGTCGCCGAAGCGCCCCGACTGGATGCACTCTTCCGCCAGGGCCCGCTTGGAATCGACCGAGCCGACCAGGTCGACATTGCGCTTCTTGACGCGATAGTCGCGGCCCGGATCGGCGATCTTGACCATGCCGTCCTTGAAGCGGCGCGTGGAATCGGAGTGCATAAGATCGGGGATCACCGCAACGAACAGATAGGCCAGCCACACCGCGACGGTGGCGAAAAAACTGACAAAGGATGCCCCCGCCAGCCCCAGCAGCCAGAGCGGTGATTTGCCGGTGCGGATGATGTGCCAGGCCATCGCCAGGCTGACGAGAAAACTTCCGATCATCCACGGACTGAAATAACCACCCACGCAACTAACCCTGCTTTTCGAACTTTCCGTTCGGCGTTTCTTTCCAATAGGTCACGTCATGACCGCTGGCCTTGGCGTCTTTCCAGGCGGCGCGGGCGCCCGCCAGCGCGGTTTCGTCCCGCCCGTCGAACAACAGCACCACCCGCGCCATATCCTGAAACGATTCCCAGTCGGACGGCATGGCGCCGCCGACATAGAAAACAATCTGGGCCAAATTGGGATTGCCCTCTTCCACCGAGATCAGAACGGGCTGTTCGGAGGCCTCGCCATCGCCGGCCTGGGCATGGGGCAGGAAACTCTGCTCGTCATAGGTCCATAGCAGGGTATCGAGCGCATCGGAGCGTTCGGAGGAATCCGTCTTGATCGCCGCACGCCAGCCGCGTTGCAGCGATTTCTCGACCAGACCCGGCAGGATGTCTTCGAGAGAGCGACGCTCCAGATGATAAAAGAGAGTTTCAGTCATTCATAAAACTCACCATGGGCGGGCCCGATCCGCCCATCCAACTTGTTTTGCGCATGGATGGCCGGATCAAGTCCGGCCATGGACTAGTTCTCATAATGCTCTTTCACCATCCGGTTGAGCAGGCGCACGCCCCAGCCGGTGCCCCAGCTGGGGATGGTGGGCTTCTGTTCGCCGTCCTGCCAGGCGACGCCGGCAATATCCAGATGTGCCCAGACCGTGCCCTTTTCGATGAAGCGCAGCAGAAACTGGGCGGCGCTGATGGCGCCGGAATTGCCGCCGCCGATATTCTTCATGTCGGCGATCTTGGATTTGATCATCTTGTCGTAGAAAGGATCGAGCGGCAGCTGCCATACCCGCTCGCCGGTGGTGCGGCCCGCCGCCTGGACGCGCTGCACCAGCTGATCGTCATTGGAAAAGATGCCGGCATGTTCAAAGCCCAGCGTCTGGACAATGGCGCCGGTCAGCGTCGCAAGATCAATGACGAATTTCGGCTTGAAGCGGCGCTGGGTGTAGGTGAGCGCATCGGCCAGCACCAGCCGGCCTTCGGCGTCCGTGTTCAGCACTTCGATGGTCTGGCCCGACAGGGAGGTCAGCACATCGTCGGGCCGGGTGGCATCACCGCTGGGCATGTTCTCGACCAAGCCAATCACGCCCACCGCATTGACGCGTGCCTTGCGCGAGGCCAGCGCCAGCATGGTGCCGGTGACAGCGGCGGCACCGGCCATATCGCCCTTCATCCCCATCATGCCGCCGCCGGGTTTCAGCGACAGGCCGCCGGAATCGAAGCACACGCCTTTGCCGACAAAGGCGATGGGCTTGACCGATTTCTTGCCGCCGTTCCATTGCATCACCACCAGCTGGCTTTCGCGGATGCTGCCCTTGCCCACGCCCAACAGGGCGCCGAAGCCCTGCTTCTTCATTTCGGCTTCGCCCAGGATTTCGATCTTCACCCCCAGCCTGGACAGCAGCGTCTTGGCGCGGCGGGCGAATTCTTCGGGATAAAGGATGTTCGGCGGCTCGTTCACCAGATCGCGCGCCAGGAAAATGCCGTCCGCCACAGCCGACAGACCGGCAAAGGCCTTCTTCGCCGCCACCGTATCGGCGGTGACGATGCGCAAGGTCGTCAGCTTCTTTTCAAATTCTTCCAGATTGCGGGTGCGATACTTGTCAAAGGCGTAGCTTCTCAGCCGCGCACCGAACACCAGATACGCCGCGGCTTCCGCCTTTTTCACCTTCACGCCTTTTGGCACTTCTATTTCGAGGCTGGCGGCTGTTTCTCCGCCCGCATAAAGTCGCGCCACGATCTGGGCGCCCAGACTTTCCAACCCCTTCTCGTCGACATTTTCGGGCTTGCCCAAACCCGCCAGCAGCAACCGCGATACCATCATGCCGGCGGGCGCCAGCACTTCGAGCATCTGGCCGGCCTTGCCGGTGAAACGGGAGCTTTTCAGGGCCCGGGTCAGGGCGCCGCCGGATGCCTTGTCGGCGCGCACCGCCGCCGGCAGCAGGACCGCCCCTTCGGTGGCCCCCACCACCCAGGCGCCTGCGGCGATATTCGATGGCGCAACAAAGGAAATCTGCATGCTATATCTCCGAAACGGGCGGGGGGAATTGGCAAAAAGCTGAACTCTGGTGCTAGTTTAGGTCGAATC
Organism: Pseudomonadota bacterium; assembly: GCA_041178445.1. Lineage (GTDB taxonomy): Bacteria > Pseudomonadota > Alphaproteobacteria > Micropepsales > Micropepsaceae > Rhizomicrobium. Next base: position 20,759 of record JBEGVG010000021.1, on the reverse strand, counting down.
CACGCCGACCTCCAAGAAGGGTGCAAAAGGCCATGGGAAGCGTGCGCCCCAAAGCGCCCGAAAGGCTGGCAGGCGCCCTGCGTCCGCCGCGCCTGTCCCTCTATGTGCTGGGCCATCTGCTGGGCCCGATAGCGATGCTGACCTTCCTGCTGACCAGCGTGGTGTGGCTGGTGAATATCATGCCGCTGCTCAATCTGGTGATCAATCGCGGCCAGTCGGCTCCCACCTTCCTCTATTTGATCCTGCTGCTGCTGCCGACGCTGCTGCTGATCATCCTGCCCATCGCCTTCTTCTTCGCCGTTTTGTTCACGCTGCAACGCCTGTCGGGTGAAAGCGAGCTGGTGGCCATGGCATCGGCCGGCTTCTCGCTGCGCCAGCTGGCAATGCCGGTGCTGGCGGCGGCGGGAATCGTGATGGCGGTGACCTATCTGTGCGCCCTGTGGCTGATGCCGGCGGGCCAGCGGGCCCTGGGTGACAAGGTGATGGACATCCGCGCCGACATGGCGGGCGCGTTGCTGAATGAGGGCGATTTCAACACGCCCGCGCAGGGGCTGACCGTCTTTATTCGCGAGCTGGGCGGCAATGGCGACATCAAGGGCATATTGGTGCACGACAATCGCGATAGGCTGCGCCCCATCACCTATCTGGCGGAAAAGGGTATCCTGGCCCAGACCCCGGCGGGCACGCGGCTGATCATGCTGGACGGCACGGTCGAGATGAGCGAACAGGGCGGCAAGCAGCTCTCGGTGCTAAACTATAAAAGCCATACCATCAATCTCGACCAGTTTGCCGGCCCCGCGCGCATCAACTCGCGCAAGATCCAGGAACGCTATCTGGACGAACTGTTGTGGCCGTCGGAGCCGGGCGTGGACGAGCGTACCCGCAACCGGTTCTTCGCCGAAGCGCATAACCGCCTGTCGCAACCACTTTACGCCATCGCCTTCGCCCTGATCGCGCTGGCGGCGGTGGTGCGGGGGCGGCGGCAGCGCGGCAGCATCGCCTTGCGGCTGACCATGGCAAGTCTGGCGGCCGCCGGTCTGCGCATCGCCGGTTACGGCATACCCGGACTGGCGCAGCGCCATCCCGCGCTCGTGGTCTTGCTTTACCTGCTGCCGCTGCTGGGGGCCGCGGCCGCCATCGCCGTGCTGGCGGGATACAGCCCCTCTTCCATCTGGGCGCGGCGCCAGATACAGGCCCCGGCATGAGCTGGTCCTGGACCCTTTACCGCTATCTGGCGGTGCAATTCCTGATCGGGGTGGCTACCGTCTATGCCATCTTCCTGATGCTGGCCTTTTCGATCGACATCGTCGAGCTGCTGAACCGCACCGCGGGACACAATGTTTCCACCCCGGTGGTGATCGGCATGGCGGTTCTGCAGCTGCCCAATCTGGGCCAGAAAATGCTGCCCTTCGCCATTTTGCTGGGCGGCGTCTTCACCTTCGTGCGGCTGTCGCGCAGCCGCGAACTTGTGGCGACGCGCGCCGCCGGCGTATCGGCCTGGGACTTCCTGATGCCGCCCTTGACCGTGGCGATCCTGATCGGGGTGGCTGTGGTGACCCTGTTCACGCCGGTATCGGCGCGCATGTTCTCCGAATTCGCCGGCCTGGAAGCGCGTTACGTCAAGGGGCAGGAATCCCAGCTCTCGCTCTCGATCAATGGCTTGTGGCTGCGCCAGGGCGAAGAAACCCAGCAATCGGTGATCCATGCCCTGCGCGTGGCGCGCCAGGGCGAGCATCTGGAAGATGTGGTGGTGTTCCTTTACGGCCCCAATGACCGCTTCACCGGGCGCATCGATGCCCGCTCGGCCCAGCTTCATGACGGCTATTGGCTGATGAACAATGCCTGGGTGTCGGGCGCGCAGGGTTCGCCGGTCCAGCATGCCAGCTACCGCCTCGACACCACGCTGACCCCAGAACAGATTATGGAAAGCTCGGCCTCGCCCGACACGCTGTCCTTCTGGGACCTGCCTGACTATATCCGCGCCGCCCAGGCCGCAGGATTTTCCGCCACGCGCTATCAGCTGTATCTCTATGGTCTTTATGCCCTGCCCGCTCTGTTCGCGGCCATGGTGTTCATGGCGGCCAGCTTCTCCTTGCGCTTCGGGCGCGACATCGGCCTGACCAAGGTGATCCTGTTCAGCGCCGCCGCCGGTTTCGCCGTGTTCTTCTTCCAGGACCTTACCACCGTGCTGGGCCGCTCCGGCGCCGTGCCCATTCTTCTGGCGGCAACCGCGCCCGCCTTGGCATCGATCCTGATCGGCATGACTCTGGTATTTTCGCAGGAGGACGGCTGATGCCGCCCTTCTGCTTTTATTTTTTGGCGCGCCTGCTGGCGCATTCGCGCGGGGAGGACGAATGACCTCCTCCGCCTTGCGGCTGGCGGCGCTGGGCGCCTGCGCGCTCCTGCCGCTGATCGCCCAGGCCGCGGCGCAGATCAACGCGCCCGCGCCGCGTACCGCCGCCAAACCGGCCGCAACACAGGAACCGATCCTGCTGCAGGCCGACGAGGTCATTTACGACGACGAGCGCAAGACCATATCGGCGGTCGGCAATGTCGAGATTTCCGATGCCGGCCGCACCCTCATCGCGGATCGGGTCGAGTATAATCAAGCCACCGACACGGTGACGGCCCGCGACCGGGTCAGCATTGCCGATGAGCGGGGCAATGTCGCTTTCGCCGATCATGTCGTCCTGACCGACCGCATGCGCGATGGCGCGCTCCAGGGCTTCGGCGCGCTGATCGGCAAGACCGGACGGCTGGCGGCGCGCGGCGCGCGGCGCAACGGCGGCATCGTGGTGGCCGATCGCGCGGTCTATTCGCCCTGCACCATCTGCCAGAAGAAGGGCAACCGCACGCCCTTATGGCAGGTGAAGGCCGAGCGCGTGGTCTATGACCAGGCCAAGAAGAAGGTGCGCTTCAGCAATGCCGTGATGGAAGTGGGCGGCGTGCCGGTCGCCTGGGTGCCCGCGATGTCGGTGCCCGATCCCACCGTGCGTTATGCCAGCGGGCTGCTGACGCCCGAAGCCGGCAATTCCACCAAGATCGGCTACTTCCTGCGCGCGCCGGTTTATATCGCGCTGGGCCAGACCCAGGACATGACCCTGTCACCCATGGGCTCCACCAAGGGCGGCCAGATGCTGGAGGCGGAATATCGCGCCCGCTGGAACAATGGCGGGTTGTGGTTCCAGGGCAGCGGCGCCTACAACCGCGAAGGCGGACTGTCGGGCACCGCCCGCGACCAGACCTATGGCCATCTGTTCGGGTCGGGGCGGCTCAACTTCAGTGAGAGCTGGCGTACCGGCTTCGACCTGCAGACCACCAGCAACAATGCCTATATGCGTTTCTACGATATCTCGTTCCTGGACCGGCTGGTGAACGATGTTTTCGTGGAGGGCACGCCGGGACGTTCGCGCTTTGCGCTCTCCAGCTATTATTTCCAGGGACTGCGTTCCAACGACATCCAGTCGCAGATTCCCTACATCCTGCCGCGTCTGGAAGCGTCTTTCATTCCCACCCGCAAGGTGGCGGGCGGGTCTTTCCGCTTCGACCTCAACGGCGCCGCCATCGGGCGCAAGACCGGACACAACAGCCAGCGCCTGACCGCCGAGACGGAGTGGAAAAAGCCCTTCGTGTTCGGTGACGGCCAGCTTTGGACATTTGTCCTGAATGCGCGCGGCGATGGCTATCGTTTCCACAATGACGCATTCGGAACCACGCCCGCCAGCGACTATACCGTCCAGCGCGGTACCGCCTATGCCGCGCTGGACTGGCGCTGGCCCTTTGTCGCCCAGGGCGGCGCAGGCCGCTCCTATATCGTGCAGCCCATCGCGCAAGTGATCGCCCAGCCCTATGGCGGCAACCCCGCCGGAATCCGCATCGAGGATTCCAATGACTTTGAATTCGATGACAACAATGTCTTCAGCTTCAATCAGGTGCCCGGTTACGACCTGATCGAAAGCGGGCCGCGCGCCAATCTCGGCATGATGGCCGAGGCGCTGTTTCCCGGCGGCAAGGTGCAGACCCAGCTGGGACAGACCTATCGGCTGAAACCCGATCCCCTGTTCGCGGCTTTTTCCGGCAACAGCGGCACGGCGTCGGACCTGGTGGGCAGCTTCTCCGTCAAGTTCCCCAATCTCGACATCACCGACCGCATTTCCATGGACCGGGGCACCGGCACCATCCGGCGGCATGAAATCTATGTCACGGGAACCTATGCCCGCTCGTCACTGCAGGTCAGCTATGTCCAGCTGCCGACCTCTGCTCTCAGTCTGGGCCTTCCCAGCCGCGAAGAACTCAACGCCCAGTTCGACCTCAATGTCTGGCGCAATTGGCAGGTATTTGTGGCCGGCCAGCGCGACCTGCAGTCGGAAAAGTTCCTCAATACCGAGTTCGGGCTGGGCTATGAGGACGAGTGCCTGGCCATCTCCTTGGCTTACCGCCGCAAATTCACCCAGGACGTGGTTTTGGGCCTGCCGCCCTCCACCTCCGTGATTCTGCGCTTCAATCTCAAGACCGGGGACACGCCGATTCAGCCCTTCAGCCTGTTCCCCCGGGACGTTTTCGCGCTGACCCATCCCTGAGCGGCTTTGGTCCGCCTCCTGGCCACCTTTGTCCACCCTCCACCAACTGGGCGCCGCGCCTTGATTGCAGCGCAAAATTCTTTATTTTGGCAGCGGGTTAGGGGCGTGAACGCCGATTTTTGGCGAGGACGGTCCTTAGCTGTGCGGTCCAGAAAATTGACGATGCGAATTACCAACAGTCTCTTGCTGGGCGCTGCCGCGCTGATGTGGGTCAGCGCGCCTTCTCTGGCGCAGAATGCCGCCACGCGCGCACCTGCTGTCCCGCCGGCACCCGGCCAGCAGACGCCTGCCCCGCAATCGCCCGCCCCTGTTTTGGCGCCGACCCAGATGGCGCAAGCAGACATCGCGCCCCCAACCACCGACGATGTCGCCGCGCCTACTGCCAGCGACCCCGCCCCCGCTTCGGTGCCTGTGGCTCCGGTCGCTGCCCCGCCTGCCGCGCCCGTGGCCAGGCCGGCATCCGTGCCAGCGGCCACGCCTGCACCGGCAGCCGCCACTGCGGCGCCCGCAACCACACCGGCCGTTGCGACCGCTGCACCGGCGGCCACGCCGGCGGCAGCCCCGGCTGCAACCAAACCGGCGGCGCCGGCCTTCGTGCCCGCCGTGCAGGAAGCCAAAAGCGCGCCCACCGCCACGGACGAACCGCGGGGCAATCCCGACGACACCAATTCCATTGTCGCGACCGTGAACGATGAATCGATCTCCGATTACGAGGTGCGCCAGCGCGTCGCGCTGTATCTGGCGACCTCGGGCATCAACCAGCAATTGACCGACGAACAGCGCAAAAGCATCCGCGCCCAGATCCTGGAAACGCTGGAAGCCGAAAAACTCCAGCTGCAGGAAGCGGTCAAGAAGAAGATCACCGTCAGCCCCACCGAGGTGGACAAGCGCATCAACATGATGATGGCGGACAACAAGTTCACCATCCAGCAGCTGCGCCAGACCCTGACCGCCGCCGGCGCCAGCGAGGACGCACTGCGCGCCCAGATCACGGCCTCCATCGCCTGGATGAAGGCGGTGCAGGACCAGTATGGCGACCGTGTGAATATCACGCCAGAAATGGTGGATGCCGAAATGCGGCGCCATGCCGAAGGCGCCAACAAGCCGCATTACCGCGTCATGGAAATATTCCTGCCGGTGGACAATCCCGAGCAGGACGCCAAGGTCCGCAAGGACGCCGAGAATATCCTGGTACAACTGCGCCAGGGCGCGCCCTTCGCGATGGTGGCACGCCAGTTCAGCCAGCACCCGTCCGCCGCCACCAATGGCGACATGGGCTGGGTCAATGACGGCCAGCTGGCGCCCGAGCTGAACAGCGCGCTTGCCAAGCTGTCGGTCGGCGAGATTTCCGAGCCCGTCCGCTCTGCCGGCGGCTATTACATTCTGGGCCTGCGCGAACGCCAAGAGCCGCTTGGCACCAAGATCAGCACCACGCCCACCGGCCCCACGGGTCCGGCTGGCACCCTGCCCCTGGCGCGCCTGCTGTTCCCGGTGAACCCCAAGGGTCCCAAGGCCGAACTCGACAATGTGATGGCGGTGGCTTTCCAGCTGCAGCAGCGTTTTGCCGGCTGCGAGTCGCTGGAAGAAGTGCACAAACAGATGCAGGGCACTGTCTATATGAATCTCGGCGATGTCCGGCTGGGCGATCTCAGCCCGCAAATCCAGAAGGCGATGGAAAGCAGCGGGCCGGGCGACGCGGCGGCACCCTTCATGTCGGATGCAGGCATCGAACTGATCGTACGCTGCGACAAGCGCCCCGAGGTCAAGACCGCCTATGTGATGCCCACACGCCAGCAGGTTGAAGACCAGCTGTTCCAGGCCCAGATTTCCGCCCTGGCTCGGCGCTATCTGCGCGACCTGAAGCGGGCGTCCAACATCCAGGTGCGCGACGACAGCAACCCCGATGCCCTTATCCGGTAACGGACCGGCGCTTCCGATCCTCATCACCATGGGCGAGCCCGCGGGCATCGGCCCGGACGTGGCGTTGGCGGCCTTCGACCATTTCGGCGGACGCATCGGCAACCATCCCCTCAAGCTGGTGGGCGATGCGCAGATTTTCGCGTCCCAGGCCCAATCGCTGATCCCCACATCTGCGCGCGCGGCGGCCAGCCCCGGCAAGCCGGACAGCGCCAACGCCGCCGCCGTCATCGAAGCGATAGAGATCGCCGCGAAGATGTGCCTGGCAGGGGACGCGGCCGCCATGGTCACCGCGCCGATCAACAAGGCGGTGCTGCAGGGCGCGGGCTTCGGCTTTCCCGGCCATACCGAGTTCCTGGCGCATCTCACCGGCGCGCGGCGGGCGGTGATGATGCTGGCCAGCGACAAGCTGCGCGTGGTGCCGCTGACCATCCATATGAAGATCGCGGACGTGCCCAAAAGCATCGACAAGCTGGCGGTGTTCGAGACCGCCGAGATCGTCCTGACCGCGCTGCGCCGTGAGTTCGGCATTCTCAACCCCCGCCTGGCGGTGGCCGGACTCAATCCCCATGCCGGCGAGGACGGGATGATGGGAGATGAGGAGACATCGGTGATCGCGCCCGCCATCGCGGCATTGAAAGCGCGCGGCTTCGCCGTCACGGGGCCGCTGTCGGCCGATACGCTGTTTCACGAGGAAGCGCGCAAGACTTACGACGCGGCGCTGTGCATGTATCACGATCAGGCGCTGATCCCGATCAAGACCTTGAGCTTCTGGGACGGGGTCAATGTCACGCTGGGCCTTCCCATCGTGCGAACCTCGCCCGACCACGGCACCGCCTTTGATATCGCCGGTACGGGCAAGGCCGATGCCCGCAGCATGATCGCGGCGGTGAAGATGGCCGCGGATATGGCCGATGCCCGATCCAAGTAAAAACGGGGTCGATAAGCTTCCGCCATTGCGCGATGTCATCGCCGCACACGGTCTGGCGCCCAAGAAATCGCTGGGCCAAAATTTTCTGTTCGACCTGAACCTGACGGCAAAGATTGCGCGGGCGGCCGGTGCCGAAGGCGGCGGGGTGTTTTATGAAGTCGGACCCGGCCCCGGCGGATTGACCCGCGCCCTTTTGGCGGAAGGCGCCGACAAGGTGATCGCGGTCGAGCGCGATGCGCGCTGCCTGCCCGCGCTGGAAGAGATCGCCGCGGCTTGGCCGGGAAAGCTTGAGGTGATTTCCGCCGACGCCATGACGCTGAACGAGGCGGACATTTTGCCGCCCGGCGCACGGGTCGCGGCCAACCTGCCTTACAATGTTGGCACCGCGCTGCTGATCAAATGGCTGACTGCGCAAAGCTGGCCGCCGGTCTGGGCCAGCCTCACCTTGATGTTCCAGAAGGAAGTGGCGCAGCGCATTGTGGCGCAACCCAGCACCGAGCATTACGGGCGGCTGTCGGTGCTGGCCCAGTGGCGCTGCAGGGCGAAGATCCTGTTCGACGTCAATCCGCACGCCTTTGTGCCGCCGCCCTCGATCATCTCGTCCATCGTGCGGCTGGAACCGCGCAGCGAACCGCTGGCGCCCTGCGCCTTGTCCGATCTGGAAAAGATCACGGCCGCGGCGTTCGGCCAGCGCCGCAAGATGCTGCGCAAGAGCCTGAAGGTTTTGGGCGGCGAGGCCCTGGCGCAGAAAGCCGGCATCGACCCCACCGCCCGTCCCGAAGACCTGACGATCGAACAGTTCGCGGCGCTGGCGCGCAGTCTTTAGATCAGCCGAAGATGCTGCGCAGCAGGCTGGTCGAGCGCGCCACCGGATCGGTTCGGATTTTGCGTTCTTCCACCGCCAGATAGTGAAACAGCCCCTCCATCGCCTTGCCGACCGTGAAGGTGACGAGATCGAAATTGCCCAAGCCCTGTCCAAGCCCCTGCCCCAACCCTTGGCCAAGTCCCAGACTCTGTCCCAAACCCATGCCCTGAGCGAGCATCGGAATCTGACCCGCACGCGTCTGCACCGATTGCAGCGCGCGCATCGCGCCGGCGCCATTCAGGCTCGACCGCACGATGGGGGTAAAAGAACTGGTCAGCGAGTCCGAACAGGTTCGTTCGAAATACTGGGTCACCGAATCCTGCGGCCCGGTCAGGATGCCGCGCGCATCCTCGAACGTCATGCCGGACGCGGCATCGACGAAAATATTCAGCGCCTTGGGCGCGGCCTGTTCGGCGCCACGGTTCATCCGCAGCACCAGATCATCGAGCATCCCGCTGGCGCCCACCGTGCGCAGCGGCTGGGCGATGCGCTCCAGCGCTCAGGGCAACGGAATGCGAATGGCGGAATCGCGAAAGAAGCCGTCGGGCCTTCCGACCTGGCTGATGACCCGGCGCGAGGCGACCTTCATCGCATCCTTCAGCCCTGCGCCGATCTGGCTCTGGCTCAACGCCGCGCCGGCTGGGGCGCTGCCCGTGGCACCTGTCGCAGCGGCGCTGCCAGCCTTGCGGTTCAGGAAATCTGTCGCTTCCTTGGGAAGCTGGAATTGTGCCGCGGCCTTCAAAGGCGCCAGCGACAGGAGCGCGCCAAGGATGACGCGCCGCGAACTGGAATTGTCCGACATTAAGCCCTCTAAATCTTCTGCGATTCAAATAAAACGAAAATATACTGATACGGCTAAATGAGCCGTCCGACGAACTCGGAAATGCCGGTCTGGCGGCTGCGGCGCAGGCGCTCCGCATTGAGAATGGCCTGAATATCGGCCAACGCCTTTTCGACATCGCTATTGACCACGACATAATCATATTCGGGCCAGTGGCTGATTTCGTCCGCCGCCTTGGCCATGCGGCCGGCCACGATCTCGTCGCTGTCTTCGGCGCGATTCTTCAGCCGGCGCTCAAGCTCGGCATGGCTGGGCGGCAGGATGAAGATGCTGACCAGATCGTCGCGCATCTTTTCCTTGAGCTGCTGGGTGCCCTGCCAGTCGATATCGAACAGTATGTCCTTGCCCCGCCCCAACTCGTCCATCACCACCGCGCGCGGCGTACCGTAGCGATTGCCGAACACACTGGCATGCTCCAGAAATTCGGCGCCTTGCGCCATGCGTTCGAAGTCCGCAACCGTGACGAAATAATAATCGACGCCTTCGCGTTCGGTCGGACGGCGCGCCCGCGTCGTGGCGGAAACCGACAGCGAGATGTTCCTGTCGCTTTCCAGCAGGCGGCGCGACAGGGTGGTTTTGCCCGCGCCCGAGGGCGAGGACAGGACCAGCATCAGGCCGCGGCGGCTGATATTCTCATTCGACATTCTGGGACTGCTCGCGGAACTGGTCGATCACCGCCTTAAGGGCCAGACCCGTGCGGGTCAATGCGATGTCCGAGGATTTGGAGCAAAGCGTATTGGCCTCGCGGTTGAACTCCTGGGCCAGGAAATCCAGCTTGCGGCCTACCCCCTTGCCCTGCGCCATCAGGGCGCGCGCGTCCTGGACATGGGCGGTGAGACGGTCCAGCTCTTCGCGCACATCGGCGCGGGTCGCCAGCAACGCCACTTCCAGCGCCAGCCGTTCGGGGGCGACCGGCGCGCCGGCCAGCAATTCGGCGAGCTGCGCCGACAGCCGCGCCTTCAGCGCCTCGGGCTGGGCCGCCGCCAGGCTTGCCGCCTCGCGCGTCAACCGTTCGATCTCGTCAATCTGGCCGCCCAGCAGCACTGCCAGCTTGGCGCCTTCGTTGCTGCGCGCCTTGACCAGCATGTCCAGCGCCGTTGCCAGGCTTTCCAGGATCGCCGCATCGCGCGCACCGCGCGCCTGGTCATCCAGCACCGCCGTCTCGTCCTGCACGATCACGCCCTTGAGGGCCAGAATGCCGTCAACCCGCGCCGGCGGCAGGCCGGTTTCGGCCGCCACTTCCCGCGCGATCCTGACGGCGCTGGCCAGCGCCGCGGCATCGATGGACAGGCCGCGCACATTGGCGTCCGGCTCCACCGTCAGCGAAATCTGGAACGCACCACGCTGAAACCGCTCGCCGGCCAGCAGCCGCGCCGGCGGCTCCAGCCCGTCATAGCCGGGCGGGGTGCGCAGCCGCATGTCCAGGCTGCGGCCATTGACGCTCTTGGCCTCCCAGCGCCAGCGTAGGCCGCCATGGCTTCCGGCGCTTTGCGCAAATCCCGTCATGCTGGCGACTGTCATGGACAACTCCTGCGTGGAACGCGAACCTAGCGCGCGCACCGCACGCCCGTCCACGCTATCGCTTGGGTGCGGGCCCCGGTTTGGGCAAGGCCGGCAGCGCGGCGTTCGGCAATGGCACATTGCCGGTCTCATTCAGCGTTTCGCTGGCCTGCACCTCGCGCCGCGCCTTGCGCTCGATATTGCGCCAGGCGACGACGTTGCGGGCATGTTCGCCCATGGTGGCGGCGAAGACATGGCCGCCCGTGCCGTCGGCGACAAAGAACAGGTCATCGGTCTGAAGCGGATTCATCACCGCGGCCAGACTGTCCTTGCCGGGATTGGCAATGGGGCCGGGCGGCAGGCCGGCGATGACATAGGTGTTGTAGGGCGTGGCCCCTTCGAGCTCGCTCTGGCGGATGCCGCGGCCCAGCGGATAACCCTTGGTGAGACCGTAAATGATGGTGGGATCGGATTGCAGCCGCATGCCAACTCTGAGCCGGTTGACGAAGACGCTGGCGATATGGGGGCGTTCCGCCGGCAGCGCGGTTTCCTTTTCCACGATCGAGGCCAGGATGATGGCTTCGCGCATGGTGTCGTAGGGCAGGCCTTCGGCGCGGCCGGCCCAGCGGGCCGCCATGAACCGTTCCTGGGCGCGGCGCATCTGGTCCAGCAGCCCGGCGCGGCTTTGCCCGCGGGTTAAGAGATAGGTTTCCGGCAGCAGCGTGCCTTCTTCCGGCACCGGACCGGCATCGCCCGACAGCGCGCTGTGGTTCTGGACCATCTTCCAGATCATGTCGCTGGTCAGGCCTTCGGCCGCCGTCAGCCTGTGCTGGATGGATTTGCCGTCCACCAGGATCGCCGCGATGGCACCCATCGAGGCGCGGGCGGGAAGCGCATACTCGCCCGCCTTGATCTTGTCGGCCAGCTTGCGGGTGCGCAGGCCGAACTCAAACAGCCAGACATTGGGCACCGCGCCCTCGTCTTCCAGCATCTGGGCGACGTCATGGGCGCGGGTGCCCGGGGGGATCAGGACGATGATCTCGCCGGCATGGGGTCCAGCCCGTTCCCAGGCGGTCTGGGTCCAGGCGAACAGGCTGGCCCCGATCACTCCCAGTACGACCAGGAGAACGACGAAGCGTCTCATCTAGTCTTGGAGATGATCAGCGCGGCATTGGTGCCGCCGAACCCGAAGCTGTTGGACATGGCGATATTGACCTCGCGCTTCTGCGCCTTGTGCGGCACCAGATCGATCTGGGTGGTGACGTCGGGATTGTCCAGATTGATGGTTGGCGGCACGATGCCGTCGCGCATCGCCAGCAGGCAGAAGATCGCTTCCACCGAACCGGCGGCACCCAAGAGATGCCCGATGGAGGATTTGGTCGAGGACATGGCGGTCTTGGACGCCGCATTGCCCAGCAGCCGTTCCACCGCGCCCAGCTCGATGCCGTCGGCCATGGTCGAAGTGCCATGGGCGTTGACGTAATCGATATCCGATGCCGAGAGGTCGGCGCGCTTGAGCGCCATGGTCATGGCGCGATAGCCGCCATCGCCATCTTCCGATGGCGCGGTGATGTGATAGGCATCGCCCGACAGGCCATAGCCCTTCACTTCGCCATAGATTTTCGCGCCGCGCGCCTTGGCATGCTCATATTCTTCCAGCACCACAATGCCGGCGCCCTCGCCCATCACGAAACCATCGCGGTCCTTGTCATAGGGCCGCGAGGCCTTGGTCGGGGTGTCATTGAACGAGGTGGACAGCGCCCGGCAGGCATTGAAACCGGCAATGCCGATGCGGCAGACCGCGCTTTCGGCGCCGCCCGCGACCATCACATCGGCATCGTCGAACGCGATCAGGCGCGCCGCATCGCCAATGGCGTGGGCGCCGGTGGCGCAGGCGGTGACGACCGCATGGTTGGGGCCCTTATAGCCATGCTCGATGGAAACATAGCCGGACACAAGATTGATCAGGCGGCCGGGAATGAAAAAGGGCGACAGACGGCGCGGGCCTTTTTCATGGACCAGGATCGAGGCCTGCTCGATTCCGTCCAGCCCGCCAATGCCCGAACCGATCAACACACCGGTGCGGCAACGCTCTTCCTCGCTCTTGGGCTGCCAGCCGGAATCACGCACCGCCTGCTTGGCGGCGGCCAGGCCATAGATGATGAAATCATCCATGCGCCGCTGTTCCTTGGCGTCCACCCACTGATCGGGATTGAAGGTGCCGTCCGAGCCATCGCCGCGCGGCACCTGGCAGGCGATCCTGGTCGCCAAGTCATCCACCTTGAACTTGGTGATGGGACTGGCGCCGGACTGACCCGCCAGAAGGCGCGCCCAAGTCTCTTCCACGCCGCATGCCAGCGGCGTGACAAGACCCAGGCCCGTGACGACGACCCTGCGCATAAGTCTCAGACCTTATATCGCCGGATCAGGAGGCGTTGGCTTTGTCGATGTATTTGACGGCGTCGCCGACGGTCACGATGGACTCGGCGGCGTCATCGGGGATTTCGATGCCGAATTCTTCTTCGAACGCCATCACCAGTTCGACGGTGTCCAGGCTGTCGGCACCCAGATCTTCGATGAAGGACGCAGTATCCGTGACCTTCTCGGCGTCGACATTAAGATGTTCGACAACGATCTTCTTCACGCGCTCGGCAGTATCGCTCATGGACTTGTAAGCCTCTCTAGATTTCAAACCGGCAACTGGGAAACGCCGGACCCCCACACTGGGTGCTTCGCGAAGGTGGCCGGTTAGGTAACATAAACCTTTCCCGGTCGCCAACAAAGCCACTAAACCATTGATATTAATATGATATCATCGCCATCCCGCCGTTAACATGGATGGTTTCGCCGGTGATATAGGCCGCTTCCTGCGACGCCAGATAGGCCACGGCGGCGGCGATTTCGCCGGGGGCGCCCATGCGGCCGGCCGGAATGCGGCCCGAGATCATCTCTTTCTGCTGATCGGTCAGCACATCGGTCATGGCGGTCTGGATGAAACCGGGGGCCACGGCATTGACCGTGATGTTACGGCTGGCGACTTCGGCGGCCAGGCTCTTGGTCATGCCCACCAGTCCGGCCTTGGCGGCGGCATAATTGGCCTGGCCCGGATTGCCGGTCGCCCCCACCACCGAGGTGATCTGGATGATGCGGCCCCAGCGCTTCTTCATCATGCCGCGCAGCACGGCGCGGCTGAGGCGGAAGGCGGCGGTGAGATTGACCGCGATCACCTGATCCCACTCTTCGTCCTTCATGCGCATGAAGAGATTGTCTTTGGTGATGCCGGCATTGTTGACGAGAATATCGATCGGCGATCCGGCGGCTTCTTCCGCCAGCTTGGGCAGCGCCTCGACCCAGGCGATGTCCGAAAGATTGACGGGGACGATGAAAGCGCCCTCACCCAGTTCGCTGCGCACCGCTTCCAGCGCTTCGGCGCGGGTGCCCGAAAGAACCACCCTGGCGCCCTGGCCGTGCAACGCCTTGGCGATGGCGCCGCCGATGCCGCCGGAGGCGCCAGTGATGAGAGCGGTTTTACCAGTTAGATCGAACATGCGCAGTTCCTTGGCCCTCATGCTTCGACAAGCTCAGTATGAGGATTGAGTTTAGGTCCTCATCCTGAGCTTGTCGAAGGGTGAGGTCACAATGTTTTTCCAAAAGCTTCCAGATCGGCGGGCGTTTCCAGCGCGATGATGGCAAGGTCTTTATCAATGCGCTTGACCATGCCGGTAAGCACCTTGTTGCCGAACTCCACGCTCGTGTCCACGCCCAGCGCACGAAGCGACAGGATGCTTTCGCGCCAGCGCACCCGGCCCGTCACCTGCTCCACCAGCAGGCGGCGCACGGTCTCGGGGTCATTCGCCTCCGACGCGGTGACATTGGCCAGCACCGGCACGGCCAGCGGACGGATGGTCACGGCGCCCAGCGCCTCGGCCATTTTGTCGGCGGCCGGCTGCATCAGCGGACAGTGAAAGGGCGCGGAAACCGGCAGCGGCAACGCGCGCTTGATGCCCAAAGCCTTTGCGATCTCACCGGCACGGGCCAGCGCATCCAGCGTGCCGGAAATCACCACCTGACCCGGCGCATTGTCATTGGCCACCACGCAGGTTCCGCCACCCGCGGCGGCTTGCCTTGCGACCTCTTCGGCCTGTTCGATTTCCGCGCCGATCAGCGCCGTCATGCCGCCCTCGCCCAGCGGCACCGCCAACTGCATGGCCAGGCCGCGGGTTTTCAACAGGCGCGCGGTATCCGCCAAAGTGAAAGCCCCGGCGGCGCAGAGCGCGGAATATTCCCCCAGGCTGTGACCGGCGACCAGACGCGCATGCCTGGCCAGATCGAGCCCCATGTCCTTTTCCAGCACCCGCACCACCGCAATGGCATTGGCCATGATGGCGGGTTGGGCGTTTTCGGTCAGCAGCAGATCGGCTTCCGGGCCTTCCCACATGATGCGGGAGAGCTTTTGCGACAGCGCGTCATCGACCTCCTGAAAGGTCTCCCGCGCGACGGCAAAAGCGTCGGCCAGCGGCTTGCCCATGCCAACAGCCTGGCTGCCCTGTCCGGGAAAAAGGAATGCGCGAGTCATGGCGGCAGACAAATCAAGAGCGTCTCACTGAGTCAAGCGACGGTGGTTCCGTTAGCGGGCAGCAACCAGCGCCTCGGCGGCGCGGCGCGAGGCGGCCTGCAGGCGCGAGCCCCAGACATAGCGGCAGAAGAAGGCGAACACGGTGATGCCGACGATCCAGCCCAGCCATTCGCTGCCGGTGGCGCGGATGGTCCCGTGCGCCAGGAGCCAGGTCACGCCCAGCCCGAAGCCAACCGGGGCGCACAGCACCGCCAGCGCCAGCGCCAGAAGGATGATGGACAGGCTGGTGATTTCCCCGCCAATGCCGGCCAGCAGCCGGTCGAGACGACGTCCCGTGGCGCGCAGCTTGTGCGCGCGAACCTGTTCTTCAATGAAATCCATCTTCATCGGCCTGCCCCTCAACCCGCCCGATACTTTAAACGATTTGCCCCGCGCGGAAAAAATCAAGCCGGTTCGGTAAACGCTATTTGAAAGCCTCGATATTGCAGCTCACCAGCACACCCATGAAGCGATAGCCGCTGCCATCGTCCTTGAACTCGCCAAATTCCGGGACGCGGCGGATATCGCGAAAGCCGGCCTGGGTCAGGAAGTTTCCCAGGAAATCGAAATCCAGTCCGCTGAGATGCACGTCATGGGCATCCTGGCGGCCGCCGAACAGCATGCGCATCACCTGAAAGCGCCCGTCCACCTTCATATTGGGATGCAGGAACAGCCGGCACAGCGTGTCCATGTCGGGTACGGAAACACGCAGCCGTCCGCCGGGCTGCAGCACCCGGTGAAAACCCTTCAGCGCGTTCTGGATTTCGCCGTCATAGCCCAGATGTTCCAGCACATGGGAGCAATAGATCTCGCTGCAGCTCTCATCTGCCAGGAAAGACAGATCGCGGCAGTCCCCGACATGATCGACATAATCGCGCGGCTGGGCGTCGAGGATAAACCAGCCTTCACGCGGCTCCTGCCCGCCGATATGCAGCCGGATGGCGCTCATGCGGGATCAGCGCGGAAAAAAGCGCGCCCGATCACGATCACCGAAACGCCGGCCAGCACCAGCATGCCCGCCATTAATTCCATGCCGAAGACGAAGTCGCCGGTGGCGCCGCGCGCCCAGCCCATCACGGTGGGACCGAAAAAGCCGCCCAGATTGGCGAAGGAATTGATCAGCGCCAGGCCTGCCGCCGCCGCCGTGCCGCGCAGCAGCAGGGCCGGCAGGGTCCAGAACACCGCCAGCGCCGCATAAATTCCGCTACAGGCCAGACAGAGCGATGCGATCACCAGCCCATGATGATCGAACCAGACCGCCCCCAGCAAGCCCGCGGCACCCAGGAAAGCGCCGAAGGCGACATGGCCGGGGCGCTCCCCCTTGCGGTCGCTGGACCAGCCCAAAGCCACCATCGCCCCCATCGCCAGCAGATAGGGCAGCGCCACGATGAAGCCGGTCTCCAGATTGGAATAGCCCATCGCCTTGACCATCTGCGGCTGCCACAGGTTGAGGCCGTACAGCGCGATGACGATGGAAAAGTCGGGGATCATCAAAAGCCAGACACGCTTGTCGCGCAGCATTTCCCTGAAGCCATGCAGCGCGCCGAGCCGGGCATCGTTGCGCGTGTCGTCCGCCAGCCGCGCCGCGATAATGCGCTTTTCATCCTGCGACAGCCATTTCGCCTTGGCCGGCCCGTCCGGCAGCATCCACAACGTCGCTACGCCAATGACCAGCGAGGGAATGCCTTCCAGCAGCAGCATCCATTGCCAGCCCCTGAGGCCCAATCCCTCCAACCCCAGCAGCGCACCAGACACGGGACCGCCAATCACCACCGCCAGCGGCACGCCCGCCAGGAACAGGGCGATAAAACGCGCCCTGGTCGCGGCGGGAAACCAGTAGGTCATGTAGAGAACCATGCCGGGGAAAAGTCCGGCCTCCGCCGCGCCCAGCAGGAAACGCAGCACGCAAAAGCTCACCGGCTCCGTCACGAAGGCCGTCATCATGGACAGCACGCCCCAGGTGACGCAGATGCGGCACATCCACAGCCGCGCGCCGAACCTTTGCAGCATCAGGTTCGAAGGCACCTCGAACAGGAAATAGCCCCAGAAGAAAATGCCCGAGGCAAAGCCGAAGATTTCCGGCGTGAAGCCCAGATCCTGATTCATCGACAGGGCCGCGAAGGAAATATTCACCCGGTCCAGAAAGCTGGCGACATACATCACCGCCATGAACGGGATCAGCCGCCAAGCGGCGCGCGTCAGGATATGGTCAGACGCGATGCGATCGGCGGCGCTGATCATCTAGCGCTTGCGAACAAGGCTTTTGGACACGAGCTGGATGGAGACCGCCGCGATGATCATCACCCCGACGCACATCCACAGCCCGGCGCGGTGGTCCCCGGTCGCCTGCCGCAGCCACCCCATCAGATAGGGCCCCAGAAAGCCGCTGAGATTGGCGAAGCTGTTGATCAGCGCGAAAGCAGCGGCCGCCGCGGTGCCGCCAAGGAACAGGGGCGGCACCGTCCAGAAGGTGGAAAGACCGGCATAGACGCCGCCCGAGACCAGACAGAAGCCTGCAATGACAATCACATCGTTCGTGCCCATCGCCGCGACGGCGTAACCGACCGCCGCAATCAGCGACGATAGACAACAGTGAAGCGCCCGCCTGCCGGTGCGGTCGCTGGAAACCCCCATGCCCCACAGGACAATGAGCGAGAACAGATAGGGGATCATCACGATCAGGCCGGTTTCGTTGTTGGAATAACCCATGCCCTTGATCATCTGCGGCATCCAGAAGCCCAGCGCATAGATGCCGAACACGATGCAGAAATCCGGGATCATCAGCGCCCAGACCCGCCAGTCCCTGAACATGCCGGAAAGGCCATGAACTTCGGCCTGCGGCTCCTTGGCAAGTTGCGCCAGCGCCACGTCCTTTTCGCGCTGGGAGAGGAAGCGCGCCTTGGTCGGATTGTCGGGCAGGAACCACAGCGCCAGGATGCCGAGACCGAAGGTGGGAATGCCTTCCAGTATGTACATCCATTGCCAGCCATGAAGGCCGTACATGTCGAGTCCCAGCAGCCAGGTCGAGAGCGGCGCGCCGATGATGTTGGAAATGGGAATGCCGGCGCAGAAGATCGCCAGGATTCGCGCCCGCGTCGCGGAGGGAAACCAGTAGGTGAAATACAGCAGGATGCCGGGATAGAAGCCCGCCTCCGCCACGCCCAGCAGGAAGCGGATGATGTAGAAGCTGATCGGGCCCTGGACGAAGGCGGTCGCCATCGAGATCACCGCCCAGGTCAGCATGATGCGCGACAGCCACAGCCGCGCGCCCACCTTTTCCATGATCAGGTTCGACGGCACCTCGAAAAAGAAATAGCCCAGGAAAAAAATGCCGGCGGCAAAGCCATAGACCTCGGGCGTGAAGCCCAGATCCTGGTTCATGGTCAGGGCGGCGAAGCCGACATTCACCCGGTTGAGGAAGGCGGCGATGTACATCACCACGATCAGCGGCACCAGATGCAGTGCCGCCTTGCGGAAAACCGCATCCGCTTCGCTTTTCACAAGTGCCATGACGTCCCCGCTTGCCCGCGCAAAGGTGACGTGAAGGCCGCGCCGATTGCAAGCCGGGGCGCCGCGCATGCTCGCGGTGACTGCCAGCGATGCCGGCTGCAACGCGCGTGTCGCGCCAGGCGCGTAGCGACCGCCCAGGAAAAAACACGCCGGATCAGTCCCGCAATCTCGCTGATGGACAAGCTAACCAGCTGTTTTTGCTCAGCTCCTGGCCGGATGGCCTGCGGAAAAGCCGGCTTTGGGGCGCAAAACCTTGCTCCCGGGGGCGCCTTCCTCTATAGCCCCGCCCTCAACGGCTGCGGTCGGCCGGGGCCCTCTTTGCAAAGAGGGTGTGCGCATGGTGCGCCTCCCGGACGAGCCAAGGCGAGGTGCAGATCCCCTGCCCTTCGTTCCGCGGCCAAAGGAAAGGGACGCAAGATGGCTCTTTACGAGCATCTTCTGATCGCGCGCCAGGATATCAGCGCGCAACAGGTGGACGCACTGGCCACCCATCTCAAGACCATCGTCGAAGGCGAAGGCGGCAAGATCGAGAAGCAGGAATATTGGGGCCTGCGCGGACTTGCCTATCGCATCAAGAAGAACCGCAAGGGCCATTATGTCCTGCTGAACATCAACGCGCCGGCGGTTGCGGTGATCGAGCTGGAACGCCAGCTGAAGATCAACGAAGACGTGCTGCGCTACATCACCGTCAAGGTGGACCAGTTCGACGTGTCGTCGAGCAAGGCCCGCCGCGACGACAAGCCCGAAGGCGCCAAGCCCGAAGGCGAAGCCGAGGAGATCCTGGTATGAGCTTTGGTGGAAACCGTGACGGCGGCCGCGAAGGCGGACGTGGTGGAGATCGCGAAGGCGGACGCGGCGGCGAAGGCGGCCGTGGCGGCCGGGAAGACGGCGCGCGCCGTCCCTTCTTCCGCCGCAAGAAGACCTGCCCCTTCTCCGGCGATAACGCGCCGAAGATCGACTATAAGGACGTCAAGCTCCTGCAGCGCTTCATTTCCGAACGCGGCAAGATTGTCCCTTCGCGCATCACCGCGGTCAGCAACAAGAAGCAGCGCATCCTGGCGAACGCGATCAAGCGCGCGCGCTTCATGGCCCTGCTGCCTTACGTCGTGAAGTAGGAGAACCACCATGCAAGTGATCCTGCTCGAACGCGTCGAAAAGCTCGGCCAGATGGGCGACGAAGTCCGCGTCAAGGAAGGCTTCGCCCGCAACTTCCTGCTGCCCAAGAAGAAGGCCCTGCGCGCCACCAAGGCGAACCGGGAATACTTCCAGGCGCAGAAGGTGCAGCTGGAAGCCAACAATCTCAGGCTGAAGGGCGAGGCCGAAAAGGTCGGCAACAAGCTCGACGGCAAGAGTTTCACCCTGATCCGTCAGGCCGGCGATCGTGGCCAGCTTTATGGTTCGGTCACGCCCCGTGACGTTGCCGACGCCATGGAAAAGGCTGGCTTCAAGGTGGACCGCCATCAGGTGACCATCAGCGTGGCCATCAAGCATATCGGCCTGGTCACCCTGCCGGTGGTGCTGCATCCCGAAGTGAAGGTGAACATCACCGTCAATGTCGCCCGCAGCGAAGACGAAGCCAAGCGCCAGGCGCGCGGCGAGAACGTGCTGGCGGAAAAGACCGAGACCGAAGAAGCCAAGGTCGCGGCCGAGGAAATGTTCGAAGAAGGCGCCGGCCCCAAGGTCGAGCCTGAAGAGGACGTGGTTTCCGAATAGTCCTCACGCTTCAAAAAGACTGCAAAAAGGCCCGGGTTACACCGGGCCTTTTTATTTATTCAAACCTCTAACAGGCTGTTGAACAAATAGGCGGATTTCTCAGGGCGGTCTGTATTTTCGTGGTTTGTCTAGACCGGATTGTGGCGATGCTCCGACGGATGGCGTTGTGGCTCATGCTGCGGCCATCAACTTCGGCAACCGGATCAGATTGTAGGCGGCGGCTGCGAGGATGAAGGCCCATCGGACTTTTTCGAGGCCGCGGTACTTGGTTTTTCTCAAGCCTGCGA
>JBEGVG010000020.1:0-7133 GCA_041178445.1 Pseudomonadota bacterium | reverse complement strand
TGATGGCCGCAGCATGAGCCACAACGCCATCCGTCGGAGCATCGCCACAATCCGGTCTAGACAAACCACGAAAATACAGACCGCCCTGAGAAATCCGCCTATTTGTTCAACAGCCTGCTAGGGGTCTGTACCGCCCGCCAACAGCCTTTTGGCTTCATCACGAGCCTGCCGCGCGTCCAGAAGGGAAACCTCAGGGTAGCGGCCGAGCGCCAACAGCTTTTGTGTGGTGCCGGTGCGGTAGGCCCAGCGCCAGAGTTTGGAGCCATTTGGGGGTACCAGAAGGTGAAGTCCCTCCGCATCACTGATCTTGTAGGGGGCTGGTTTGGGCTTCAGAGCCCGCAGCTTTGCATCGCTCAGCGGCATGTTGGTACGGCGCTCGGAGTTGTTGGTACAATTGCCAGAATATACCAACAATTTACGCGAGTGCCCGCGAACAGCCAAGAGCACAAGCGCACAAAAAAGCTTATTCTATAAGGATAATTTGTGTTTCGCGAACGTGTGCGAACACAGGAGAACAAAACGTTGGTGGGCCCGCCAGGACTCGAACCTGGGACCTAACCGTTATGAGCGGTCAGCTCTAACCAACTGAGCTACAGGCCCTTTCCGAAAGGGGGTATAACAGGATTTGCGCGGCCGCCAACCGCCGGAACGCCCTGTTTTTGCCGCTCTTGGCCGTCAGCCTTCCGCCCGGATGGGCCCTTGAAATTGAACGAGAATTTGAAAGAAAAATCCTGATGAAAACCGCATTTTCCGCCCTTCTCGCCGCCAGCCTGCTGCTGGCCGGCCCGGCGCTCGCCGCCGAGACCCGCACCATCGCCATGCCGGGCCATGGCGAGGTGAAAGCCGCCCCCGACCAGGTGCAGATCACCGCCGGCGTCATGACCAGCGCCCCGACCGCCGCCCAGGCCCTGACCACCAACACCGCCCGCATGAAGGGTGTATTCGGCGCCCTGGAGAAAATGGGCGTTCCGGCGCGCAATATCCAGACCACCAACTTTTCGATCTCGCCCCAATATACCGGCGGCAACAACAATGAGCGTCCGCGCCTGACCGGCTACCAGGTCCATAACAATGTCTCGGTCCGGCTGGACGATGTGACAAAGCTTGGCGCGGCGCTGGATGCGCTGGTGACGGCGGGCGCCAACCAGATGAACGGAATCAATTTCTCCATCCGCGATCCTCAGCCGATGCTGGCCAAGGCCCGGGCCGAGGCAATCGCCGATGCCAGGCTGCGCGCCGAGACCTATGCCAAAGCGGCCGGCGTAACCCTGGGGCCCATCCAGTCCATCAACGAAGGCGGCGCCGTCATGCCGCCCCGGCCCATGTACCGCGCCATGGCGGTTCAGGCCGACAGCGCCGTTCCCGTGGCCGCGGGCGAGGAAAGCGTCGCCGCCGATGTGTCGGTGGTGTGGGAAATCCGCTGAACGGACCTATATAAAAATATGAGCAACCCGTTTTTCGAAGACTGGACCGCCCCCTTTGGCGCCCCGCCACTGGACCGGATCAGGGCTGCGCATTTCCGCCCCGCCTATGACCGGGCGCTGATTGAGCACACGACCGAGATCGCGGCCATCGCGTCCAATCCCGCGCCGCCCGATTTCGACAATGTGGTGGTGGCGCTGGAGAAAAGCGGCCCGCTGCTGACACGGGTGGACAGCGTTTTCGGCAACCTCACCTCGTCTGCCACCGATGAGGCGTTACAGGCCATTGAACTGGAGATGGCGCCGCGCCTGTCGGCGCATTGGAGCGCCATCTCCATGCATCCGGTACTGTTCGCCCGCCTGGATGCGGTTTACCGGCAGCGCGACCATCTGGGGCTGGACAGTGAATCGCTGCGGGTGCTGGAACGCTATCACCTGGATTTCGTGCGCGCGGGCGCGCAGCTGAAAGGCGATCACCGCGACCGCCTGGCGGATATCGCCCACCGGCTGGCGGTTCTGGGCACCCAGTTCAGCCAGAACGTTCTGGCCGATGAGGAGAACTGGATCCTGCCGCTGAGCGAAGCACAGATGGCCGGCATTCCTTCCGCGATCCGCGATGCCGCCGCGTCCAAGGCGGCGGAATTGAAGATCGAAGCGCCCTATGCGGTGACGCTGTCGCGCTCCAGCGCCGAACCTTTCCTGCAATATGCCGATGACCGGGGTTGCCGCGAGACTCTCTGGCGCGCCTGGGTGTCGCGCGGCGACAATGCCAATGACCATAACAACGGCGCCATCATCGCCGAGATGCTGGCCCTGCGCGCCGAACGCGCCACCCTGCTGGGGCATGAGAATTTCGCAGCCTTCAAGCTGGCGGACAGCATGGCGGGAACGCCGCAAAAGGCCCGCGCCCTCCTGGAAGATGTCTGGGGACCGGCGCGGCTGCGCGCCCTGGAAGAACGCGATGCCTTGCAGGATCTGATCACCCGCCAGGGCGGAAATTTCCGGCTGGCGCCCTGGGACTGGCGCTATTACGCCGAAAAACTGCGCCAGGAAAAATATGATTTCGACGAAGCCCAGCTCAAGCCCTATTTCCAGCTCGGCAATCTGATCGAGGCATCGTTCTACACCGCGCAGAAACTGTTCGGCCTGAGCTTTCGCGAACGCGGCGATATGCCGGTCTATCATCCCGATGTGCGGGTGTGGGAAGTGTTGCGCGAAGGCCAGGTGATCGGCCTTTTCTACGGCGACTATTTCGCCCGCACCGGCAAGCAGGGCGGCGCCTGGATGTCCAGTTTCCGCGACCAGGAACGGGTGAACGGAGATGTCCTGCCTATCATCGTCAACAACTGCAATTTCAGCAAAAGCGATCCCTGCCTGTTGTCATTCGACGATGCGGTAACGCTGTTCCATGAGTTCGGCCATGCCCTGCACGGCCTTCTCAGCCAGGTGCGCTTCCCCCGCCTGTCGGGCACAAACGTGGCGCGTGATTTCGTCGAACTTCCCTCCCAGCTTTACGAACACTGGCTGGAAGAGCCCGATGTGTTGACCCGTTTTGCCCGCCACCATCAGACCGGCGAACCGATTCCCAAGACCCTGCTGGACAAGCTGCTGGCGGCACGCAATTACGGCCAGGGCTTTGCCACCGTCGAGTTCCTGGCCTCCGCGCTGATCGACATGGACTTCCACACCTTGCCGCCCGGCAGCGATCCGCTGGCCGCGCAGGCACAGACCCTCAAGCGCATCGGCATGCCCGAAGAAATTGTACCCCGCCATGCCACGCCGCATTTCACCCATGTCTTCAGCGGCGACGGCTATTCCGCCGGCTATTACGCTTACATGTGGTCGGAAGTGCTGGACGCCGACGGCTTCAAGGCATTTGAAGAAGCCCGCGACCCGTTCGATCCGGCCACCGCCCACCGCCTGCACAAGTTCATCTATTCCTCCGGCGGCACCCGTGATTATGCCACCGCCTATCGCGCCTTCCGTGGCCGTGATCCCCATATCGAAGCCCTGCTGGAGGGACGCGGCCTGATCACGACGCCAGCGGCATGAAACAGGCCGCGCTCGCTTTCTTGCTTCTCGCCACACCGGCCCTGGCGGCGGTGACGGCCCCCAAGCCGTCCATTTCCAGCCTGACGCAACTGCCGATCGTCACCATGCATGTCTATGACGAAAAGGCCGATGCCGATGCGGCCGTGGCGCGCGCCTTCGCCCGTGCCAAGGCATCCGGCAAGCGGGTGCTGCTGGACCTGGGCGGCAACTGGTGCCCGGACTGTATCGTGCTGTTCAATTTCATGAAGCTGCCCGAGATCAGGCGTTTCGTGGACAGACACTATGAGGTGGTGGAAGTGGATGTGGGACGGTTCAACCGCAACCTGCACATACCCGCCAGGCTGGGCTTTACCGAAAAGCTGCGCGGTGTTCCCGCCGTGCTGGTGTTCACGCCCGATCGCAAGCTGGTCAATCGCGGCGATGTCTTCACCACCGCCAATGCGAGCGGCATGACCCCGCAAGGGCTGGCGGACTATCTGGCGCGATACGCAAAATAGAAGCCCTAGTTCAGCGCCACCTGACGCGGCGGACCGGACGGCGCGATCATGTGGTCCACCACATGCACGATGCCGTTGCGATCGCGCACATCATAGATGGCGATGTTGGCGGTCTGGCCCTTCTCATCCATAATCAGAATGTTGGTCGGGCCGTTCATCCGCGCCACCAGGATGCCGCCCTCGGCGGTGCGAAGCCGCGCTTCGCCGCCCGCCTCGCCGATCACCCGCAGCAGCGCCGCGGAGTCATACTTGCCCGGCACGATCAGATAGCTCATGCGGCGTGCCAGGGTGGATTTTGGCTCTTGGGCCCCCGCCGCAAAGGCCGCATTGGTGGGGGCGAAAACGGTGAACTGGCCATTGGCCTTCAGGTCGGCCGCCACACCCGACTCCTTCAACGCCGCCGCCAGCTGGCCATGCATCGGCGAAGCGGAGAGATTTTCCATGATGTCGCGGTCGGGCAACATCGCCTGGCCGCCGATCATCGGGTTCATGATGCCGGCCTCGTCGATCACCGGCTTGGGGTCGGCGCCGGAAACCGCGCCCAGCGCCCCGCCGATCATCATGGCGATACCTGCTGCAAATCCTGCGACGGCGGCGCGCTTCATGGAACTGACCCCGGGACCTCAGGGTATTAACGCGTCAGCCTCCGCGCCGTTCCGGGTTCCGTTACGTCTGTTCCAGCGCCTCGCGCGCCATTTCCAGCGCCAGCCAGCGCTCCTCATCGGCGTCCTTCTGGGCGCGGAGCTGGGCAAGCTGATCCGACAGCAGCGTGAATCGCTTGGGATTCTTGGCGTAAAGCCCGTCTTCCGACAGGCCCGCTTCCAGTTTCGCGATCTGAAGTTCCGCCGCTGCTATTTTTTCGGGCAGAACTTTTAGGGCATGGGCATCGGCGAAATTCATTTTGGGGGCGCTGATCCGGACACGCTTTTCCACGGGCGCGCCACCCGGGGTCTTTCGGGTTTCCGGCCGCGCCGCGGGCGCCTCGCCGCGCTGGGCCAGCATGTCGGCATAGCCGCCGGCATATTCGGTAAAGCGGCCACCCTCTTCCGCCAGCACGATCTGGGTCGCCACCCGGTCCAGGAAATCACGGTCATGGCTGACCAACAGCGCGGTGCCTTCGTAATCGGCGATCACTTCCTCCAGCAGGTCCAGGGTTTCTAGATCCAGGTCGTTGGTGGGTTCGTCCAGCACCAGAAAGTTGGACGGCGTGGCGAACAGCTTGGCCAGCAGCAGCCGCGCCCGCTCGCCGCCCGACAGAACCTTGACCGGGGTGCGGGCCTGTTGCGGGGTGAACAGGAAGTCCTGCAGGTAATTCATCACATGGCGCGGCTTGCCGGCCACCATCACCGTGTCGCCGCTGCCGTCGGTCACGGCGGCCGCCAGCGACTGCTCGGGATGCAGCTTGCTGCGGTTCTGGTCGAGCTGGGCCATCAACAACCCCTGCCCCAGCTTCACATTGCCCTTTTGGGGCGTCATCTCGCCGATCAGAAGTTTCAGCAAGGTGGTCTTGCCCGCGCCATTGGGCCCGACAATGGCGATGCGGTCGCCGCGATGGATGCGCAAGGAAAAGTCCTTGACGATGTCGCGCTCGCCATAGGCAAAGGACACGCCCTTGGCATCAATCACCTTGGTGCCGCCGCCCGCGCCCTCGGCGGCTTCCATCTTGACCGTGCCAAGCTGGCGGATCTGCTCGCTGCGCTCGGTGCGCAGGCCGCGCAGCCGATCCAGCCGCCCGACATTGCGCTTGCGCCGGCCTGACACACCATAGCGCACCCAGTCTTCCTCGGCGGCGATGCGGCGCTCCAGCTTGTGGCGCTCCACCTCTTCCTTTTCCAGCATGTCGTCGCGCCATGCTTCAAACGAGGCGAAGCTTTTTTCCAGCCGGTAGGTCTTGCCCCGGTCCAGCCAGACAGTGACGCGGGACAGATTTTCCAGGAAGCGCCGGTCATGGCTGATGAGCACCAGTGCGCCCTTGCCCGATTTCAGCTCGCCTTCCAGCCATTCGATGGCGCGCACGTCCAGATGGTTGGTGGGTTCATCCAGCAGCAATATGTCGGGGCGCGGCGCCAGGGCCCGGGCTAGCGCGGCGCGGCGCGCCTCGCCACCCGACAAAGTGGCGGGATTTTCGTAGCCATTCAGGCCCAGATTGCCCAGCAGATAAAAAGCACGGTTAGGATCTTCATGCGGGTTCAATCCCGCTTCGACATAGTCGCGGGTGGTGGCATCGCCCCCCAGATCTGGCTCCTGCGGCAGGTAGCGGATGGTAGCGCCCGGCTGGGCGAAGCGGGTGCCGCCATCGCTTTCCATCAGCCCCGCCGCGATCTTGAGAAGGGTGGATTTCCCCGAGCCATTGCGCCCCACCAGGCACAGCCGGTCACCCGCCCCGACGCTGAGTTCGGCGCCGTCCAGCAGACGCTGGCCGCCGAATTCGACGGTGATATCCTTGAGATGCAGAAGCGGCCTCATGCGCCGCTATGTGCGGCGGGGGCCCGCGCATATCAAGCGAAATCTAGCGCGTCTTGTTGGTGACCATGGCGCCCGGGCGCGAGACCATTTTCAGAGCCGCTTCGGGGCGCTCGGTCAGCGCCGCACCGTCAAAATCATAGACCCGGATGTCGCGTTCCACCGAACATTGCACCAGCAAGCGCTTGTTGTCGTCGCTCCACACCGCGCCCTGACAGGCATGGCCCAACTGGGCATCGGCGACATGGGTCAGGTTGCCCTTGCCGACGCGAAACACGCTCATCTTGCCGTATACATCCTTGAAGTTCAGCGCGGTGAGCACGGTGGCCGAGCCATTGCCCATTACCAGCGCGACATACTTGCCGTCCGGCGACAGGGCCACGGTTTCCGGCAGGGCACCGACCTCTACCCCATAGGTGATCTTGCCGGTGCGCGTATCGGTGACGGTGGTGGACGCGCTGCCCTTGGCGGTGACGGGCGAGGCACCGAAATTGTTGACGATCAGCCAGCGGCCATCATGCGTGAGGGTTCCGCCATCGGGCTGCATCCCGACATCGAAATCGGCCACCCGCGACAGCTGATCGCCCTTGATCGCCAGCTTGGTGACCTTGGCGTCACCAAAGCGCAGCGCATAGGCAAACTTGCCGTCGCGCGAGATGATCACGTCGCGCGGCTCGGCCTTGGCTTCCAGCTTGACCTG
>JBEGVG010000019.1:0-31827 GCA_041178445.1 Pseudomonadota bacterium | reverse complement strand
GACATGGATCAGTTCGGCGATGAAGGCGCCCAGCAAGAGCACCAGCGACAGCACCAGCCCGACATAAAAGGGCGCCAGCAGCCAGCGCGACTTGAAGAGAATGCCTTCCAGCACTTTTTCGACGAAGTTGCGCTGATGCATTCAGGTCTCCGGCTTTTCAAAAAGCGCCATAATTAAGGCGAATCCCGCCCGGCGGCGCGAAGTTTGGCAAGGCCGACCCGCTTTCGCAAGCGCCACGACGAGGCTAGCATCGGCCCATAACAACAACATGGCGGGCGAGAATGCTGGACCGGATTCTGGCATTGGTGGTGGAAGTCAAACAGGGTGAGCGCCGCGCGCTGCTCTGGTCCTTCGCCTACTTCTTCCTGATCCTCAGCACCTATTACGTCTTGCGCCCCTTACGCGACAATGCTGGCATCACCGGCGGCACCCGCGCTTTGCCCTGGCTGTTCACCGCCACCTTTTTCGTGATGCTGGCCGCCGCCCCGCTGTATGGCTGGCTTGTCGCACGGCTGCCGCGCCGCCGCCTGATCCCGCTGATCTATCATTTCTTCGCGGCCAATATTCTTGCCTTCTGGCTGATGCTGACATTGGGCATCGGCCAGCAGATCGTGTCGCAGATTTTCTTTGTCTGGCTGACGGTGTTCAGCCTGTTCGCGGTCTCGGTGTTCTGGTCCTACCTGGCCGACCTGTGGCGCAGCGACCAGGGCAAGCGCTTGTACGGCTTCATCGCCGCGGGCGGTTCGCTGGGCGCGCTGGCCGGACCGCTTCTCACCCGGTCACTGGTAGAGGTGGTCGGGCCGGTCAATCTCTTCCTACTGTCGGCCTTGATGCTGGAAGGCGCGCTATTCTGCGCCACCCGGCTCAGCCAGGCCACCAGCGGCTTCGCCCAGACACCGCAGAATCCCGGCGCCATCGGCGGCAGTCCGTTCGAAGGCCTGAAGTCGGTCTTGCGCTCGCCCTATCTGGGCGGCATCGCGGCCTGGGTGGGCCTCCTGTCGCTGGGCGGCACGGTGCTGTACCTGCTGCAGGCCGAAGTGGTCGCCGGCGCGACCCAGGATGCCGCCGAACGCATCCGCATTTTCGCCGAGATCGATTCCTGGGTCGCGGGGTTGCAGATTTTGCTGCAGCTGGCGCTGACCGGGCGGCTGATCAAGCGCTTCGGCACCGGCCCGGCCGTCGCCTTCGTGCCGCTGATCTTTGCCTTCGGCTTTGTCCTGCTGGCCGCCATGCCGGTGCTGATGGTGATCATGGCGTTTCAGGCGGCGCAGCGGGTGGGCAATTTCGCCGTCTCCAATCCCGCGCGGGAAATCCTGTTCACCGCCGCCGACCGCGAGGACAAATACAAGGCCAAGAATGTCATTGACGGCGTGGTGTTCCGCGGCGCCGACATGGCGTCGAGCTGGCTGTTCCACATGCTTTACGCGGTGATGGGCCTGACCATTCCGCTGCTGGCCGCCCTGATGGTGCCGATCTCGCTGGGCTGGCTGGGACTTTCCCTGCTGCTGGGCCGCATGCAGGAAAAACGCGCTGTCGTCCAAACTCTCAAATCCTGAACCCAAAGGAGACATCCCCATGTCTGATCTGTCCCGCCGTACCGTTCTTGCCACCACCGCCGCCGCTGCGTTGCTGCCCCATGCCGCCACCGCCCAGACCGGCACGCCGATCTACAAGCGCAAGGTCCCCCAGACCGGCTACATGCTGCCGATCGTCGGCATCGGCACCTCGCAGGTGTTCGAGTTCGAGAATGACCCCGCCAAGCTGGAAGAACGCAAGGAAGTGATCCGCAACCTGGTGGCCGGTGGCGGCAGCCTGATCGACACCGCCGCCGGCTATGGCACCGCCGAGGCCAATGTCGGCATTGTGGCGGCCGAAACCAACACGCGGCCCCAGCTTTTCCTGGCGACAAAATTCTCCAGCCGCGACACGCGCGAGCAAGCCGAAGCCGAGCTGAAACAGTCCTTCGTCCGGCTCAAGACCAATTATGTCGATCTGCAGCAGGCCTGGAACGTCAACGATCCCAATTTCTCCTGCGCCCAGATGAAGGAATGGAAGGCGGCCGGCCATTGCAGGCATTACGGCATCACCTCCAGCTTCGACGGCGCCTATGATGCGCTGGCCGCCGTGCTGAAGCGCGAAAAGCCGGAATTCTTCCAGATCAACTATTCGCTGGGCGACCGCGACGCCGAAAAGGTCTTGCTGCCCCTGGCGATGGACAGCGGCAGCGCCGTCCTCACCAACCTGCCCTTCGGCCGCAACTCCATGTTCAAGCGGGTGGCGGGCAAGCCGATGCCGGACTTCGCCAAGGAGATCGACTGCACCAGCTGGGCGCAGCTGTTCCTGAAATACAACCTGTCGCATCCGGCGGTGACAGCGGTGATCCCCGGCACCGACCTGCCCAAATACATGCTGGACAATCTGAATGCCGGCCGCGGCCGCATGCCCGACGCCGCCATGCGCCGCCGCATCGAGCAATGGTGGGAAACGGTCTGATCTGACGCCCATCAGGGGTTAGAAAAAGCCGCGGCGCGCACTATATTGCGGCCATGGCCCATAATAACGGCATGGTTCCCAAACGGGGTGGCAAGTCCCGCAAAGGGGTTAGCGACAACGCTGCCAAGTTCCAGGCGGCGGTCGATGCCGTGCCGGTGCTGAAACCCGAGGCAAATCCCGCCATCAATCCGGCTTACGAAACCGTACCGATCAGCGAGTTCGTGCCCCACCGCCCGGCCCGTCCGGAAAAATCCGAAGGCGGCAAGACGTTCAAGCTGGTGTCCGATTACGTACCGGCGGGCGACCAGCGCACCGCGATCCCTGAACTGGTGGCGGGGGTCAATGCCAAGGAACGCGACCAGGTCCTTTTGGGCGTCACCGGCTCGGGCAAGACCTTCACCATGGCCAAGATCATCGAGGCCACCCAGCGCCCGGCGCTGATCCTGGCCCCCAACAAGACCCTGGCCGCCCAGCTCTATAGCGAGTTCAAGACCTTCTTCCCGGAAAACGCGGTCGAGTATTTCGTCAGCTATTACGACTATTACCAGCCCGAAGCCTATATCCCGCGCACCGACACCTATATCGAGAAAGATTCCTCGGTGAATGAGGAGATCGACCGCATGCGCCATTCGGCGACGCGGGCGATCCTGGAACGCGACGATGTCATCATCGTCGCTTCGGTGTCGTGCATCTACGGCATCGGCTCGGTCGAAACCTATTCGGGCACCGCCGTCGGTATCCAGCGCGGCGATCGCGTCGACCGCCAGGCCGCGATCCAGAATCTGGTGGCGCTGCAATACCGCCGCAACGACGACAATTTCACCCGCGGCGCTTTTAGAGTGCGCGGCGACACCATCGACATCTTCCCGGCCCATCAGGAAGACCGCGCTTGGCGCGTCGAACTGTTCGGCGACACGGTGGACAGCATCACCGAGTTCGATCCGCTGACGGGTCACAAGGCGGGCGTGCTGGATGCGATCAAGATCTACGCCAACAGCCATTATGTGACGCCGCGCCCGACCCTGCAGCAGGCGATGAAGGGCATCAAGGCTGAGCTGATCGCCACCCTGGCCGACTATCGCGCCAAGGGAAAATTGCTGGAGGCCCAGCGGCTGGAACAGCGCACCACCTTTGACCTAGAGATGATCGAGGCCACCGGCTCCTGCGCGGGCATCGAGAATTATTCGCGCTGGCTGACGGGCCGAAAGCCCGGCGAGCCGCCGCCGACCCTGTTCGAATATCTGCCCGACAATGCGCTGGTGTTCTGCGATGAAAGCCATGTGTCGGTGCCGCAGATCGGCGCCATGTACAAAGGCGACTATCGCCGCAAGTTCACGCTTGCCGAATATGGCTTCCGCCTGCCCAGCTGCATCGACAACCGCCCCCTGAAGTTCGAGGAATGGGACGCGATGCGGCCGCAGTCCATCTATGTCTCGGCCACGCCCGGCAACTGGGAAATGGAACGCACCGGCGGCGTCTTCACCGAACAGGTGATCCGGCCCACCGGGCTGATTGATCCCCCGGTGGAAATCCGCCCCGTGGAAAGCCAGGTCGATGACCTGATCGCGGAATGTCATCTCATTGCCAAGGCGGGCTATCGCGCATTGGTCACCACCCTGACCAAGAAGATGGCCGAGGACCTGACCGAATATATGCACGAACAGGGCATCCGGGTGCGCTACATGCACAGCGATGTCGAAACCCTGGAGCGTATCGAGATCATCCGCGACCTGCGGCTGGGCGCCTTCGACGTGCTGATCGGCATCAACCTGCTGCGCGAAGGCCTCGACATTCCCGAATGCGGCCTGGTCGCGATCCTGGACGCCGACAAGGAAGGCTTCCTGCGCAGCGAGACCTCGCTGGTGCAGACCATCGGCCGCGCCGCGCGCAATGTGGATGGCAAAGTCATTCTCTATGCCGACCGCATCACCGGCTCGATGCAGCGCGCCATGGCGGAAACCAGCCGCCGCCGCGCCAAGCAGGAGGCTTACAACAAGGAACACGGCATCACGCCCGCCAGCGTGAAGGCCAAGATCTCCGACATCATGGGCTCGATGTATGAGCGCGACCATGTCACGGTGGATGCCGGCCAGCTGGCGGAACAGGGCCGCGAATTCGTCGGCCACAATATCAAGGCGATCATCGCCGACATCGAGAAGAAGATGCGCGCCGCCGCCGCCGACCTGGAATTCGAGGAGGCCGCGCGGCTGCGCGACGAACTCAAGCGGCTGCAATCCACCGCCCTGGCGATCGCCGATGATCCCTTCGCCCGCCAGTCCGATGTCGCCCGTGCCAATCTCGACGCCGAGATCACCTATTCGACGGAAGACAGCCCGTCCAAGCCGATCCCGTCGAAGGGCGGACGCAAGCGGTTGCAACGCGCCGAACGCCCAGGGAGACCTAAGACCTTTGGCTCAAGAGCACGATAAGGCCCATCCAGCCTCAAGCCGCGCTTGGCCGCGCGGCTTTGCGGCGTTCGCCGGGGCGAAAGGTCCACCGGACCTTTCGCTCTTCCCGGCTCACCCCAAAACATTTGGGTCCCGTGCCCGATAAAGAACCCTCCGCCGCCAAGCATGATCTGGAAGATGTGGTCGATCACCTCATCGAATGCTGCGTCAACGATGCCGACGGCCGTCTGACGGTGGATGAATTGATGGACGCCATCGGCCAGCGCACCTTCGGGCCCCTGCTGCTGGTCCCCAGCCTGATCGCGGTGTCGCCGGTGGGCGCGATACCGGGCCTTCCCGCCGTCACCTCGGTGGTGATCGTGCTGGTGGCCACCGCGATCCTCTTGCATCACGACCATGTGTGGATTCCGCGCTGGCTGGGGCGCCGCTCGGTCGGTGCCGGCAAGATGGAGCGCGGCCTGATAAAGTTCCGCCCGGTGGCGCGCTTCATCGATCATATGCTGATGCCGCGCCTGGGCTGGCTGACGCGCGGGGTGTTCTTCTATGTCATCGCGGTGGTGGTGCTGTTGATCGGGCTGGTGACGCCGATCCTGGAACTGGTGCCGCTGGGCGGCATTCCGCCCAATGCGGCGGTGGTGGCCTTTTCGCTGGCGATCATCGCCAAGGACGGGCTGTGGGCGCTGATCGCCTTCGCCTTTACCATCGCCAGCGGCGGCTGGCTGGTGTCGCTGGCGCTTTAGACGCTCGGTAAGCCGCTGTTCGCGCGGGATAAAATCTTTAACCGCCCTGTCTGCATTGTTATTTAAGGCCAAAGCGCCTATATCAGGCGTCACGTGGTTCTTGTGTCCCTGTCAGACGAAGCGCTTCTGTCTTTCTGACCCGCCTAACGCGCGCCGGACGAACCGAAAAACTTCCCTACCAGTTAGCCTAGTTTCCACGGCCGCTTATGCATTTCGCATAGGCGGAACCGATGATTTAAAGGAAATATCATGACCATCGGCACCGTGAAGTTCTTCAATTCCACCAAGGGTTTCGGTTTCATCTCGCCGGAAGGCGGCGGCAAGGACGTGTTTGTGCACGCCTCGGCCGTTGAAGCTGCCGGCATGCGCACCCTGAACGAAGGCCAGAAAGTGAACTTCGACATCCAGCCGGATGCGCGCGGCTCCAAGGCCGCCAATCTGTCGGCGGCTGATTAAGCTGCTGCAAGAAATCGGGCGGTGCGCGAAAACGCGCCGCCCGTTTTTCTTTTGCAAAAGGGAGATCCCCCCATGACCGAGTCCAATTCATCGCGCAAACGCGACGCCGCCATCCGCACCGCCAATGGCGCCTTTCAGGTGTGGGAATCCCGCACCCAGCTGGTGAAGCAGGAAATGCGGGCCGCCAGCGACGCCAATGACGCCAAGACCGCGCGCCTGAAGGCGCTGCGCCTGGAAAAGGAAAAGCTGGAAGCCGAAGAGCTCGCCGCCAATCCGCCCCCGCCCAAGAAAAAGTCCGTCAAGCGCATCACCGCCGGCTGACGCTTGGCCGTATTTCGCATCCGTCACCGCACCCAATATCAATACAACCAGCCCGTTCGCCTCGGTCCGCACCGCCTTGTGCTGCGGCCCCGCGAAGGCCATGAGCTGCGGCTGCTCTCGCTCGATATCGTCACCACGCCCGGCTGCACCCTCAACTGGGCGGGCGATGTCTTCGGCAATGCCATTGCCACCGCCAGCTTCGAGGCCACGGCCGACAGTCTTTTGATCGAAAGCATCGCCGAGGTGGAGCTGACCAGCGCGCCCTGGCCGGTCTTTGCCATCGCCGCTTCCGCCGCGTCCTTCCCGTTTCGCTACAGCGTGGACGAGCGCGCCGATCTGGGGGCGCTGCGCGAGCCGCAATATCTCGACACCATGCAGCGGGTGCGGGACTGGGCCAAGGGTTTCGTGCGCTCCAATCCCACCGACACCCTGTCGCTGCTGAAGGACCTGAACGCCGGGGTTTCCGCCGCCGTCAGCTATCAGGCGCGCGAGGATGAAGGCACCCAGTCGCCGTCGCACACCTTGAACACCGGGCGCGGCTCCTGCCGCGACATGGCGGTGCTGTTCGCCGAGGCCGCCCGCGCGCTTGGCATGGGCGCACGCATCGTCTCGGGCTATCTCTACAATCCCACCAATCCCATGGGCACCACCCATACCTGGGCCGAGGTCTTCGTGCCCGGCGCCGGCTGGATCACCTTCGATCCCACCAACCGCCAGATGGGCGGCTTCAACCTGATCCCGGTGGCGGTCGCCCGCGACCTGTCGCAGGTGATGCCGGTCAGCGGCAACTATATCGGCACCAACACCGACCTGGCCCGCCTGACCGTCTCGGTAGAAGTCACGCCGCACGACTAGCCGCCACGTTTGGCACCCTATTGCGTTATCTTTACTGTCATTCCCGGCGAGCGGCCGAAGGCCGTGAGGGAAGGGAATCCATGGAGCCGCAATGTCCCGCGCTTTTGTAAAGGAAACCGCCGAATCCGCCCCGCCCCCAGAGCGAATGGTCGACGAAGGCCCCAACCTCGTCACACCCGAGGGCATGGCCCAGATCGAAGCCCATATCGCCCGCATCGAAGCCAGCATGCAGACCGAAGCCAATGTCCTGCTGCGCGAAACCCTGGCGCGCGACCTGCGCTATTGGGAAATCCGCAAGGCCAGCGCCGAAGTGGTAACCCCACCCTGCGACGGCACCGTCTCCTTCGGCTGCACCGTCACCATTGAACGCAAGGGCTGCCAGCAGACCTTCCGCATCGTCGGCGTGGACGAAGCCGACGCCTCCAAAGGCTGGATATCCTTCCGCAGCCCAATGGCCCAGGCCATTCTGGGAGCGCGTGCGGGTGACGTTATCGAGGCTGGCGAGCCGCTGGGAGAAATTGGAATCTTGCGCATCGATAGCGCTTAAGGAGTAAATGCGTCCACAAGCGCTGTCGCCAGATGGCTACGCACGAACCTTCTATAATTTGATATCTGCTTAAAAAGATTAGGACCCAGAAGGCCCATTGTTTCAGACGATCTATGAACGTAAGTCCAGAAGGTCCAATCCCTAACATCGGCGCAATCAGAAAAACCTTTCTTTCGTCCAAAGCGCTGCATGAGCAAACTTGCGTCCAGTTTCTTCTCAACAAACGCCGCAGACTTGCCAGGATATCGGCGAGTCATCGCGCGGACTTCCGAGAAGATTGACCATTTTAGTTTTCGATAAAATCCAGAAACTGTCTTGTCCCTGAATCTCGCTTCTTTTCCATCGAATTGAAATCCTAAGTACTCAAACCGCCTCTCGTCCCCCTTGAGAGATTTACAATATGGCATCGATTTTTGGCTAAACGCATGAACGCAAGTCTTAGCCCCCTTGATCTCTAGTTTGGCGCCAAATTTTCTAATCTGACCTTGGATAAAAGACTCAACGTCGCCCCACGAAACACTTTTATCTGAGTAGATTATTAAAATGTCATCACAGTATCTCCGATAAATCCCGTTTATGCTTTGGGCGTAAGCAAGCAACGTCTCGTCAAAATCCAATAAATAAAAATTTGCTATCAAATCAGAAATCGGCGATCCCTGCGGAATGCCAAATGAATCAGGATTGGTCCAGATCGCCCCCTTCGGCATTGCAATCTTTGATCGAAAGTCAGCTATCGAGCAGAGTTGGAGCGGAATTTCGGCCTTACTTTTTGTGTACTTCCATCTACCGAGGCTGGCATCCCACGCCATGATTCCCAGACGCCGATAGACCTCATCTCTATCTATTTGACTGTATCTGGTGATCGACTGGTAAACGGCGAAATGGTCGTCGGGCAACTTACTTTGCCCCAACAAGTTACACCAATGCCGCTTTATTTCTTTGTGATCTAGAGATTCAAAGTAACTTGAAACATCCAATGCTAAAGCAACGCAGTCAGATCGCGATGCTATTTCCGCGAAAGCGTCTCTAGCAAAATCGATGCTACACTTTCCCCGACCATCGGGGCGCTTCGGTTTTCTATATGCGATGACAACTTCGGTCAGTCCGCGCTCTTGTAGCTGATTCTCGTAAAGCACAGAAATGATTTGGCGATAAAATTCATAGATGTATGCATCCTTGCGCGCTGCATATCGAAGTTGTCGAATTTTCTCACGGGCGTTTCGAGGTGTCGTAATGCCAAAGCGATTGAACTTTTTCTTGAAAACAATAAACGGAAAGAATGGATTGCGCTGGACCCGACCCGGACTCTTCACCAAGGCATCAATGGCGACGTCGTTCAAATGTCCATCGAAGTGCGGGTAATTTTTTCGACGCTTTGGTCGCCACAAATCGGGGCGAAAGGGGGGAAGCACATCGGGGCGTTTCCGGATCAAGTTCGCTTCCCCCACACCGTTTGAGAGCTGCCTTAGGCTCGACGCACGCCCTTAATCGACATTAACGAGTACCATGCCAGGCTTGTTGCCTGCCACTTGGAGGTTCACACCATGACCAAACTGACCATGACATGCGCCCGGGTGGCGATAACACGCCTTGACGGGTTCAACATTTAACTCCACCCCCCCTACCGGCGGGATGGTTATCGATGCAGGCAAAAACCTTCGATCTTCAATGGGAACGTATTGGTTTTTCGGTTGCTACCTGTGGAATATTTTTGGAAGGCGTTTGAAATCAACCCTTTAAGTTCGGTACCGGTTGGCGGAACCAACCCGCCCTTCACGCTTTTTCTCCGCAAGGCCGAATTCGCGGAGACCCCCATGCCAAACAACAGCAAGACCATGGTCCTGTCCGCCGGCGCGGTGCTGGTCGTGGTGGTGGGTCTGTTCCTGTTCGGCGGCGGTCATAATGACGGCCAGCCATCGGCGCCTAGCGGTCCGGGAAATCCGACGCAGACGGACTTGGGCCGGTAAGCAGCACCCTCCCCGCCTCGCGCGCGCCTGGCCGCGCGCCGCAACCACCGCCTGTGCCATGACGGGAAGTCAGCGCAGGATTTTGCGTTTCCGGGCCGCAACTTGCGCGCTCGCGCGCCTTGCCGTTGCACCTGCGAACGCTACGCTGCCCGCACGGGCGGGCGCGGCATTGCACAGCCGCCCGCCCGGGCGTATTGTCGCGGCCACGAGGAGTACGACCCGTCACAGTGAAGCGCACCTAGACTAATCCTGCCGCCTTTGAGTGCGCGCCTGGACGTGTTGACTTCCTTCCCTGCGACAATCGTAAAGCTTCGTCCGTACCGGCATTCCGCCGCGCGGCTCTTACTGCAGGAAGTACTGACATGACGATCGGAACCGTGAAATTCTTCAACACCTCCAAGGGTTTTGGCTTCATCGCGCCGGAAGGCGGCGGCAAGGACGTGTTCGTGCACGCCACTGCCGTTGAAGCGGCCGGCCTGCGCTCGCTGAACGAAGGCCAGAAGGTCTCGTTCGACATCGTGCCGGACGCCCGTGGCGCCAAGGCCTCGAACCTCAAGGCCGTCTAAGTCACGGTCTGATGTTTTGAATGAGAAGAGCCGGTGGAGAAATCCACCGGCTCTTTTTTTGTCTTCACCCTTCGACAAGCTCAGGGTGAGGGAGATTTTTTACTGAGAGGCGGCCGTGTTGGACGGGCGCGGCGGGAGCAGCGGCGAACGCGAGCGCAGCGAGCGCCTCGCCGTGCGACCCAAAATTACTGCGAGGCCGTATTGGACGGCCTCGCAAACGTGAGCGTGATTTCCTTTTGCGGACCCGTGCCGTCGGTGGTGAAATTCTGGCTGGTGGTGCCGCCGCCGACCTTCAGCGTGGCGGTGGCGGTGTAGCTGCCGGCGCTGGGCCGGAACAGGATCCAGGGCGCGTCGCAATCCAGCCCCACCACATCCTTGCCACCCTGGGAAAGCGAGACATGGGCATTGGCCAGATTGGCGCCATCGGTGGTGGCCAGCACGATCTTCACCGGATAGGCGGCCCAGCGCAGATCTTCCTTGGACGAGCCGACCCCGGTGCAGACGGTTTCGACGCCGTTGATGGTGGTGGGCGTGTCCTGCACCGCCAGCGCCTGGCCGGCCAGCATGGTGATGGGGAAGAAGGCCGCGGCGGCGGTCATGGCGAATGCGCGCATATCAAATCTCCTTTGGGCCCTTCTGCTGACGGAAAGCGTGCAGAGCGCCATCGGGTTCCGCCGGTTCCACAGGCATGGCAATCTGGCGCCATGATCCGCGTCCTGCTGGGGCTGATAGTGGCCCTTTTTCTCGCCCTTCCACTGACCCTGGCCGCCGATGCCCAGCCCCGGGCGCGGGCGCATGCCAAGCTGGCCGGGCTGGACGGCAAGCCGGTGGGGACCGCCAGTTTCCGCTCGGTAAGCGGCGGGGTGCTGATCGAGCTGGACCTGCACAGCCTGCCGCCCGGCCCCCATGGCATGCATCTGCATGTCAGCGGCCAGTGCGACGCCAGGTCGGGCTTCATGAAGGCGGGGCCGATCCTGTCGCTGCGCCCCGGGCGTCGCCACGGCTATCTGGCCAAGGGCGGGCCCATGACCGGCGACCTGCCCAACCAGTTTGCCGGCGCGGACGGGCGGCTGAAGGCCAGCATCGTCACCAACGCCTTCACCCTGGGCAACGGCAAGCGTTCGATCTTCGACCGCGATGGCGTGAGCCTGATCGTCAAGAAGCGCGGTGATGATTACCGCACCCAGCCGATCGGCAATTCCGGGGACCGCATCGCCTGCGGCACGTTGGTGCGGACCCAGGGGCCAGCCCCTCGGCGCTTTACCAAGCCGCCGGCGAAACCCGCCCAAAACGCAAGGCCGTAGCGGGCTTTGCCGGGTGGCAACCCCGCAGGCCCCATGACATGATCCGCGCCGCCAT
This sequence comes from Pseudomonadota bacterium, assembly GCA_041178445.1. Lineage (GTDB taxonomy): Bacteria > Pseudomonadota > Alphaproteobacteria > Micropepsales > Micropepsaceae > Rhizomicrobium. The sequence continues at coordinate 20,115 of JBEGVG010000019.1, read as the reverse complement.
GGGCCTTGAAAAACCTCACACACTTGCCGCGCGCGACGTGATCGACGCCGATGCCCTGCGCCATGCCCTCACCGCCCTGGCGCGCGAGACGCCCGACCCCGGCACCCTGCGCAAATCGGGCCTGGGCCTGATCAAGCAGGCCTTCCAGCAGGGGCGCGACAAGGTTCAGCATCAGGTGGAGGCCGAAGGGCTTTCGGGCCTGGCCGCGGCGCGCGCGCTGTCGGCGCTGCAGGATGCCATCATCCAGGTGATCTACGATTTCGCCGTCAAGCATGTCTATTACGCGCAGAACCCGTCCAGCGCCGAGCGCATCGCCATCGTGGCCACCGGCGGCTATGGCCGCGGCGAACTGGCGCCGGGTTCGGACATCGATCTTTTGTTCGTGCGGCCCTTCAAGCAGACCGCCTGGGGCGAAAGCGTCATCGAATTTATCCTCTACATGCTGTGGGACCTGGGGCTGAAGGTCGGCCATGCCACGCGGTCACTGGCCGAATGCGTGCGCCTGTCCAAGCTGGACGTCACCATCCGCACCGCCATCCTGGAAGCGCGCTATCTGTGGGGCGACCGCGGCCTGTATGACGATCTGCGCAAGAAATTCTGGAGCGAGGTCGCCACCGGCAATGGCCGCGACTTCGTCAACGCCAAGCTGGCCGAGCGCGACCAGCGCCACCAGCGCCAGGGCGAAAGCCGCTATCTGGTCGAGCCCAACATCAAGGAAGGCAAGGGCGGCCTGCGCGACCTGCAGACGCTCTACTGGATCGGCAAATATCTTTATCACGTCGATGACGCCGCCGACCTGGTCGAGCATGGCGTCTTCACCAAGGACGAGTACCGCACCTTCCAGAAGGCCGAGGCCTTTTTGTGGAATGTGCGGGTGCATCTGCATTACCTGATGGGCCGCGCCGAGGAGCGGCTGAGCTTTGACGTGCAGCCGTCGCTGGCGACGCATCTGGGCTATGTCGATGCCGACAAGCCGCGCCGGGCGGTGGAAGCCTTCATGCGCGCCTACTTCCTGGTGGCCAAGGATGTCGGCGATTTGACCCGCATCTTCTGCGCCGCGCTGGAAGAGCAGCACAGAAAGCCGCGCCCGTCCCTGTCGCGCATGCTGCCGGGCTTTTTAAAGCCGCGCAGCCCCAGCGATGATTTCTATGTCGAGAATGGACGGCTGACCGCCAATCCCGCCATCTTCCGCAGCGACCCCGCCAACATCCTGCGCATGTTCCACATGGCCGACGTCAAGGGCGTGGACATTCATCCCGACGCGCTGCGCACCGTCACCCGCAGCCTGGACCTGATCACCGATGCGGTGCGCGCCAATCCGGTGGCCAACCAGGCCTTTCTGGAAACGCTAACCTCGCGCCACAATCCCGAATGGGCGCTCAGGCTGATGAACGAGGCGGGCGTGCTGGGCCGCTTCATTCCGGAGTTCGGCCATGCTGTGGGGCTGATGCAGTTCAACATGTATCACCACTACACGGTGGACGAGCATCTGATCCGCGCCGTGGGCAATGTCGCCTCCATCGAGCGCGGCGAGCACAAAGAAGACAATCCCATCTCCAGCGACGTGATCAAGCGCATCCAGTCGCGCAACGTGCTGTATTGCGCCATCCTGCTGCACGATGTCGCCAAGGGTCTGCCGGGCGATCACAGCGATGTGGGGGCGGAGATCGCGCGCAGCCTGTGCCCGCGGCTGGGCCTGTCCGCCGCCGACACCACCGCTGTCGCCTGGCTGGTGAAGAACCATCTGGTGATGAGCGATACCGCCCAGCGCCGCGATGTCTCCGATCCCAAGACGGTGCGCGATTTCGTCGACATGGTGCAGTCGCCCGAGATGCTGCGCCTGCTCTTGGTGCTGACCGTGGCCGACATTCGCGCCGTCGGCCCGGGCGTGTGGAATGGCTGGAAGGGCCAGCTGCTGCGCGAGCTCTATTACGCCGCCGAGAATATGATGATGGGCGGCGACCAGGCGCCGGGCCGCGGCCAGCGCGTGCTGGCGGCCAAGGCGGCGCTGGAAGCCCGGCTGTCCGATCTCACGCCGGCCCAGCGCGAGAAAGCCCTGAGCCGTCACTATGACAATTACTGGCTAGCCTTCGAGGAAGACGAACTGGAACGCCATGCCCGGCTGATCACCCGGGCCGATGCGCAGGGCCAGCTTTTGACCCTGGAAGCCAACAGCAACGATTTCCGGGCCGTCACCGAAATCGTGCTGTACACGCCCGACCATGCCGGGCTGTTCTCGCGCTTCGCCGGCGCCATCGCCATGGCGGGCGGCACCATCGTCGATGCCAAGGCCTTCACCACATCCGACGGTTTCGCGCTGGACGTGTTTTCCGTGCAGGACGCGGATGGCGAAGCCTTTGGCGACAAGGAGCGGCTGGCGCGGCTGGCCGCCTCGATCGAAAAGACCCTGCGCGGCGAACTCAGGCCTCACCAGCTTCTGGCGCGCAAGGCGCCCAGGACCCGCGCCAGCGCCTTTTCCATCAAGCCCAAGATTCACTTCGACAATGAAGCCTCGCGCATCGCCACCGTGATCGAGGTGGAGTGCCTGGACCGGCCCGGCCTGCTCTATGACGTCACCCAGGCAATCTTCGAATCCGGGCTTTCCATTTCCACCTCCATGGTGGCGACCTATGGCGAGCGCGCCATCGACGTTTTCTATGTGCGCGACGGTTTCGGCCACAAGATCGTCCACCCCGCGCGGCTGGAAGCGGTGGAAAAGCGGCTGAAAGCAGCGCTTGAGCCCCGGCCTCTTGAAGCGACTACGCCCCCCAAGGCATAAGGCGCGTCATGACACACACACCGCTGGTTCTTTCGGGCATGCAGCCCACCAACACGCTGCATCTGGGCAATTATCTGGGCGCCCTCAAGAACTGGGTTCGCATGCAGGAAGAGATGCCCTGCCTGTTCTGCGTGGTGGACATGCACGCCATCACCGCCGATGCCGGTTACGGCAAGCCGGCCGAACTGGCCAATTCCATCCGGGAGGTCACGGCCGCCTATATCGCCGCCGGTGTCGATCCGGCGCGCACCCCGATCTTCAACCAGGGCCAGGTGCCCGAGCATGCCGAACTGGCCTGGGTCTTCAATTGCGTGGCGCGGCTGGGCTGGCTGGACCGCATGACCCAGTTCAAGGAAAAATCAGGCAAGCACAAGGAACGCGCCAGCGTCGGGCTTTACACCTATCCGGTGCTGATGGCCGCCGACATCCTGGTCTATCGCGCCACCCATGTGCCGGTCGGCGAGGACCAGAAGCAGCATCTGGAGCTGGCGCGCGACATCGCCGCCAAGTTCAACAATGATTTCGGCGCGCCGGATTTCTTCCCCCAGCCCGAGCCGGTGATCACCGGCACCGCGACGCGGGTGATGAGCCTACGCGACGGCACCAAGAAAATGTCCAAGTCGGACGAAAGCGATGCCAGCCGCATCAACCTGACCGACGATGCCGAAACGATTGCGAACAAGATCAAGCGCGCCAAGACCGATCCCCTGCCCTTGCCCGCCAGCAAGGACGAGTTGAACGAGCGCCCCGAGGCCGAGAACCTGCTGAACATCTATGCCGCCCTGGCCGAACAGGACCGCGACGCGGTGATCGCCCAGTTCGCCGGGCAGCAATTCTCCGGCTTCAAGACCGCGTTGGCCGACCTCACGGTCAGCAAGCTGGAACCGATCAACAAGGAAATGCGCCGCCTCTTGGGCGATCCCGGTGAGATCGACAATATTCTGAAGTCCGGCGCGCGCCGCGCCCGCGCCATCGCCACGCCCATCATGGACGAGGTCAAGAAGCGCGTCGGGTTCATCGCTTGAAGAGGAGCACCGACCAGGCGAGCGCAGCGGTCCGTAGCGATAGCGTACGGACGTCGGGCGTGCGACCATGAAAAATGTTCTGGTCACCGGCGCCGCCAAGCGGCTGGGACGGGCCATCGCCCTGGACCTGGCGCAGGCGGGCTGGAATGTCGCGATCCACTACAATGGGTCCGAGGCCGATGCGCAAAGCGCCGCCGATGCCGCGCGCAAGATGGGCGTGAAGGCCGAAATCCTGCAGGCTGATCTTTCGAAAGAATCCGAGACCGCCACGCTGGTCAGCCGCGCCGCCCAGGCGATCGGCCCGCTGACGGCGCTGATCAATTCCGCCTCGCTGTTCGAGAATGACGACTGGCAATCGGCCACCCGCAAAAGCTGGGACGACCATATCGAGGTCAACCTGCGCGCGCCTTTGCTGCTGTCGCAGCTTTTCGCCAAGCAGCTTCCTGCCGCGCAGAGCGGCAACATCATCAACCTGATCGACCAGCGGGTGTTGAAACCGACGCCGCAGTTCCTGTCCTACAGCGTCAGCAAGGCGGGGCTGTACTGGCTGACCACCACCCTGGCGCAGGGCATGGGTCCGAACATCCGGGTCAATGCCGTGGGTCCCGGTCCCACCCTGAAGAATCCGCGCCAGTCCGATGCCGATTTCGATGGCCAGCGCGATGCCACCATCCTAAAGCGCGGCGCCGAGCTCGCCGATATCTGCGCCGCCGTGCGTTATCTGCTGGATGCCCCGGCCGTCACCGGCCAGATGATCGCGGTGGATGGCGGCCAGCATCTGATCTGGCAGACCCCCGATGTCGCGGGACGCGAATGAGCAAGCCCCCCTATTTTGCCAGCGCCGCCGGCGGCATCCGTCATGTCTTCATCCGCAACCTGGAACTGCCGGCCCATATCGGCGTCTATCGCCAGGAGGAAGGCCGCACCCAGCCGGTGCGGATCAATGTCGACCTGGCCACCGACGACATCGCCGACGCCCAGGACATGCTGGAGAATGTCGTTGACTATCATGTGATCGAAAAGCGCATCCGCGCCATCATCTCCGAAGGCCATGTCCGGCTGGCCGAAACCCTGGCCGAGCGCATCGCCGCAGCCTGTTTCGAGGACGCCAGGGTGCGTACCGTGCGGGTGCGGGTGGAAAAGCTGGAAGCCCTGACCTCGGCGGAAAGCGTTGGGATAGAGATTGAGCGGACTCGCTAATATATTGACGCCATGAGTTCCCCCGACGCGCCCCTGAAAGGCGCCGAGCGCATCGCCGCCTATCTCAAGACCCTGCCCGACGCCCCGGGCGTCTACCGCATGATGAATGCGGCGGGCGACGTGCTGTATGTCGGCAAAGCCAAGAGCCTGAAGAAGCGCGTCAGTTCCTACGCCCTGCGCGGGGCACACAATGAACGCATCAGCCGCATGATCGCGGAAACCACGGAGATGCTGTTCGTCACCACCGCCAGCGAGACCGACGCGCTGCTGCTGGAATCCAACCTGATCAAGCGGCTGAAGCCGCGCTACAATGTCAGCTATCGCGACGATAAGAGCTTTCCCAACATCCTGCTACGCGAGGACCATCCCTTCCCGCAGCTTCTGAAGCATCGCGGTGCCAAGACCATCAAGGGCATTTACTTCGGCCCCTTCGCCTCAGCAGGCGCGGTCAACCGCACGCTCAATACGCTGCAGCGCGCCTTTCTGCTGCGATCCTGTTCGGATTCGGTGTTCGAAAGCCGCACCCGCCCCTGCCTGCTGTTCCAGATCAAGCGCTGCAGCGCGCCCTGCGTGAACCGAATCGACCTGGCCGGTTATCACGAGCTGGTCGAGGAGGCCGAAAGCTTCCTCAAGGGCAAAAGCCAGGCTGTTCAAGATGAATTGAAGGCCGAGATGACCAAGGCGTCCGACGCCATGGATTTCGAAGCGGCGGCGAAACTGCGCGACCGCTTGAAGGCGATGAGCCACATCCAATCGTCGCAGGGGGTCAATCCCGCGACCTTTGACGAGGCCGACCTGTTCGCGGCCCATAGCGAAGGCGGCCATACCTGCATTCAGGTGTTCTTCTTCCGCGCCGGACAGAATTGGGGCAATCGTCCCTACTTCCCGCGCCATGACCCCGATCTGCCGCTGGCGGAAGTTCTCGAAAGCTTCGTCGGCCAGTTTTACGACGAGCGCACCGCCCCCGGCCTGATCCTGACCAGCGAGGAGCTGCCCGGCCGCGCCTTGCTGGCCGAGGCACTGGGCACCCGCGCCGGGCAAAAGGTTGAAATCGCCCTGCCCCAGCGCGGCGAAAAGCGCGAGATCATGGACCGCGCCCTGACCAATGCGCGCGAACAGCTGGGCCGGCGCATGGCCGAGAACAGCGCCCAGACCCAGCTGCTGGAAAGGGTGGCAGACGCCTTCGGGCTGGAGACGCCGCCGCGCCGCATCGAGGTTTATGACAATTCTCACATACAGGGCGCCCATGCCCTGGGTGCCTTCATCGTGGCGGGACCAGACGGTTTCGAAAAGGCACAGTACCGCAAGTTCAATATCAAGAATGAAGAGCTCGCCCCTGGCGATGACTACGCCATGATGCGCGAAGTTCTGACCCGGCGCTTTGCCCGCATGGTCAAGGAAGAAGCCGGCTCCTCTGAAAATGGGGCCGACACCACACGCTGGCGACGTCCCGACCTGGTGCTGATTGACGGTGGCCCGGGACAATTGTCGGTCGCCTGCCAGGTCTTTGCCGATCTGGGGGTTGAGGATGTGGCGCTGGTGGGCATTTCCAAGGGCCCTGACCGCGATGCCGGACGCGAGCATTTCTACCTTCCCGGCAAGGAGCCCTTCCGCCTCGATCCCAAAAGCCCGGTTCTGTACTATCTGCAACGCCTTCGGGACGAAGCGCACCGCTTTGTCATCGGTGGCCATCGCAAGAAGCGCAGCGCCGCGATCGGCGCCAACCCGCTGGACGAGATCGCCGGGGTGGGGGCGAACCGCAAGCGGGCACTACTCCAGCATTTCGGCTCAGCCCGGGCGGTCGCGGGAGCCAGCCTGACCGATCTGGCCTCGGTCGGGGGCGTCAGCGAGACCCTGGCGAAGAAAATCTTCGATTTCTTCCATCCGGGCGGATGACCTGTCGCAATCAGGCTTCTAGAGTGCCCCCATGTTCGCCCTGCCCAATGCCCTGACCGTGCTGCGCATCGTGCTGGTGCCGCTGTTCGTGATCGCCTTTGTCCTGCCGGGCGATGCGGCGCGGCTGGTGGCCTTCGGCATTTTCGTGATCGCCGGCGTCAGCGACTGGCTGGACGGTTTCGCCGCCCGCAAGCTCAAGGCGGGGTCGGATTTCGGCCGCATGCTGGACCCGATCGCCGACAAGGTGCTGGTGGCGGTGGCGCTGATGATGCTGGTCGCCGAAGGGCTTTTCACCCAGATCAAGCCCAATGGCATGCTGAGCCTGCTCAAGCTGGTGCCGGCCCTGATCATCCTGTCGCGCGAGATCCTGGTTTCGGGCCTGCGCGAATTCCTCTCCGGCCTTCATGTCAGTGTGCCGGTGACAGCGGTCGCCAAGTTCAAGACCGCGGTGCAGATGGTGGCGATCGGCGCCATGATCCTCACGCCATTGGCCGATGTCTATCTGCCAGGCATGCCGTCGCTGACCTATGCCTTTATCGCCTATGCCATGCTGTGGGTTGCCGCCGCGCTGACGGTTTATACCGGCGTGGTCTATTTCCGCACCGGCATGGCCCATCTGCGTCCTGGGGCAACGCCCGAGCCCTAGGAGCAGCGGCGAACCCGAAGCGAAGCGAGGGCATCGCCGGGCGACCATCAAAAAAAGAGCAGCGGCGAACGCGAGCGTAGCGAGCGCCTCGTCCGTGCGACCATCAAAATTAAGCCAGAACTTTCGCCAATCCGCGCACTTCATCCGAATAGGCGGTCATCAGGCTTTCGGTCAGCGCGCCGGGCTTGAAACTGTAGGGCCCGATCTCCGACACCGGCGTGACTTCCGCCGCCGAGCCGGTGAGGAAGCATTCGGTAAAGCCACTCATCTCTTCGGGCTGGATATGGCGCTCGATCACCTTGATCTGGCGCGACTTGGCGATGGCGATCACCGACTGGCGGGTGAGGCCATTGAGGAAACAGTCGGGCGTTGGGGTGTACAGCTCGCCATCCTTCACAAAGAAGACATTGGCGCCGGTGGCTTCGGCGACATAGCCGCGATAGTCGAACATCATCGCATCGGCATAGCCCTTGGCTTCCGCCTCATGCTTGGAGATGGTGCAGATCATATAGAGGCCCGCGGCCTTGGCATGGACCGGCTCGGTCTCCGGCGACGGGCGCTTCCAGCGCGAAATATCCAGGCGGATGCCCTTGAGCTTTTCCGCCGGGCTGAAATAGGACGGCCAGGCCCAGCAGGCGATGGCGACATGGATGGTGGTGTTCTGCGCCGACACCGCCATCATCTCGCTGCCGCGGAATGCGACTGGGCGAAGATACCCGTCGGTGATGCCCTGCGCGGCGGCGACGTCGATGCAGGCCTGGTTGATCTGGTCCTGGGTAAAGGGGATCTGCATGCCCAGCGTTTCGGCCGAAAAGAACAGCCGCTCGGTATGCTCCTTCAGCTTGTAAATCCTGCCGTTATAGATGCGTTGGCCCTCGAACACGCAGGAGCCGTAATGCAGCCCATGGGTCAGGACATGGGTCTTGGCGTCCTTCCAGGGCACCAGTTTGCCATCATACCAAAGCGAGCCATCGCGCTGGTCGAAAGGGATCACGTCTGCCATCGGTTCCGTCCTGAAAAAGCCTGCCTTTTGGCGGGCTTGCCCCCCATCGGGTGAGGGCCTAGTTTTTCTGCATGTATTGCAGCATGGCCGACGCGAAAATCGCAAGGGTGCCCCGTGGCATGGCTGCCATGAGTTTGCCCATGAATTTGCCATGAACACCCCCGGGGCCGACGAGCCGCACCTGCTGGTGGTGGATGATGACGAGCGCCTGCGCGCGCTGTTGCAGCGCTATCTGTCATCCAACGGCTATCGGGTAACCGCCGCGCCGGGCGCCCCCGAGGCCCGCGCCCTGATGAAAAGCATGGAATTCGACCTGCTGATCCTGGACGTGATGATGCCGGGGGAATCGGGCCTGGATCTGACCAAAAGCGTGCGCACCGCATCCAGCATACCGATCCTGATGCTGACGGCGCGCGGCGATCCGGCCGACCGCATCGCAGGGCTGGAACTCGGCGCCGACGATTATTTGCCCAAGCCGTTCGAGCCACGCGAACTGCTGCTCAGGGTCAATTCGCTGCTGCGCCGCGCCGCGCCGCCGGAAAGTCCGCCCGCCGGCCCGGTCAGGATGGGATCGGCATTGTTCGATCCGGCCACCTCACGGCTGACGCGAAACGGCAAGCCGGTGAAGCTGACCGGCGCGGAAGCGGCGCTGCTGCAGCTCTTCGCTGTCCATGCCGGCCGGCCTTTCAGCCGCACGGAATTGTGCAAGCGGCTGAATGTTGCGCTGGAACGCTCCATCGACGTGCAGGTGACACGCCTGCGCCGCAAGATCGAGGAAGACCCGAAGCTGCCGCTTTATCTGCAGACGGTGCGCGGGGTGGGTTACATGCTGGTGCCGGATCGTGGTTGAGGTGGGCTGTGCCTGACTCCTCCAGCCTGTCGGTCAAGCGCATCCTGCCGCGCGGGCTGTTCGGCCGCGCCCTGATCATCATCATCGCGCCGATCGTGCTGCTGCAGGCGATCATCGCCTATGTCTTTTTCGAGCGCGACCTGGAAAGCACCACCCGCCGCCTGGCCCGCGATGTTGCCGCCGACATCAACCTGCTGGTGGCGCTGGAAGACAATTATCATGGCGACGAACGCATCAAGCTGCGCCTGCTGTCGGAACGGCAGCTGCAATACGGCATCACATTCCTGCCGGGCGTGAAGGTCGCGCCGCCCAGCGAGCCGGCCGTCAGCACAATAGACGTGGCGCTGGACGACTTCCTGGCCGAGCGCGTCAGGGCCGGGCGGCATTTCTTCACCAAGCGCGTCGGCAATGACTTCGAAATCCGCGCCGAAGTGCATGACGGCACCCTGGCGGTGCTGGTGCCGCGCGACCGCATCACCGTGTCCAAGCCCGACCTGTTCATTCTCTATATGGTCGCCTCGTCGCTCTTGCTGATGGGCATCGCCATCCTGTTCCTGCGCAACCAGGTGCGGCCCATCGAACGGCTGGCGCGCGCCGCCGAAAGCTTCGGCAAGGGCCGTGCCGTGCCGGACTTCAAGCCCTATGGCGCCACCGAGGTGCGCCGCGCCGCCCAGGCCTTCATCACCATGCGCAAGCGCATCGAGCGCCATGTCACCCAGCGCACCGAAATGCTGGCGGGCGTCAGCCATGACATCAAGACGCCCCTGACCCGGCTGAAACTGGCGCTGGCGATGATGCCGGCGGATGCGGATGTGAAATCCATGCAGGGCGACATCGCCGAGATGGAGCATATGCTGGACGAGTATCTGGCCTTCGCACGCGGTGAAGGCGGCGAGGAGGCCGAAGTCACCGATCTGGGCGCGCTGGTATGCGATGCCGCCGACGCCGCCGCCAAGGCGCGCCAGCGCGGCGTCACGCTCAGCGTGGCGGACAATATCCATGTCAGCGTCAGACGGGTGGGGCTGCGCCGCTGTCTGACCAATCTGATCGATAACGCCCTCAAGCATGGCAGCCAAGTCGCGGTCAGCCTCAAACAGGAGGGGCGGCTGGTGGAAATCAGCGTCGAGGACAATGGCCCCGGCATTCCCGAAACCCGGCGCGAGGAAGCCTTCCGCCCCTTCCACCGCCTGGACCAAGGCCGGAATCTGCAAGCGGGCGGCTCGGGATTGGGGTTGGCCATTGCGCGCGATGTGGCGCGGGCGCATGGCGGTGATGTGGTTCTGGAAAACAGTTCGCTGGGCGGGTTGAAAGCGACGATCCGGTTGCCGGTTTGATTTTCTCCTCCATGGCCGGGTTCAACCCGGCCATCCAGTCTGCTGAAACAAACGCTGGATGGGCGGGTCAAGCCCGCCCATGGTGTGGAAGATTTAGCGCAATTCTTCCGCCCGCTTGCGTGCCGCCTTGACCGCGCGCTTCATCAGCGCCGTCAGCCCGTCATCGGCCATCAGCACCGACAGCGCCGCCGCCGTGGTGCCGCCCGGACTGGTCACAGCCTCGCGCAGCGCACCCGCTGGTGACTTGTCCGCGGCCAAAAGCGCCCCTGCGCCCGCCACCGTGGCGCGGGCGAATTTCTCCGCCTGAACTTTGGAAAGGCCTTCCGCCACGCCCGCTTCGGTCAGGGCTTCCACCATCAGAAATAGATAGGCGGGCCCCGAACCCGACACCGCCGTGACACTGTCGATCAGCGCCTCGGTGTTCACCCATTCGGTGGCGCCCAGCGCCGACAGCAGCCCGGTGGTGCGCTTGCGGTCCGCCGCCGTCACGCCCCTGGCGGCATAAAGGCCGGTGATACCCGCGCCGATCGAACCGGGCGTATTGGGCATGGCGCGGATGATGCGCGCCTTCGCCCCCCAGGTTTTTGCCAGTGCCGCCACCGAGGTTCCGGCGGCAATGGAAATCATCAACGTGCCGCCGCGCGCGAACCCCGCCAGCGCGCCGGCTTCACCTTTCAAAATCTGCGGCTTGATTGCCACCACGCAAACCGATGGCTTGCCTTTGATGGCAGACGGCGCGGCTGTGAGGGTGATCTTCTTTTGCTTCGCCAGCGCGCGCAATTGCGCCGACGGCTTGGGCTCGACCACGGTGATAGATTTGACGCCTTTGCCGAGCCAGCCCTTCAGAAGAGCCGAACCCATCCTGCCGGCACCGACAAGGAGAACACTCACGACGCAACCATCACGCTTGGCCGGCGCACTCCAGCACCGCCGACGCGATCGCATCTTCCGCCGTCTTGCCGCCCCACAGCACGAACTGGAAGGCGGGGTAGTAATGCTCGCAGGCTTCCAGCGCCAGGTTGAGCAGCGCCTCACACTGGGAGGCGCTGGCTTCCGCGTCCGGGAAGATCATGGCGTGACGGAAGATGATGGTGCCGTCCTGCGGCCACAGATCGAAATGGCCGATCCACAGCTTGGCGTTCACATGCATCAGGAGGTCGGCGACATTCTGGCGGCGCACCCCTTCGCTGATGCGCATGTCGAAGGCGCTGGACAAATGCAGCGACTGCAGGTCCTCGCGCCAGGAGAAATTGAAATGGTGATCGCTCCATTTGCCGGCCACTGACAGGTTGAGCTCGTCCCGGCCGGCCCGCTCAAAGGCCCAGCCATTGGCCTCGACCGCCCGCTCCAGCAGGTCCAGCGGGTGCAGGGTTCCCACCGGCTCGTCATCGAGGTGCATGATACTCATGGGCGCGCTCCAGCCACTAAACGAAGCAGTTGCGATCCAAACTGGCACAAGATTTAGAGAAAACAAGAGACCGGGAGTCCCCATCCACGCCGCGGAAAAAGATTCCACAGCTTTGAATCGGTTCACAGATTCGACAAAAAGGAGTCGGGGATGACTCCCCAAACCACCCTAAGTGGTTGATTTGGATTCCAAAGCTGCGATCCGGGCGGACAGCGCCTCATTCTCGGCGCGGGCCTTAGCGGCCATCGCCTTCACCGCCTCAAATTCCTCGCGGGGAACAAAATCCATATCCGCCACCAGCCGCTCCAGCCGCTGGCGCATGAAAGTGTCGATCTCTGTGCGCACGCTCTGGGCCATGCCGGCAGCGTCGGTAAAGGCCTTCGCCACGCCGTCTAGGAACGGATTGTCGGTCTGCGCCATGAAATGCCTCCGTTGTCACCGTCTATATGGCCACCAGCTTCACTTGACACAAGCGCCGAAGCATCGCGATTTACCGCCATGATCGAAGCCCTGGCCGTGCTGCCCTTCCCCAATATCGATCCCATCGCGCTGCAACTGGGGCCGCTGGCGATCCGCTGGTACGCCCTGGCCTATATCGCCGGCATCCTGCTGGGCTGGTGGGGGATCATGCGGTTGCTGCGCCAGAATGCCTTCTGGGGCCCGCCCCCCTTCAGCGGCCGCCCACCGGCAACCGAGGACCAGATCAGCGACCTGGCGGTCTGGATCATCTTTGGCGTCATCCTGGGCGGACGGCTGGGCTGGGTGCTGATCTATGGCACGGTCCTGTGCAGCGTCACGCCCAACTACGCCGCCTTCTGCGACGGCTTGCCCCTGGGCTTCGTCACCGATCCGGTGCGCATCATCGCCGCCTGGGAAGGCGGCATGTCCTTCCATGGCGGGTTACTGGGGGCGCTGATCGGGCTCTGGCTGTTCAGCCGCCGCAACAAGCTGAACATGCTCTCCATCGCCGACCTGACCTGCGCCTTCGCGCCCATCACCATCTTCATCGTGCGCATCGCCAACTTCATCAATGACGAATTGTGGGGCCGGGTCACCGACGTGCCCTGGGCGATGGTCTTCCCGCGCGGCGGGCCGCTGCCGCGCCATCCCAGCCAGCTTTACGAAGCCGCGCTGGAAGGGCTTTTGCTGCTGGTGATCCTGCAAGTCGCGCTGCGCGTCTTCCATGCCCATCGCAGGCCGGGCCTGATCTCGGCGCTGTTCCTGGCGGGCTATGGCACCTTCCGCTTCATCTGCGAATTCTTCCGCGAACCCGACACCCAGTTCATCGGGCCCATCAGCATGGGCATGGCCTTGTCGATTCCGATCTGGCTGGGCGCAGGCCTGTTGTTCTGGATCGTGCTGAAAAAGCCCCGTACCGCATGAGGCTCAAAGCGCGCATCGCCGCCCTGATCGAGGCGCAGGGCCCGATGTCCGTGGCGCAGTTCATGACCATCGCGCTGCTCGACCCCAAGGACGGCTATTACGCCACCCGCGATCCCTTCGGCGTGTCGCTCAGCGGCAAGGGCGGCGATTTCATCACCGCGCCGGAAGTCAGCCAGATGTTTGGCGAGATGCTGGGCCTGTGGCTGCTCCAGGCCTGGGCCGACCAGGGCTGTCCGAAAAACCCCCGTCTGGTCGAACTGGGACCGGGACGCGGCACACTGATGGCCGATGCCCTGCGCGCCGCATCGGTGGAGCCGGCCTTCACCAACGATCTGGAGGTCGTGCTGGTGGAAGCCAGCCCGGTGCTGCAGGCGATACAGGCCGAAAAGCTGCGCGGCTGCGGCGCGGATGTCTCCTGGCAGACGCAGTTCGACGACAGCCTGTCCGACCGCCCGCTGTTTCTGGTCGCCAATGAATTCTTTGATGCCTTGCCCGTCCGCCAGTATGTCCGCAGCGACCGCGGCTGGCACGAGCGCATGGTGACGGCACTGGACGGCGAACTGACCTTCGCGCTGGCGCCGGTGCCGGTGCCGCTGCCCATCATTCCCGCCAACCGTGAGGCCGCGCCCCAGGGCGGGGTCTATGAAACCTCGCCCGCCGCGCTGGCGCTGGCGGAAAATATCGCCAGCATCATCACCCAGCGCGGCGGCGCGGCGCTGATCATCGATTACGGCTATGACGCGGCTGATATCGAGAAGAAGGGCGGTTTCGCGGAGACCTTGCAGGCGGTGGGCGGCCACCGCTTCGTCGATGCACTGGACACGCCTGGCGAGGACGATCTGTCCGCCCATGTCGATTTCACGGCCCTGGCGCAGGCCGGGCGGCGCGGCGGCGCGCAGGTGTTCGGTCCGGTGACGCAAGGGGCGCTGCTGGCGAGCATCGGCATCACCGAGCGGGCCGAGCAATTGATGCAGGCCCATCCGCAGAGCGCCGCCGACCTGCTGGCCGCGACCGAAAGGCTGATCGGCGGGGAGCAGATGGGCACGCTGTTCAAAGCCGTCGCCTTTGCGCCGCCCGGCGTCACCGGTTTTGCGGGATTTGGCGCATGAAGCGCCTGCAAGCCGCCAATCTTACTTCCAATCTGGCCGCGCCAGGTGTGGCGCACGGCTTTTTCGGGCGCGAGGGCGGGGTTTCCACCGGCCTCTATGCCTCCCTGAATTGCGGCCCCGGCTCCCGGGATGCGCCGGAGGCGGTGACAGAAAATCGCCGGCGCGTCACCGCTGAACTCGGCGCGCACGAACTGGTCAGCCTGTCCCAGATCCACAGCCCCATCGTCCACACGCTGGATTCCGCGCCGCCGCAGCGACTTGAAGGCGATGCGATGGTGACGGCCATACCGGGACTGGCGCTGGGCATCCTCACCGCTGACTGCGCCCCGGTGCTGCTGGCAGACCCCCGCGCGCGGGTGATCGGCGCCGCCCATGCCGGCTGGAAAGGCGCGCTTGGAGTAATAGACGGGCGCGGGGTGCTGGAAGCCACGCTGGACGCCATGGAGAAACTGGGCGCCGACCGCGGCCGGATCGCCGCCGCCATCGGCCCCTGTATCAGCCAGGCGAATTACGAAGTGGGCTGGGACTTTCGCGACCGCTTCCTGGAACAGGGGTTGCGCAACCGCAAGTTCTTCACCCCGTCAGGCAAGGAAGGCCATTACCATTTCGACCTGGAAGATTACGCCGCCCACCGCCTGACGAATGCGGGCATTGTCTCTGTGGAAAAAATGGGCGTCTGCACCTATCCGCCCGAAAGCGGCTTTTTCAGCTTCCGCCGCACCACCCATGCCGGCGAGCCTGATTACGGGCGGCAGGGATCCGCCATCCTGCTGACCCACGACATATAAACAACACGGGGGCACGGCGCGCGACACCGGGCCGGTTGCGACTCCCCGGGCCAGCCGCTACAAGCCGGTCATCAAAGCTTCATGGGGCCCTCCCCGACGCGCGCAGCGCAAGGGGAGATCAAAGGTATGAGCGGCGCGGAATGACGGATCGGAACGGATCGCGGGGCATGCGCCTGATTGCCGGAAATTCCAACCGCCCGCTGGTCGATGCGATCAGCGCCTATCTGGGCCTGACCCCCGTCAAAGCCGATGTCCGCCGCTTCTCCGACGACGAGGTTTTCGTCGAGGTTCAGGAAAATGTCCGCGGCGAGGACATGTTCGTGATGCAGTCCACCAGCGCCCCGGCCAACGACAATCTGATGGAATTGCTCATCATGATTGACGCGCTGCGCCGCGCCAGCGCCCGGCGCATCACCGCCGTGATCCCCTATTTCGGCTATGCCCGCCAGGACCGCAAAGTGGGCCCGCGCACCCCCATCTCGGCCAAGCTGGTGGCCAACATGATCACCGAGGCCGGCGCCAACCGGGTGCTGACCGTCGACCTGCATGCCGGCCAGATTCAGGGCTTTTTCGACATTCCCACCGACAATCTGTTCGCCCAGCCGGTGATCGTGAAGGACATTCTGGAACATCTGGCCGGAAAGTCACCGATGGTGGTGTCGCCGGACGTCGGCGGTGTGGTGCGCGCCCGCTCGCTGGCCCGCCGCCTCAATGCCGACCTGGCCATTGTGGACAAGCGCCGCGAACGCGCCGGCCAGTCCGAAGTGATGAACATCATCGGCGATGTCGAGGGCCAGTCCTGCATCCTGATCGACGATATCGTCGATTCCGGCGGCACGCTGTGCAACGCCGCCGAGGCACTGCTGAACAATGGCGCCACCGAGGTCTATGCCTATACCACCCATGGCGTGCTGTCGGGCAAGGCGGTGGAGCGGATCAAGAATTCCCGGCTCAAATCCATGGTGGTGACGGATTCGATTCCGGCGACCGAGGCCATGAAATCCTGCGCCAATATCCGCACCATCTCCATCGCCCCCCTGCTGGGTGAAGCGATGCGCCGCATCAACAACGAAGCGTCTGTCTCCAGCTTGTTTGATTGATTGGCTCGAGCGAGGCATTCCGCCGAGCGGTCCGGCCGCTCGCTTTAGCTCGCGGCGTTCGTCACTCGAATGGTCCACCGGACCATTTCGTTCGCCTTCGGCGAACCATTCCTCACCCCTCAGCGTCCACCAGCTTCCTTCCCCTTTCGGCGCGAAGCGCCAGGAAGGGGGAAGGTGTCGCAGCGAGGTGTTTGCGACTTCGCAAACCCGAGCTGCGACGGATGGGGGTCAAAGTTAAGCCAGCAACATGATCACCACGGCTTCGATCACCAGCACCAGCGTCCGCCATCGATCAGGGTGGCGATCCGCCCCTTTCCCTGGAACTGGTTGTTGACCAGGGTGGCGGTGAACAGGAAGCCCAGCCCCAGGATCAGCCCGGTGATGGCGGCCTGACCCAGGGTCATGACCCCCAGGCCGGCCATCACCTGGTACAGCACCGCCGCCATCACGATGGCGCCCAGCAGCGCCACCACCATCGGCGTCAGCGGCATCTTCTTGTCTTTGCAGCCGTCCACATTCATGCCGTGGGCCCGCTGCTAGGGCTTGCCCAGGGCCATGTACCAGACGGCCCCGAACAGCCATCCGGCCAGCCCCGCCGCGGCGATGGCGATCAGTGCGCTTTGCATGGGTTCCCCTCCCCCTTTTCGGGGGAGGCTAGCATGCCGCAAAGCGGCGCCAAGGGCCCGGTTGCAGGGCGCAGGCCTTTTCGCTAAAAGCCCCCTTCTTCCGGAAGGCTAGAGCTTATCCGGGCTGTGAAGGATCAGGAAAATGGCGCAAGTTCAAGAACTTAAGGTGGAATCGCGTGAGGGTACCGGCAAGGGCCCGGCCTATCAGGCGCGCCTCAAGGGCCTGATCCCGGCCGTCATTTATGGCGGCACCGCCACGCCCGAGAACATCAGTGTCGACGGCCGCACCCTGGAGCGCCATGTCGATGCCGGCCATTTCCTCACCACCCTGTTCATGCTGGACATCGCCGGCAAGAAGACCCGCGTGATCCCGCGCGACGTGCAGCTCGACCCGGTCAGCGACCGCCCCGTGCATGTGGACTTCATGCGCCTGGCCGAAGGCGCCACCGTCAAGCTCGACATTCCGGTGCATTTCCATGGCCAGGAGGTTTCGCCCGGCCTGAAGAAGGGCGGCGTGCTGAACATCGTGCGCCACACCATGCCGCTGTCCTGCCCGGCCGACGGTATTCCCAACACCATCGAAGTCGATGTTTCCAAGCTGGACATCAACGAGTCGGTCCACATCAACGACCTCAACCTGCCCAAGGGCGTGAAGCCGCTGCTGCGTGGCCGTGACTTCACCATCTGCTCCATCGTCGCGCCGACCAGCGTGATCGAAGAGCAGCGCGCCGCCGCGGCTGCCGCTTCCGCGCCCGCCGCCGAAGCCGCGCCTGCCGAAGGTGCTGCTCCCGCTGCCGGCGCCGCGCCTGCTGCTGGCGCCAAGCCTGCTGCCGGCGCCAAGCCGGCCGCCGCTCCGGCCAAGAAGTAACCGCTGCCGAAAGGGGGCGGCATGGATACGCCGCTTCTTATCGCCGGGTTGGGAAATCCGGGTTCGCAATATGCCAGGAACCGGCACAATGCCGGCTTCATCGTCCTGGACGAACTGCACGCCCATCACAAATTCGGTCCCTGGAAGGCCAAGTTCGACGGGTTGCTGTCGGAAGGGATGCTGGCGGGCCGCAAGACCTACCTGCTCAAGCCCCAGACCTTCATGAATCTCAGCGGCGACAGCGTCGGGCCCGCCTTGCGCTTCTTCAAGCTGCCGCTGGAAGCGCTGGTGGTGGTCCATGACGAAATTGATCTCGCCGCGGGCAAACTGAAAGTGAAGACCGGCGGCGGCGATGCCGGGCAAAACGGACTTCGCTCCATCACCGCCACGCTGGGGCCTGACTATCGCCGGGTGCGGCTGGGCATCGGCCATCCTGGCGACAAGGATCGCGTCAGCGGCCATGTGCTGCAGAATTTCAGCGCCGACGAGATCACCTGGCTGAGGCCGCTGGTGGGCGCGATGGTCGAAGCCGCGCCGCTGCTGGCCAAGGACGACGACAAGGGTTTTATGAGCAAGGTGGCGCTGCTGCTGCAGCCCCCAAAGCCTGACAAGCAAGAACCGAAGAAGAGAGACATAGAGTAATGGGTTTTAAATGCGGCATCGTCGGCCTGCCCAATGTCGGCAAGTCGACCCTTTTCAACGCCCTGACGCAGACCGCTGCGGCGCTGGCGGCCAACTATCCCTTCTGCACCATCGAGCCCAATGTCGGTGACGTGGCGGTGCCCGATCCGCGCCTGGAGACCCTGGCCCAGATCGCCGGCTCGCAGGAGATCATTCCCACCCGCATCACATTCGTGGACATTGCCGGCCTGGTGCGCGGCGCCTCCAAGGGCGAAGGCCTGGGCAACCAGTTCCTGGCCAATATCCGTGAAGTCGATGCGGTGGCCCATGTGCTGCGCTGCTTCGAGGATGACGACATCACCCATGTCGAAGGCAAGATCAATCCCGTCTCCGATGCCGAGACGGTGGAAACCGAACTGATGCTGGCCGACCTGGAAAGCCTGGAAAAGCGCATCAAGCCGCTGGAGAAGAAAGCCAATAGCGGCGAGAAGGAAGCCAAGGAACAGCTGGCGCTGATGATGAAGGCCGTCACGCTGCTGCGCGAAGGCAAGCCCGCGCGCCGGGCCGAACTGGCGCCGGAAGAACGCGGCCCCTATTCCCAGCTCGGCCTGATGACTGCCAAGCCGGTACTCTATGTCTGCAATGTCGAGGAAGCCTCAGCCGCCACCGGCAACGCTATTTCCGCCAAGGTCGAAGCCATGGCGAAAGCCGAAGGTGCGTGCAGCGTGGTGATCAGCGCCAAGATCGAGGAAGAGATCGCGCAGATGCCGATGGCAGACCGCGCTGATTTTCTGGAAAGCCTGGGGCTGGAAGAGCCCGGCCTCAACCGCCTGATCCGCACCGGTTATGAGCTGTTGGGCCTTTTGACCTTCTTCACCGTGGGACCGAAGGAGGCCCGCGCCTGGACCGTCACAAAGGGCTCCAAGGGCCCGCAGGCCGCCGGCGTGATCCATACCGATTTCGAGCAGGGCTATATCCGCGCCGAAACCATCGCCTTTA
Source organism: Pseudomonadota bacterium (assembly GCA_041178445.1). Lineage (GTDB taxonomy): Bacteria > Pseudomonadota > Alphaproteobacteria > Micropepsales > Micropepsaceae > Rhizomicrobium. The sequence goes on along the minus strand of JBEGVG010000019.1, from coordinate 480 downwards.
ACGACTATGTCGCCGGCAAAGGCGAAGCCGGCGCGCGCGAGGCCGGCAAGTTCCGGCTGGAAGGAAAGGAATATGTCGTCGCCGACGGCGACGTAATGCATTTCCGGTTCAATAACTGATGTGGGACGCACTCGGAGGCATTGCCGCTGAGATAAAGAAGTGCGAGGCCGTAGATCGCACTATCGCTGCTATCGCACTAACTTACATATTCATCGACACGATGGCTTTTCTTTCGATGCCAGAAGGCCAAACATCCCAGACTAGCAGGCTGTTGAACAAATAGGCGGATTTCTCAGGGCGGTCTGTATTTTCGTGGTTTGTCTAGACCGGATTGTGGCGATGCTCCGACGGATGGCGTCGTGGCTCATGCTGCGGCCATCAACTTCGGCAACCGGATCAGATTGTAGGCGGCGGCTGCGAGGATGAAGGCCCATCGGACTTTTTCGAGGCCGCGGTACTTGGTTTTTCTCAAGCCTGCGA
>JBEGVG010000018.1:0-3246 GCA_041178445.1 Pseudomonadota bacterium | reverse complement strand
ACAGCTGGGTTGAGGGCAAGCCCAGATCGCGGGCGAGGCGGGTGAGGGGCTGATATTCCCCCGCTGGGCCAAGCCGGGCCTGATGGCGCAGCACTTCGTCCGCCAAGCCGTCGCGGCCAATTTCCGCGAGACCCACTGCGGCGCGAATGTTGGCTTCGTCGCGCAGCTTCTGCCAGTCGGACTGGGTGAAGTCTGGCGCGGTGTGCGTTTGCGGCAGGATCAAACCAAGCTGTTCGGCGGCGAGCATGCCATAAAGCGTCTCATCCATCCGGGCCGCGCTTTTGAGTGCGGCAGAGGCCTTTTCCGGCTGACGGCATCGCACGGCCGCGCGGCTTTGCCAATAAAGTGCCGCTGCGGTCAGTTCGCTGTTTTGCGAAGCCCCGGCGGTGCGCGTAAAGGCATCGCTGGCACCGATGCAATCGCCAATCCGCCAAGCGGCCAGACCGGCGGTCCACCAGCCCTCAGCCACCCACGGCCCAGCCCCGTCCTGCACTGTCTGTGCGAGGATATAAGCCGAGGCGTCATCATTCTCGATGTAATAGGACCAGGCGATCTTGGCGCGCCATTCGGCCCGGGCGGCGGGCGAAAGCTGGGTGTCGATCCCATCGAGCAGGGCCTTGGCCCCGGCGGGGTTGTCTTCCTTGATGGTGGCAGTGATCGCGGCCGCGACGGCAGGCGGCATGGTGCCGTCATTGGTTTCGCGCGGGCGGATGCGCTTGGCGCGGCTGGGCAGGGTGATCAGCGATGCGGCCTGCGGCAACGAAGGAAGGGCGATTGCGCCGCGCTTTTGCGCCAGCAGGGCAATCTGTTCGGATTGCGGCAGGCGCGTATCACGGGCCAGCCAGGCGCTGAGCGCGTCGAGTTCAATTTTCGGTGAGGTGGGAGCCAGAAAATACTCGGCTAGCGCCACCTGATGCAGTGGACCGTCCGGCTTTTGGGCGAAGAGTCCCTGAACCTTGGTCCAGTCGGCGCGCTCAATCGCGCCAAACAGGTCGCGGTAATAGGTCCGGTCTTCCTGGCTTAGCAGGCTCGGAACATTGCTGCGATCGGCGCGGCCCCTGAAATAGTCGACCGCGGCGCTGTTGGCCTGTGCGGGCGCAGCTATCCCCGCCAGCCCGATTGTCAGCCCAGCGGACAGCATTGCTTTAGCGATCATGCGCGTCACGCGAGTTTCTATCCCGTCCAGTCAAGCCAAGCCTGCCACAGCCCGGCTTTGCTCCGCGGCCGGCCGGCCAGATTGGCTAGGCCGGGCGCCATTAACAGCGGAATGCTTAGGCTCTCATGGTTAAATTCGCGCAAAGGTTCAGCGCTTTTCGCTGGATCGTGGCCCAGCAGCGGCGAGATGTGCCGTCCAAACACCAACAGCCGCTGCGGGCGGGCCAAAGCGATGTGATGCCGCACGACTTGCCCAAGTCCAGCCGCTTCCAGTGCGGCCCAGTCCGGCCGCGGCATATGGCGCGGCAGACAGGCGGCGATATAGGCTTCGCCCGGCCCGATCCCCATGGCGGCAAACATTGCCGACAACAGCCGGCCTTGCGGCCCGGATAGCAGGACATCGCGGTCTTCCGCCTCGGGATGATCAACCAGCACCATCAGCGCCGCACCTTCTGCGCCGCGCGGCGCGACGCGGCCGGTGAGATGCCCATCATCTAGCGAAAGCTCGCTCATCCACCAGTTCTGAAATTCCGCCAAAGTCTTGGGCAGCGCGTCCAGCCCGGCAAGCGGAGCGGTTGGCGCCGGACCGGGAGGGGGTCGAACTGGCATCGGCGACGGGGTAAAGCTGCGTTCCAGTTCTGCCTCAGGCGCGGTCGGTTCAACCAGCCAGGTGCGCGGATCGTCAGAGAAAGCATGGTCCACGCCAGCCTCGCGCCACCAGTCAAGCACGGCGGCCATGGCGGCTGGGGCATCTAATGCCGGTTCAGTTTGTGCGGGATCACTCACATTTGCGGTCTTGACCTGCCGCAAGCCAGCTTTCAAGGCTCGACCGAACGATTAACCCCGAACAGGTGGACCATGACCGAACGCGAATCCATGCCTTATGACGTCGTCATCGTCGGCGGTGGCCCGGCCGGCCTTGCTGCGGCGATCCGGCTGAAGCAGCTAAATGCAGACCTTTCGGTCTGCATTCTGGAAAAGGGCTCCGAAGTTGGCGCCCACATTCTGTCGGGCGCGGTGGTCGATCCCAAGGCACTGGATGAATTGTTGCCGAACTGGCGCGAAGACAGTTGCCCCATGGCGGAAACCCCGGTTACGGATAACTGGCACTGGGTCATGTCTGCCACGGGCAAGACCTCGATCCCGCACTGGCCGATGCCTCCGTTTATGTCGAACGATGGCAATTACACCGGCAGCCTCGGCAATCTGTGCCGCTGGCTGGGTGGCAAGGCTGAAGAGCTGGGCGTGGAAATCTTCCCCGGCTTCCCGGCTTCGGAAGTGCTTTATAATGATGATGGCTCGGTCAAGGGTGTCGCCACCCAGGACATGGGCGTGGCCAAGGACGGCAGCCATAAGGGCGAATACCAGCCCGGTATGGAACTCCACGCCAAGTACACCTTCTTTGCCGAAGGCGCGCGCGGCCACCTGACCAAGACGCTCAAGGCCAAGTTCGATCTGGAAGCCAATTGCGCACCGCAGGTCTATGGCCTTGGCATCAAGGAACTGTGGGACATCGATCCCGCCAAGCACGTGCCGGGCCGCGTGCTCCACACCCAGGGCTGGCCACTGACCGAAAGCGACAGCTGGGGCGGCGGGTTCCTCTACCACCAGGCCAATAACCAGGTCGCGCTCGGCTTCGTTACCGCGCTCGATTACAAGAACCCGTATGTCTATCCGTTCGAGGAATTCCAGCGCTGGAAGCAGCACCCGGAAATCCGCGCGATCCTGGAAGGCGGTCGCCGCGTTTCCTATGGTGCGCGCGCGATCAACGAAGGTGGCTGGCAGTCGGTGCCCAAGCTCGATTTCCCGGGCGGCGCGCTGATCGGGTGCTCGGCCGGCTTCGTCAACGTGCCGCGCATCAAGGGCAGCCATACTGCGATGAAGAGCGGGATGCTCGCCGCCGAAGCCGCTGCCGCCGCGATCGCCGCGGGGCGCGAGCATGACGCGATGGGTGAATACGACGCCGCGGTGCGCGACAGCTGGATCGCCAAGGAGCTCAAGCTCGTCCAGAATGCAGAGCCGATGGTCGCCAAGTTCGGCGGCGATATCGGCACGGTCTTTGCCGGGCTCGATATGTGGCTGCGCTATCTC
>JBEGVG010000017.1:0-23457 GCA_041178445.1 Pseudomonadota bacterium | reverse complement strand
TGAGGCTGTCGTCGAAGCCGATCTGCTGCCAGCCGACCTTCTGAAAATTGCCGCCATGCTGGGGGGCCGAGAACATGCCCATGATGGTGTGGTCACGCACGATGCGGAAAAAGGGCGTGTCCTCGATGGAAGTGAGAAGCGCGATCTGCTGGTCATGCGGGAAGGAGCCCAGCGGCTTGCCCCCGGTCTTGGCAGCCAGCTCGCCGAAGCCCTTTTTGTAGATCTCCTGCTTGTCCTTCGCGAAGGTCACCAGCGCCAGGTCGATGAAATAGATCACCTGCGCTTCCTTGGCGCCCGGCGTGGAGTCGCTGGGATAGATCTGCTGCGCCATGGCGTCGATCTCCATCGCCTGGGGGCGGGTGAAGAAGGTGAAATGGCCCATCGCTTGCGCGGCCTCCGCCGCCGCGACCTGGGCGGGCCAGTTGGCCGCCAGCCAGGCCGTAGTGGTGGCTCCGAAGCCTTTGAGCAGGAATGTCCGCCGTGTCGCGCTCATGAGGATTGCTCCTTATTTTTTCTGGTAGCGGGTGATGCCGCGCGGCGCGACATTCACCGCGCCATACATATTGCCGTCGGGCGCGACGACCACGCCCTCGCCCGCCGTGTCGTCGGGGACAAAGCTTTGCGCCTTGCCTTCGCGGATCGAGCCGATCCAAACGCCCTTTTTCCAGTCGCCGGGATGGTTGGCTTCGCTGGAGTCGGCGTCGATGGCATAGAGCCGGTCGCCGGTGATGTAGAAGCCGCTGGGCCGTCCGAACTGCCGCCAGTCGGCGATGAACTTGCCGTCCTGGTCAAAGATCATGGTGCGGTTGTTGCCGCGGTCGGCGACATACAGACGCCCCTGCCCGTCCAGGCCCAGCGCATGAGGATTGTTGAACTGGTCACGGCCCGCGCCGGCCTTGCCGCCCCACTCCTTGATGAACTTGCCATCGGCGCTGAACTTCATCACCCGCATGGCGAGGTCGGGCGGGACGATGCCGGCAATGGGCGCATGGCCATCGGTAACAAAAATGTCGCCATTGCGGGCCGTGATCACGTCACTGGGCGACTGGAAATGCGCCCCGCCCGTGCCGCGCTGGCCGGCGGTGCCCAGACGCAGCAGCACATCGCCCTTGGGCGACAGCTTGATGACCTGAAGGCCCTTGCTGCCGTCCTTGGAGATGCCGCCATCGGTCACCCAGATATTGCCCGCGCGATCGACATGCAGTCCGTGCGGAAACACGAACAGGCCGGCGCCGATGCCCCGGATCGCCTTGCCGGTCGCCATGTCGATCTGGATGACGGCGGGCCGATCGGACGTCTCGCAGCTATTGGCGCCGCAGCGGTCGATGGCCCAGATTTCACCCCGGGGGCCGCGTTCGATGCCGGCGGTGGAGCCCCAGGTACCATTGGGCGGCGAGGCCCACTGGTTTTCGGCCTTGCCATAAAGGGCGGGAATGTCCTGGGCGGATGCCGCGATGGGAAGTCCCGCAGCCATGGCCAATGCAAAAACGAATTTCACGCCCCACCCCTTTGTGCTTTTGCCGATTCTGGCCCTGTTGGGGTCACGCTAATCCCGCCCCGGAGCGGCGTCAAAAGCATCGCATATGCGAGATGATCTTATCTGCCGCTGCGACGCAGCATCCAGCTTGCCGCAACCTGTTGTTGGGTTATGGTCGCGGCCGCAAACACTCGAAGAGAGAACGGGACATGAAGATTCTGGTCACCGGCGCGGGCGGCATGATCGGGCGCAAGCTGGTCGAGCGCCTGGCGAAGGACAAGACGCTGGGCGGCAAGCCGATCACCGCCATGACCCTGGTCGATGTGGTGGACAGCCCGATCCCCGAAGGCGCGCCCGCGGCCAGCAAGGCCATCGTCACCGATTATTCCGAGCGCGGCGTCGCCACCACCCTGATGCAGGAGCGCCCCGATGTGATCTTTCATCTGGCCGCCATCGTGTCGGGGGATGCGGAAGCCAATTTTGAAAAAGGCTACAAGATCAACTTCAACGGCAGCTGGGCGCTGTTCGAGGCGGTCCGGCTGGAAGGGGAGAAGTCGCCCTACAAGCCGCGCTTTGTCTTCGCCTCGACGCTGGCGGTGTTCGGTCCGCCCTTCCCGGAGTCCATCACCGACGATTTCGCGCCGACCCCCACCACCAGCTATGGCACGCAAAAGGCGATGACCGAGCTGATGCTGGCCGATTACAGCCGCAAGGGATTCCTGGATGGCGTCGGCGTACGCCTGCCCACCATCTGCATTCGCCCCGGCAAGCCCAACAAGGCGGCGTCCAGTTTCTTCTCCGGCATCCTGCGCGAACCCCTGGCGGGACAGGAAGCGCCGCTGCCGGTGGGCGATGAGGTGCGGCACTGGTTCGCCTCCCCGCGCGCCGCGGTCGGCTTTTTCATCAACGCCGCCACGATTGATACGTCTTCGCTGGGACCGCGCCGTTCCATGACCATGCCGGGCGTCTCGGCCACAGTGGGCGAGCAGATCGAAGCGCTGCGCAAAGCGGCGGGTGACAAGGCGGTGGCGCTGATCAAGCGGGTGGACGATCCGTTTGTCTCCAAGATCGTGCTGGGCTGGGCCGGGCGCTATACGCCCACGCTGGCAACCAAGATGGGCTTCAAGGCCGAGCAGAATTTCGACGAGATCATCAAGGTCTATCAGGAAGACGAAATGGGGAAGTAATCCCCATCCATACATCAGGGGCTGTCATGAAGAAGATGTTGCTGGGCGTGCTTGCCCTGTGCTTGCCGTTGTGCGCCTCGGCGCAGACCTCGGTCCGGGGTGACTGGCAATCCTATGGCTATGACGCGGGCGGCGGGCGCTTCTCGCCGCTGACCCAGATTACGCCGGACAATGTGAGCAAGCTTGAGGTCGCCTGGACCTATCACATGAACCCGATCCCGTCGCAGAAGCTGGCGCGCATTCCCTTTGCCACTACCACGCCGCTGGTCGTTGGCAATCGGATGTTCCTGGGCACGCCCTATGGCCGGGTGGTGGCGCTGGATTCCACCAGCGGCAAGGAGCTCTGGGCCTATGACCTGCCCACCGGCGACCAGCCGCCCTTCCGGGGCCTCGCCTACTGGCCCGGCGACAGCCGCCATGCGCCGCGCCTGATCTTCGGCACCTTGCGCGGCCGTATGATCGCGCTGGACGCCGCCACCGGCGCGCCGTCCAAGGGCTTTGGCACCGACGGCATCATCGACACCAAGACGCCGGAAATCATGAACGGCTTGCCGAATGCCTTTTACGGCTATTCCGCGCCGCCCACGATCTACAAGAACCTCGCCATCACCGGCAGCCGCGTTCAGGAATCGCCCGCCAAGGGCGCGGCGGGCGATGCGCGCGCCTGGGATGTGATCACCGGCAAGCTGGCCTGGACGTTCCGTTCCGTTCCGCAACCGGGCGAGAAATTCCACGAGACCTGGGAAGATGACGGCTGGAAGCAGGTTTCCGGGGTGAATATCTGGAACTTGCTGACCGTGGATACGGCGCGCGGCATCGCCTATCTGCCGTTCGGTGCGCCGACCTTCGACCGCTATGGCGGCGATCACAAGGGCGCCAACCTGTTCGCCAACTCCCTGGTGGCGGTGGACGCCAGCACGGGAAAATATCTCTGGCATTTCCAGACCGTGCATCACGACATCTGGGACCTGGACCTGCACACCGCGCCGGTGCTGCTGACGGTCAAGAAGGACGGCAAGTCCATTCCCGCCGTCGCGGCGATGAACAAGACGGCGATATTGTTCCTGCTGGACCGTGTCACCGGCGAGCCGATCTTCGGCGTCACCGAAAGGCCGGTGCCGCCATCGTCCCAACCCGACGAAAGAGCCTGGCCGACCCAGCCCTTTCCCAACAAGCCCGAAGTCATGACCCGGATGAGCTTCGACCTCAGCGAAGTGGCGGACAATACGCCCGAGCATCGCGCCATCTGCGAGGACATCATCAAGAAGGGCGATCTGGTCGGCATGAAAATGTATGAGCCCCTGCGCGCCGACAGGACGCAGGTGCGCTTTCCCGGCGCGGCGGGCGGGCCGGAATGGGGCGGCGGCGCCTTCGATCCCAAGCTGGGCCTCTTCATCTTCAATTCCAACGAGATGGGTTATGTCGAGCGGCTGGTGAAGCGCGGCGAGGAATGGCACATGACCACCGCCCGCTTCGTCGATCCCAAGACCCAGACACCCTGCCATATTCCGCCCTGGGGCGAGTTGATCGCAGTGGACGTCAACAAGGCCGAGGTCGTCTGGCGTTCGCGGCTGGGCGTCACCGATCACTTCCCCGAAGGCAAGAAGGACACCGGCCGGGCCAGCAATGGCGGACCGATCGTGACCGCCAGCGGCCTCACCTTCATCGCCGGCACTGATGACGCGCGCTTCCGCGCCTTCGACAGCAAGACGGGCAAGGAAATCTGGACCTACAAGCTGGACCATTCGGCCCATGCCACGCCGATCACCTATCGCGGGCGTGACGGGCGGCAGTTCGTGGCGGTGGTGGCGACGGGTGGTTCGTACCTCAACAGCCCCGGCGGCGGCGACAGCCTGGTGGTGTTCGCGCTGCCCAAGTAGCGATCACGCAAAGAAAAAGCGCCGGAAGGAAACTTCCGGCGCTTTTTTCATGTCTGAATGGGCTTAGGAGAAAAGCTGGATCACGCCATAGATGATGGCGACCAGCACCGCGAACAGCCCGCCCACGATGGTCACCGAGACCCAAAAGGGGAAGGCGCCGCCGCCATTGGCCAGCTTGGTTTCGTCTTTGCCCTGTACGTCTGCCGTCGCCATGGAAATCTCCCTGTTGGGCGGTCTTTTAAAACGCGCCCGCCATTTGTCAATTCATCCTATAAAAACGGCGCTTTGGCGGCATCTCAGACGGCGATCGGGGCCTTGATGCCAGCATGGGCCTGGTAGTTTTCCAGGGTGAAATCGCCGTACTGGAAGGCGAAAATATCCGTCACTGCCGGGTTCAGCTTCATGGTGGGCAGCGGGTAAGGCTGGCGGGCCAGCTGGGCGTCGGCCTGTTCCAGATGGTTCAGGTAGAGATGGGCATCGCCGAAACTGTGCACGAAGGTTCCCGGCTTCAGCCCCGTCACCTGCGCCACCATCATGGTGAGCAATGCATAGCTGGCGATGTTGAACGGCACGCCCAGGAAGATGTCCGCCGAGCGCTGGTAGAGCTGGCAGGAGAGTTTTCCCTCCGCGACATAGAACTGGAACAGGCAATGACAGGGCGGCAACGCCATGCGCGGCACATCGGCGGGATTCCAGGCGGTGACGATCAGGCGGCGGGAATCCGGATTGGCCTTGATGTCGCGCACCAGATTGGAAATCTGGTCGATGGTGCCGTCAGTCTGCGACGGCCAGCTGCGCCACTGATAGCCATAGACCGGGCCGAGCTCGCCATTGGCATCGGCCCATTCGTCCCAGATGCTGACGCCATGTTCCTGTAGCCAATGGACATTGGTTTCGCCCCGCAAAAACCACAGCAGCTCATAGATGATGGATTTGAGATGCACCTTCTTGGTGGTGACCAGCGGAAAGCCATCCGCTAGGTCGAAGCGCATCTGATGGCCGAAGATCGAGCGCGTGCCGGTGCCGGTGCGGTCATGCTTTTCCACGCCGGTATCGCGGACAAGTCTCAGCAGGTCGAGATATTGCTGCATGGCGAAATCCTAGGGGATTCGGACCAGACTTTCACCCTTAGAACGGCAATGGTTTTAGGTCGGGACCCAGCCATTCCCGCCGCGCGTCCACCGACATCAGCCGTTCGCGCGACCAGTATTCCAGCAGCCAGTTGGGATTGCCCATGCTCGACCCCATCAGGGCATTGACGATCTGGTACAGCGGCATGTCGGGCGGGTTGGCGTCCAGCACACCCTTCAGCGCCCGGATCGAGGCCAGGGTAATGGTCTGGTGATAGCCGCCATTATCGTCGTTCACCGTGCCCACCGCCTCGTTATGGGCACGGATCATGGCCGGCATGTCCGTGCTAGCGTCCAGGTCGGGGCGATAGCGCATGATCCACAGCGCGGCGGCCATGTGCCCGGCATGGGTCCATTCGGCGCGCGGCAGGGTGCGGGCGGCAAAGCGCGTCCCCAGGCTGATAATCTCGTCTTCGCTGGCATAAGCCGACTTCATGGGCTGGCCGTGCCTCGTGCGGAGGTGCGGAGTCAAGAAAGTTCCGCCCTTCAATTCTTACCCCCCCTCACCTATATTATGCAGGTCATCCGGGTTCGCCCGGGCGACTATGGCGATAAACGACTGTGTAATAAGCAGCCCGGACCCGGGGGCGGTACCCGGCGCCTCCACCATAAGCCCATTTTCGGATGGGTTTTTGTGGGGGCGAAACAGGATCGACGGATGTGTAAAGGCAGTTCTTTTGCTCGGTATGGTTCCGCCGTCATCGGACTATTGTTTAGGTGCCAACGATAATGAAATGGCCCTCGCTGCCTAACTTCGGTTAGCCAAGCGCGGTTTTGGTAGTTGCACCGGGCAACAGAAGCAACTGCCACTTAACTTCACAAACGCGATATCGCGCGAAGTATTTTGGTTGCTGGGCAGGGTTGCCTAGCGACAACGTAGGCAACGCGCGGAGCCTCGCACCTGCCGAGCCGCTCGCAAAGCTCACGGCGTTCGCCGCTCTCGCAGGTCCACCGGACCTGCTCACGCGCTTTGCGCGCCGCGGCTCACAGCACGCGCGACGAACCCAGCGGCCAAAAGACAAGCGCTATTGGGTAATCTTAATCGCGATGTCGCCCCGTTTGGAGACAATCGCCACCTCGGTGCTGGCGCCACGGCGGCGCAGGCGAAGGTCCACGGAGGCATCGCCCAGCGCCAGACCATTGATGGCGATCCTTTCCAGGAAGGCGGGCAGCTGCGGATTGTCGAAGCGGATTTCGCGGCGTTCGAAACACATTTCCAGTCCCAGACAGGCCTGCAGCAGGGCAAAGGGCACCACGCTGGCCCAGGCCTGCGGCGCGCAGGCCACCGGATACCAGGTCGGCGCGACGCCGCGGCGGCGGGGAAAGCCGCAGAACAGTTCGGGAAAGCGCATCATCGCCATATGGGTGGCGGCGTCGAACAGACCTTCGAAAATGGCGCTGGCGGGACGCTTCAGGCCATAGCGCGCCAGGCCCAGCGCGATCAGGGCATTGTCGTGCGGCCAGACCGAACCATTGTGATAGGCCATGGGATTGAAGCGCGGCGTGTCCGCCGACAGGGTGCGCACGCCCCAGCCGGAGAACATTTCGGGCGTCATCAGCGTGTCGGCCAGGATCTGGGCCCGCTCCGGGCTGGCGATGCCGCAATAGAGTACCTGGCCCGCGTTGGAGGAGCGCACCTTGCAGGCGCGCTTGGCGCCGTCCAGCGCGATGGCATAGCAGCCCAGTTCGGGCACCCAGAATTTCTCCTCGAACGCCAGGCGCAGTCTTTCGGCCGCGATTCCCAGTTCCGCCGCCTTGCGGGCTTCGCCCAGCCTGGCGGCCAGCAGGCTGGCGCCCTGCCTGGCGGCATAGACATAGGCTTGCACTTCGGCGAGCGCGATGGGACCGGTGGCGAGCTTGCCGTCGGCATGCATCACCGAATCCGCGGAATCCTTCCAGCCCTGATTGGTCAGGCCGTTCTCGCTCGCCCGGTAATATTCGACAAAGCCGTCGCCATCCTGATCGCCGTAACGGTCGATCCATTCCAGCGCCGCTTCGATGTTGGGCCAGAGTGCGCGGATGGTCTCGATATCGCCGCTGCGCTCGAAATAGCGGGCCGCCAGCATCACGAACAAGGGCGTGGAATCGATACTGCCGTAATAATGGCCGAAGGGCACCTCGCCCAGCACCGCCATTTCACAGGCCCGCGTCTCGTGCAGGATCTTGCCGGGCTCGGCATCGGCGCGCTCGTCCAGTTCGCGCGCCTGATGGGCGGCCAGATATTGCAGCACGCCCTTGGCCAGCGCCGGGTCCAGCCACAGCATCTGCAAGGCCGTGATCAGGCCGTCGCGCCCAAACGGGGTGGAGAACGAGGGCGTGCCGGCATAGGGGTAAGGTCCATGCGGCGTGTCGGTGACCAGCATGGAAATATCCGCGCTCGCCCGATGCAGCATGCGGTTCGCCAGTTCGTTGCTGGAGGTGACCCGGCCGCCCAGGCTGCAGGCCCGTGCCGCGCCCCGCCGCGCCGCCCGGTAGGGCACGGAAAAGCCGCCCGTGACTTCGCTGCGCTTCTGGGCGCTGGAGGTGCAGCGGACATTGACGATGATGGCGGTGCGCGCGCCGGGCTTGAGGGTCAGGTGATAGAGCGCCTGGTGCCTGGAAAGGCGTGCCGGCTTGGGGTCAAAGCAGACCTCGCTGCACCGTTCGACGCCGTCCAGCCCGACATAGCGAAAGAGGGTCTTGGTGCCGCCGATCACCGCGCTGGTAATCTCGCCCCGGGCGGGACGCTGAAGCCCTCGTATCTCGAACAGGTCGGCAAAGTCGGCGGCGAAGTTCAGGCTCAGCCAGCAGGATTGCGGCTTGCGATCGAAATTGTGGACGGAGATGCGTTCATGGCAGCTGCCGTTCCAGAGGAACTTCGAGCGCCGCACATGCAGGGTCTCGCGCGCCAGGACCAGCGCATCGCCCTGATACAGATCGGGATTGGAAAGATCGACCGTCAGCACAACATTGTCGCTTTCGACCGCCGAAGACAGCAGCACCGGCCGATGGCCATTGATCAACAGCTGCATGCCCGAAAGATGGCGGGTATCGTTGTGAAAGACCCCGCCCGGCGTCAGGCCAGGGTCGATCACATCGCCCAAGGCATCGAACAAGGCGAAGGTATCGCCCTGTTTGAGGGTGCGCGGCCAGCGCTGCTGAATGGATTCCGTCGCCTGAATATAGAAAGTCGAAATATCGTCCGGCGAGCCTGGGAGGATCTTTGCCTCCATGCTTTCGCTCCTTATGAAATTATTCCGCCGCGACGGCGCTCACCTCTCCCGACGCGGCCAGGCGATGGTAAATCCCCACATAGTCGCGCGCCATGGCGCTGACACTGAAACGTTCCTCGAAACGCCAGCGGATGGCGGGGCGGAACAGCCGGTCCAGTTTTCCGGCCGCCGCCGCCGCCTCATCCACATTCTCGACCACAAAGCCGGTCAGCCCGTCCTCCATGACCTCGGGCACCGAACCGCAATTGAAAGCGATCACCGGCGTACCGCAGGCCATGGCCTCGATCATCACCAGACCGAAAGGCTCGGGCCAGGAAATGGGAAACAGCAGCGCCGCGGCTTTGCCCAGGAATTCCTGCTTTTGCGCGTCGTTGATCTCACCGACGAACGTGACATGCGGGCTGGCATCCAGCACCGGCCTGACCTGCCGGTCGAAATAGTCCTGGTCGACCGGGTCCACCTTGGCCGCCATTTTGAGCTTCATGCCCGCGCGGCGGGCGATCTCGATGGCCTGGAGCGGACCCTTGTCAGGGCAGATGCGGCCCAGAAAGGCGAGATAACCGCCCTCGCCCCCGCCTTCCTGCAACAAGCTTTCAGGCAGGCCGTGATAGACGGTGCCCATCCAGTTCACCGGGGGCACGGGGGTGCGCTGATGGTTGGAAATCGATACCAGCGGCATGTGCGCAAAGGCACGGTAGACGGCCGGCAGCTCGGGAAGATCCTGGCGTCCATGCAGGGTGGTCAGGGTCTTGTGCGCCATGCCGCGGAACAGCGGATAATGGAAAAAATCGATATGGAAATGCATCACATCGAACTCGGCCTGCCGGGCGGCGACCTGATCCAGCATGATCAGATTGTAGGGCGTGCTGTTGTGGATGCCGTCCAGCCGCAGCGCCCGGGGCACGATGGGCACCAGTTGGGCTTTGGTCCGGGAGTCACCTGACGCAAAAAGCGTCACGTCATGGCCTTGGGCCACCAGTTCCTCGGTCAGCCAGGACACCACCCGTTCGGTTCCGCCATAGAGGGTGGGTGGGACACTTTCCACCAAAGGGGCGATTTGCGCGATTTTCATGGCAGACAACCCCAGGACCAATGGCAACGGCTTATTCACAACGGCGTTCGTACCGGTCCGGTTCCTTTTTCCTTCGCAATTGCGTCAATTTGAGCCTTGGGACGCCCGGCGGGCCCGTTGCCGCAATTGACTTGAGGATTTCCGCGCATAGTCTGCGAGCCATATGGCAAAAGACTTTATCGGCTATCAGGCTTTGACCGACGCGGCGCTGCGAGGCGTCGTGCGCGATGCGTTGCGGCGCATCGAAAAGTCCGGCCTGATCGGCGCGCATCATTTCTACCTGACCTTCCGAACCCATGCCGAGGGTGTGGACATTCCGGAATTCCTCAAGGAGCAGTATCCGGAGGAAATGACCATCATCATCCAGCACCAATACTGGGCGCTGAAGGTGAAGGACGATTATTTCGAGGTGACGCTGACCTTCAAGAAGCTGCCGGCGCCGCTGCATATTCCCTTCAATGCGCTCACCGCCTTTTTCGACCCCGGGGTGCAGTTCGGCCTGCAGTTCCGCGCCGAGGGAGACGTCGCCAAGGCCGCCACCGGCCCCGTGATGGTGCCGAACAATCCGCCGGAAAAGGCGGAGGAAGCGGCGGCCGAACCGGATGCCAAGCCGGCGGAAAAGCCCGCGCCCGGCGAAGTGGTGAGCCTGGATTCCTTTCGCAAAAAATAACCGACGAAGCTTCCAAACATGACCAAGACACGCACCGAAACCGATACTTTCGGACCGATTGAAGTTGACGCCAGCCGCTATTGGGGGGCGCAGGCCCAGCGGAGCCTCGGCAATTTCAAGATCGGCTGGGAAAAGCAGCCGCAGCCGGTGGTGCGCGCCCTGGGCATCGTCAAGCGCGCCTGCGCCGAGACCAACATGGCGCTGGGCGGGCTGGACAAGAAGATCGGCGAGACCGTGGTGGCCGCTGCCCAGGAAGTGATCGACGGCAAGCTGGACGAACATTTCCCGCTTGTTGTCTGGCAGACCGGGTCGGGCACCCAGTCGAACATGAATGCCAATGAAGTGATCTCCAACCGCGCCATCGAGATGCTGGGCGGGGTGATGGGCAGCAAGAAGCCGGTCCATCCCAACGATCACGTCAATATGAGCCAGTCGTCCAACGACACCTATCCGACGGCCATGCACATTGCCTGTGCCGAGGAAATCCAGCACCGGCTGCTGCCCGCGCTCAAGCACCTGCATACCGCGCTTCAGGCCAAAGTCGTGGCCTGGAAAGACATCATCAAGATCGGCCGCACCCACACCCAGGATGCCACGCCCATTACCCTGGGCCAGGAGTTTTCCGGTTACGCCACGCAGGTCGCCAACGGCATCGCGCGTATTGAACAAACGGTGCCAAAACTCATGGAGCTGGCGCAGGGCGGCACCGCTGTCGGCACCGGGCTGAACGCCCCGGTCGGTTTCGACAAGATGGTGGCCGAGCGCATCGCCAAGATCACCGGCATGGGTTTCACCACCGCCCCCAACAAGTTCGAGGCGCTGGCGGCCCATGACGCCATGGTGTTCAGCCATGGTGCGATCAACACGCTGGCGGCGTCGCTGTTCAAGATCGCCAACGACATCCGCCTGTTGGGTTCGGGGCCGCGTTCGGGCCTGGGCGAACTGTCACTGCCGGAAAATGAGCCGGGCTCGTCCATCATGCCCGGCAAGGTGAACCCCACCCAGTGCGAGGCCATGACCCAGGTCTGCGTGCAGATCTTCGGCAACAATGCCGCCCTCACCTTCGCCGGATCGCAGGGCCATTTTGAACTCAACGTCTACAATCCGGTGATGGCCTACAACTTCCTGCAGAGCGTACGGCTGATGGCCGATGCGGCGGTGAGCTTCACGGATAACTGCGTGGTCGGCATCGAGCCGCGCCGCGACAATATCAAGGCCGGGCTGGAACGCTCGCTGATGCTGGTCACGGCGCTGGCGCCCAAGATCGGCTATGACAATGCCGCCAAGATCGCCAAGACCGCGCACAAGAACGGCACCACCCTGAAGGAAGAAGCGGTCGGCGGAGGGTATGTCACGGCGGAAGAATTCGACGCCGTGGTCCGCCCCGAAGACATGATCGCGCCGAAGTAAAGTGGCGAACGAACGCGTTCCTAAAGAGATATTAGAAGCGCAAGAACATTTCACGGCTCGCATGCGGGAGATGCCTCGCGCGGACGAAGTTGTCGAGTATTCTCAGCGTTTTATTGTCTTCTTGGATATCCTCGGGTTTCGCAACATCCTAGAGCAATCAGCCAAAGAATCTCCGAACACCCTGTTCCATGACATCGTAGATTCTCAGTGGTTTCATGCAGCTACCACTTCGGTTGACATCGAAATCATCAGCGACAGCATCATAATAACATCAAAAGACGATCACCCGGCGTCATTCATTCGCGTGGCTTTTGCGGCAAACTCGCTGAGAGACTCTTTTTTAGAACGGGGCATCTTGCTGAGGGGAGGCATCGCCTTTGGCAATCATTTTCACGCGCACGGAATCCGCATATCACCGGTACTAGTTGAAGCGTATGAAGCTGAAACAAAGATCGCGATATTCCCAAGAATAATTTGCGCGGCTTCAGCCCTAGACCGCTTTGCACCTGCCCTCACCCAAAATGGTAAAGGGCGGAGCGGGATACCTAAGCCACCACATTTTCATGTAATTCGCGACGAAGCCCCACAAATCGACTTCGATGGACAGCACGTTCTGCCGTTCTTGCCAGATACTCTGGAGGTATACTTCTTGCGGACAGGTCATCATCACGACCCAAGTTACGCTAGCACTGCCGAACAAGTTACGCACTTCACCACGGTCAGACCACAACGCCTTGACCGGTGGAGGAAAGGCATAGAGATAGCGCGATCTCGTTGCGGTGATGACAGGCAGAAGGAAAAGCTGAATTACATCATCGGAAAGTGGAATGAATATATGAATTCATTCAACAACTTCTCAGCGGATAAGATTAAATCCTTTCTAGTGAAGCCTCTATGAGAAGCACGCCTGCGCCCGGTCATGTGATCGTCCAGGACAATCGCACCGGCAAGGTCAGCTACTGGCAGAAGGAATATCACCAGAGCGCCGGTGACGCCGACGGCGTTTCCACCGCCGATTACATCCATGCGATGTATTTCTTCCTGCGCCAGGCGAAATCAAAAGACGTGCTGATGATCGGCTGCGGCGGCGGCACGCTGGCCACCATGCTGCGCAAAGCCGGCGTGGCGGTGACCATGGTGGACATCCACAAGCTGTCCTTCGACATCGCGCAGGACTATTTCAGCCTGCCGCCCGATGTCCCCTGCCATGTCGCGGACGGCGTCGCTTATCTGAAGAAGCATCGCCGCCGCCATGATGCGCTGATCCTGGACGCTTTCGGTGAAGGCGGCATGCCAGCCAAGTTCAAGACCGCCGCCTTCTTCAAGCTTGCCAAGTCGCGCATGAAGCCGCGCGGTTCGTTGTTCCTGATGAATGTCATTGTCGATGGGGACGAAGACCGGACGCCCGATCGTCTGGTGCGGTTGCTGCGCAAACAATGGAACAAGGTGCGGCTTCTGGACACCGACGGCTGGGTGGACCGCAATGCCGTGATCGCGGCCGGTTCTGTCGCAAAGCTGCGAAAGCCCAAAGTGCTGATGCCGCCGCGCACCGGGGCGAAGAAGCTGCGCAAGGAGCTGGCGGTGCTGGACTGGCGGGCTATTCGATGAGCCTGAAGAAACGCTCCTTCTCGCTGTCGGGTCACCGCACCAGCGTGGCGCTGGAAGCGGAGTTCTGGGCGGTGATCGATGCCAGCGCCCAGCGCGATGGGATCAGCCTGGCGGCGCTGGTGGCGAAAATCGACGCATCGCGCGGCGACCGCCCGCTGGCATCCGCGCTCCGCCTTTTTGCGCTGGATGCCAAAGGGCGCTAGTTTTTCGCCATGGCCGAGATCGTCAACCTGAACCGCGCCCGCAAGGCCAAGGCCCGCGCCAAAAATGCCAGGCAGGCCGACGCCAACCGCATCACCCATGGCACGCCAAAAGCGATCCGCAAGCTGTCGGAAGCCAGGAAAGACAAGGCGGAACAACGGCTGCTTGGCCACAAGCTTGAAAGCGAGAACGACCAGAATTAGGTGGGATTTCCGCCCCCCGCGTTCTAAAATCGTTCTCATGTCCCCAGATTCCCCGTTCTCGCCATGAGTGGCTATGGCGACCGCTATTCCGACCCGCTGGATTCCGCCTTCAACGAGGAACCCAGCACTGCGCCGGTTCCGCGCGATCCTCCGTACCTCAACGGGCTGAACAAGGAACAACGCGAAGCGGTGGAAGCCGCCGATGGCGCCGTTCTGGTGCTGGCCGGCGCGGGCACCGGCAAGACCCGGGTGCTGACCACGCGGCTCGCCCATATCCTGGCCACGCGCCGCGCCTGGCCGGGGCAGATCCTGTGCGTCACCTTCACCAACAAGGCGGCGCGCGAAATGAAGGAGCGCATCGGCGCGCTGATCGGCGGCGTGGTCGAGGGCATGCAGTGGCTGGGCACCTTCCATTCGATCGGCGCCAAGATGCTGCGCCGTCATGCCGAGCTGGCGGGTCTGAAAAGCAATTTCACCATTCTCGATACCGACGACCAGCTTCGCCTGATGAAGCAGTTGATCGAGGCCGAAGGCGTGGACGAGAAGCGCTGGCCCGCCCGCACGCTGGCTTCGATGATCGACGGCTGGAAGAACCGCGGATTGCGGCCCGACGATGTGTCGGAAGGCGAAGCCCAGGGCTATGCTTTTGGCAAGGGCAAGACGCTGTATCGCCAGTATCAGGAGCGGCTGAAGGCGCTGAACGCGGCCGACTTTGGCGATTTGCTGCTGGAGACGCTGCACATTCTCAAGACCCATCCCGACATATTGGCCGATTACCGCGACCGCTTCCGATACATGCTGGTGGACGAATACCAGGACACCAATGTCGTCCAGTATCTGTGGCTGAACCTGCTGGCCAAGGGATCGGGCAATGTCTGCGTGGTGGGCGATGACGACCAGTCGATCTATGGCTGGCGCGGCGCGGAAGTGGAAAACATCTTGCGCTTTGAGCGCGACTTTCCGGGCGCCAAGGTCATCCGGCTGGAGCGCAATTACCGCTCGACCTCGGCCATCCTGGGCGCGGCATCGGGCCTGATCGCCGCCAATAAGGGGCGGCTGGGCAAGACACTGTGGACCGAGGGCGATGAAGGCGAGAAAATCCGCGTCGCCGGCGTGTGGGACGCCGAAGAAGAAGCCCGCAATGTCGCCTCCGAAGCCGAAGACCAGCACCGTCAGGGCCAGCCATTCTCCCAGATGGCGATTTTGGTGCGCGCGTCTTTCCAGATGCGCGAATTCGAAGATCGCTTTATTTCGCTGGGCCTGCCCTATCGCGTGATCGGCGGCCCGCGTTTCTATGAACGCGCCGAAGTGCGCGATGCCATGGCCTATTTGCGCCTGATCGCGCAGGGCGATGACGACCTGGCGTTCGAGCGCATCGTCAACAAGCCCAAGCGCGGCATCGGCGATGCCAGCGTCGCGACCCTGCACGCCTTTGCCCGCGCGCGTCAGTTGCCGCTGCTGGCGGCGGCGCGCGAAGTGGCCGACAGTGACGAACTGCCGCCCAAGGCGCGCAAGGCGCTGGGCGAGCTGGCGGCGAATTTCTCGCGCTGGAGCGACACCGCCAAGCTGTTGCCCCATACCGAGCTGGCCGAAATGGTGCTGGACGAGTGCGGCTATACCGACATGCTGAAGGCCGACAAGTCGGCGGAAGCCCCCGGACGGCTGGACAATTTGAAGGAATTCGTCCGCTCGATGGAGAGCTTCGAATCCCTGCCCGCATTCCTGGAGCATGTGAGCCTGGTGATGGAAATCGCCCAGGATGAATCAGGCGACCGCATCAACCTGATGACCCTGCACGCCGCCAAGGGTCTGGAGTTCAACACGGTGTTTTTGCCCGGCTGGGAAGAGGGCCTGTTCCCCAGCCAGCGCACCATGGATGAAAACGGACTGGCGGGATTGGAAGAGGAACGGCGGCTGGCCTATGTGGGCTTAACAAGGGCACGCCAGCGCATCCGCATTTCCTTTGCCGCCAACCGGCGGGTGCATGGTTCGTGGCAAAGCGCCCTGCCGTCGCGCTTCATCAAGGAAATTCCCGAGAACCTTGTCGACGCCACGGTGGATGAAGGCTTTTACGGCGGCTATACGGGTTTTCGCGACAATGAGAATGCCGCCAATTTCGGCAGCACCTATGACTCGCCGGGCTGGAAGCGGGCCCAGGCCAACCGCGCCGCCAGCGGTGGCTTCCGCAGCCGCCCGCCGACGATCGAGGCCCAGGCCTGGAGCGTGCAGACCAGCGATCCTGGCGCCTCGCTCTATGCCCGCGACGATCGCGTCTTCCACCAGAAATTCGGCTATGGCCGGGTGCGCTATGTCGAAGGCAACAAGCTGACGGTGGACTTCGACAAGGCAGGCGAAAAACGCGTCATTGACCAGTTCGTGTCGCGGGCTTAAGCAGCCGCGCATGATCAATCCGCCCCTGTGGAAAGCCAGCATCGCGCTGACCAAACGTGACGCCGCCGATGTGGCGGCGGTGCTGGAGCTGGAAGGCAGCGCCCAGGCGGTGCTGATCGTGGAAGAACCCTTTGCCGACGGCGCGGTGGTCGAGGCGCTTTATACCGAAGCGCCGGAGGCTACGTATCTGTCGCGCATCGTGGGCCGCGAAATTACCGTCGTGCCCCTGCCCGACCAGGACTGGATTCGCCTGTCGCAGGAAGGCCTGCCGCCGGTGCGGGCCGGGCGCTTCTTTGTCTATGGCGCGCATGATGCCGGCACCGTGCCGCATGGCGTAATCGCGATGAAGATCGAGGCAGGGCTGGCCTTCGGCACCGGCCATCACGAAACCACCGCGCTGTGCCTGGCCGCACTCAGCGACATCGCGCGCCAGCGCCAGTTCTTCAACGTGCTGGATCTGGGCTGCGGCACCGGGTTGCTCGCCATCGGGGCGGCGAAACTGTGGAAGCGGCGGGTGCTGGCCTCCGACATCGATCCGGTTGCCGTCGAAGTCACCCGTGACAATGCCCGGGCCAATGGGGTGGGGCCGCTGGTCACCGCCGTCACCGCCGAAGGGTTGACCAATCCGCTGCTGGCGCGCGGCGCGCCCTATGACCTCTTGATCGCCAATATATTGGCCGGGCCGCTGACCCAGCTGGCGCCCGCGATTAGCCGCGCGCTGGCGCCCGGCGCGGTACTGCTGCTGTCGGGCCTCCTCACCAACCAGGAAAAGCTGGTGACCAGCTTCTATCAAAGCCTGCGGTTCGTGGGCACGCGTCGCTCCGGCCCGTGGAGCGCGCTGGTGCTGGAAAAGCCGCGCCGCTAAGCTGGTCCGCATGGACAAGCCCTTTCAGACTTACGACGACACATCCGATGCCGCGACCTGCGCTCCGCGACTGGCAGCGCTGCGCGCCGAGCTTGCCAAGCGCGGGCTGGACGGGTTCGTGGTGCCGCATAGCGACCAGCATATGGGCGAGTATCTTCCCGCCTATGCCGAGCGGCTGGCCTGGCTGACCGCCTTCACCGGGTCGGCGGGCGCGGCGGTGGTGCTGACCGACAAGGCGGCGGTCTTCGTCGATGGGCGTTACACGCTGCAGGTCCGAAACCAGACCGACACCAAGCTGTTCGAACCGCGTGACCTTGTGGCCGAAGGACTGCAGGGCTGGATTCCGGGCAACCTGCCGCGCGGCGCGAAGCTGGGCTACGACCCCTGGCTGCATACCGCCCATGGCGTGGCGCATTTGAAGGGGGCGGTCGAGAAGGCCGGCGGCACGCTGGTGGCGGTGGACAGCAATCCGATCAATGCAGTGTGGGAGGGCCAGCCCGCGCCGCCGGTGTCGCCCGCCAGGCCGCATGCGCTCAATCTGGCGGGCGAGCAGAGCGAGGCCAAGCGCATCAAGCTGGGCGAAGGGTTGAAGAAGGCGGGCGCGGAAGCCACCGTCATTACGCTGGCGGATTCGGTCTGCTGGTTGCTGAACATTCGCGGCCATGACGTGCCGCACACGCCGTTCACGCTGGCTTTTGCCATTCTGCATGACGATGGCGGCGCCGATCTGTTCCTCGATCCCGCCAAGCGCAATCCCGAACTGATGGCGCATCTGGGAAATTCCGTTCAGGTGCACAGTCCCGACCAGTTTGCCGCCGCGCTGGATGCGATGAAGGGCAAGCGCGTGCTGGTGGACCCGTCCACCGCGGCCGCCGCCATCTTTGACCGGCTGAACAGGGCGGGCGCCAAGATCAGGCAGGGCGCCGATCCCTGCCAGCTGCCCAAGGCCTGCAAGAACCCCTTGGAGATCGAGGGAATGCGCAAGGCGCATATCCGCGACGGCGCGGCGCTGGCGCGGTTCCTTTCGTGGTTCGAACGCAATGCGGCGAGCGGCGAGCTGACCGAAATCGACGCCGCCGAGCAGCTGGAAGGGTTCCGCCGCGCCACCGGCGTGCTCAGCGATGTGTCGTTCGACACTATATCGGGCGCGGGCGCCAACGGCGCGATTGTGCATTACCGTGTCACCCGCTCGACCAACCGCACCATCGGCAAGGGCGAAATGTTCCTGCTGGACAGCGGCGCGCAGTATCCCGATGGGACCACCGACGTCACCCGCACCATCATGGTGGGCCCGCCGACGCCGGAAATGCGCGACCGTTTCACCCGCGTTTTAAAAGGCCATATCGCGCTGGCCACGGCGCGCTTTCCCGACGGCACCATCGGCATGCAGCTGGACAGTTTCGCGCGGCGACCGCTGTGGGAAGCGGGCCTGGATTACGATCACGGCACCGGCCATGGCGTCGGCTCATACCTGTCGGTGCATGAAGGGCCGCAGAATATCTCCAAGAAACCGGTGATGCAGAAGCTGATGCCCGGCATGGTCTGTTCCAACGAGCCCGGCTATTACAAGACCGGCGAATACGGCATCCGCATCGAAAACCTGGTGGTGGTGACACAGCCCGAGGATTTGGGCGGCGAGCGCAAGATGATGGGCTTCGAGACCATCACCCTGGCGCCCATCGACCTCAACCTGGTGGCGCCGGAGCTGCTGACAGTCGAGGAAAAAGGCTGGCTGAACATCTATCACGCAAGAGTGCGCGACACGCTTTCGCATCTATTGGACGAAGAAACCCGCGCCTGGCTGGACCGGGCGACGCGGTCGATTTAGCCCTTCCTCCATGGCCGGCCTTGAGCCGGCCATCAGACTGGATGGGCGGGTCAAGCCCGCCCATGGTGAGATTAGTTTCCGATCAACTTAAGCCAGCCGTCTTCGTCCATCACCTCGACGCCATGCTTCTGGGCGTCTTTCAGCTTGCTGCCCGCCCCCGGTCCCGCCACCACGATGTCGGTCTTGGCCGACACCGAACCTGACACTTTCGCGCCCAGGCTTTCGGCCCGCGCCTTGGCTTCCTGGCGGGTCATCTTTTCCAGTGTTCCGGTGAACACCACCGTCTTGCCCGACACGGGAGAGGATTTGGCGGGCGCGGCCATGTCCTGCACGGTCAGCCATTCCAGCAACCGTCCCAGCGCCTTCACATTGTGCGGCTCGCCGAAGAAATCGTGGATGGCTTCGGCCACCACGCCGCCGATGCCTTCGATATGCTGCAACTCTTCCGGTGCGCCTTCCGCCGTCATGCCGTTGAGAAACGCATCCAGATTCAGATAGCGCCGCGCCAGCAGGCGGGCGGTGGTTTCGCCGACATGGCGGATGCCCAGCGCATTGATCAAACGATCGAGTCCGATGGTCCGGCGGCGCTCGATAGCCGCCATCAGGTTTTCGACCTGCTTGCCTTCGCCCTCGTCCTTCTTCTTGCTCGCGCTCTTTGCGGCCGTCTTGCCTTCGGCGGTGCGGCGCTCTTGCGACAGCGCGGCGCGGTGCTCGGCCAGAACCTTGGCAACCTTCGCCGGTTTATCGGTCAGGGCGAAAATGTCGGCGGGCTCTTTGAGCAGGCCCTTGTCGTGGAACAGTTCGATCAGGGTACCGCCCAGGCCTTCGATGTCGAACTGGTCGCGCCCGACAAAATATTTCAACCGTTCCACGGTCTGGGCGTCGCAGATCAACCCGCCGGTACAGCGGCGGTCGACATCCATCTTGCCGGTCTTTTCATCGACTTCCCGCACCGCATGGCTGCCGCAGATCGGGCAGGTGTCGGGAAACTTGTAGGGCCTGGCGTTCTTCGGGCGCTTCTCCAGGATCACGCGCAATATCTGCGGGATCACGTCACCGGCGCGCTGGATCACCACGCTGTCCCCGATGCGCGCGTCCAGCCGGGCGATCTCGTCTTCATTGTGCAAGGTGGCGTTCTGTACCACCACGCCGCCCACGGTCACCGGTCTCAGCCGCGCCACCGGCGCCAGCTTGCCGGTGCGGCCGACCTGGATCTCGATGCCTTCCAGCACGGTTTCGGCCTGCTCGGCGGGGAATTTGTGCGCCGTCGCCCAGCGCGGGGAGCGGGAGACGAAGCCCAAGCGCTCCTGCAAATCCAGCCGGTCCACCTTGTAGACCACGCCGTCAATGTCATAGCCCAGCCTGGCGCGCCGCGATTCAATATCGCGGTAGAATTTCAGAATCTGGTCCAGCGTCTCGCAATGCCTGGTCAGCGGATTGACCGGCAGGCCATAGCCTTCAAACTTTTCCAGCATGCCGGACTGGGTCTTGGCCGGCAGTTCGGAAATATCGCCCCAGCTATAGGCAAAGAAATTCAGCGCCCGCGACGCGGTGATGGCGGGATCGAGCTGGCGCACCGAACCGGCCGCCGAATTGCGCGGATTGGCATAGGTCGGCTTGCCGTCCTTCTCCTGCCGCTTGTTCAGGGCGGCAAAGGCCTTGTGGGTCATATAGACCTCGCCGCGCACTTCCAGAACCGCCGGCGGCTTGCCTTTCAGGCGCAGCGGAATGTCGGCAATGGTCCGAAGATTGGCGGTGATGTCCTCGCCTTCCTGGCCGTCGCCGCGGGTGGCGCCTTGTACCAGCAGACCATGTTCATAACGCAGTGAAGCGGACAGGCCATCGATCTTGGGTTCGGCGGTGACGGCGATCTCGTCCTCTTCCTTCAGGCCCAGAAATCGGCGCACCCGCCCCAGGAAATCGGCGACCTCTTCATCACTGAAGGCATTGTCCAGCGACAGCATCGGCTTGCGATGGATGACTTTGGCGAACTTGTCGGAGGCCTTGGCGCCCACCCGATGCGACGGGCTGTCGGCCCGCACCAGCAGCGGGAAACGGTCTTCGATCTGCGCATTGCGATGGCGCAAGGCGTCATATTCGGCGTCGCTGATCTCGGGCGCGTCGGCGCCGTGATAGGCGCGGTCATGGCGGGCGATCTCTTTTGCCAGCCGGTCGAGTTCTTTTGCGGCCTCGTCCGAAGTGAGTTTCTCGACGGCTTTCATCAGGCGCGCTTGCGCTGCTTCTTGGCGGGGCCAGACGCTTCCGCCATCAGCCGCCGGGCGGCGGCGCGGGCTTCCTCGGTGACATTGGCGCCCGACAGCATGCGGGCGATTTCTTCCAGCCGTTCGTCGTCGGTCAGCAGTTCGATTTTCGTCTTGTCCTTGACGCGGGAAATGCGGAAGTGCCGCGCGGCGCGGGCCGCGACCTGGGGGGAATGGGTGACCAGCAGGACCTGCGTGGTTTCGGCCAGGCGTTGCAACCGTTCGCCCACCGCATCGGCCACTGCCCCGCCCACGCCCCGGTCGACTTCGTCGAACACCATGGCGGCGGGCGAGGACATCTGGGCCAGCGCCACTTTCAGCGCCAGCGAGAAACGCGCCAACTCGCCGCCGGACGCGATCTTGGCCAGGCCGCCAAAGGCTGCGCCTTCCACCGTGGCGACTTCAAAGGCGATGCGTTCCAGCCCCGTGGCCGCGCCCTTGTCGTCTTCGAGCTTTTCCAGCGCGACGCGGAATTTGGCATGGCCCAGCTTCAGCGGCGCCAGCTCGCCGGCCACCGTGGCCTCCAGCTTCTTCGCCGCGCCTTCGCGCGACTTGGAAAGCTTGCGCGCCGCTGTCAGGTAAGCGTCGCGGGCGGCAGTGACTTTCGCTTCGGCTTTCTTGATCTGGCCGCCGCCCGCGCTCAGCGCGTCCTGCTTGGCGGCATAGTCGTCGCGCAGCTTCGGCAACTGGTCCGGCAGCACGCCATATTTGCGGGCCAGCGCCCTGAGCGCAAACAGCCGTTCTTCCTTGCGTTCCAGCGCATTGGTGTCGGTGTCCAGCCGCGATTGCAGCGATTGCAGTTCCTGCCGCGCCTCCTCGGCCAGGGCATAGGCCTGTTCCAGCGCGGCTTCGGCGGGGGCGGCGATCCGCCTCGCCTCCTCGTTCATGCGGCTGAGTTTCTTCATCGCCTGGGCGAGGCCGGTCTGCGCGCCCCGGTCGCCCTGCAACGATTCCAGTGCCGATGATACGTCTTCGACGATCCGCGCCGCATTCATCATCAGGGCGCGTTCGCCCGCCAGGCGTTCTTCCTCGCCCTCTTGCGGCGCGAAGTTGGACAATTCCATGGCCGCCGCGCGCACGAATTCGGCCTCGGCCTGGGCGCGTTCCGCCAGCGCCTGCAGCTCTTCCAGCGCTGTGCGGGCCGCGGACCATTCGCCATAGAGCGCCGCCACGGTCTGGGCGTCGCCATTCAGGGCGCCAAACCCGTCCAGCAAGACGCGGTGGGTGGCGGTGTCGAACAGGCCCCGGTCATCCTGCTGGCCATGCACTTCCAGCAGCGCCGCTCCCAGGTCCTTCAGCAGCCCCACGCCCACGGCGTCGTCATTGATGAAGGCGCGGCTGCGCCCGTCTGCGGCCAGCGTCCGGCGCAGCACGATTTCGTCACCGCACGGCATGTCCTGGCTTTCCAGCAGGGCGCGGGCCGCATGGTTCTTGCCGGGTTCAAAGATAGCCGTCGCCGAGCCTTGGCTGGCCCCGGCCCGCACACTGGCGCGGCCACGGCCCCCGACAGCGAGCCCCAAGGAATCCAACAAAATGGACTTGCCCGCCCCGGTCTCGCCGGTCAGGACATTCAGGCCGGGCGCGAATTCCAGCGCCGCCTGTTCGATCAGGACGATGTCGCGGATGGTCAGGGCTGACAGCACGGGCGCCCCTTTGCGCAGAATCAGAGAATCTTCCGGAAAGCCTGACTCATCCAGGAGCCTCTGTCTTCCATCGGCTTCAGGTTACGCCCACGCAGGATGTTGTAGGCCGACTGATACCAGCCGGAACCCGGGTAATTGCGGCCCAGCACGGCGGCGGCGGTCTGCGCCTCGCTGTTCAGGCCCAGGCTGTAATAGGCCTCGGTCAGGCGCTGCAGCGCCTCGGCGATCTGGGGGGTGGTCTGGTACTGGTCGACCACGGTGCGGAAGCGGTTGATGGCGCCGATATAGTCGCCGCGCGTCAGGTAATAGCGGCCCACCGCCATTTCCTTGCCCGCCAGATGGTCGTTGGTCAGGTCGATCTTCAGGGTGGCGTCGCGGGCATATTCGGTGTCGGGGAAACGCTGCACCACGTCCTGCAG
>JBEGVG010000016.1:0-22681 GCA_041178445.1 Pseudomonadota bacterium | reverse complement strand
CGAAGCCTGACGGATCGCCGGAAATATCCTGGGTAAAGCGGATGCTGTTCTGGGTGGCGCGGGTGCTGCGCCGGCCTTCATTCAGGATGGGATAGGTGTGGAAGCGGTTATAGGTGTCATTGTCGCGCTGAAGGATGCCGACCCCGATTTTCAGGAATCGCCCACCGCGGCCCGCCGCTTCAAAACCATTCTCGCCAAACTCCTCCACCGGGCCGGCGGCGACATTGTTGTTGTGGGCGACCACGCCGTCACTGTCATAGGTGAAGTTGCGCACATTGGGCGAGGTCTTGGCGAACCAGTAACGGCCGTAATCATGCCCCTTATAGGTCAGATGGGTGATCATGCCGGCATGATCGAAGCGGGTGGCGCGATAGAAGCCGAATTTGCCCGGCAGATAGACCTTGGCGCTGACGATGCCGTTGGAAATTGTCTTGGACGGCATGTCATCCAGAGCGCTGGCCGGGCTGGTGCTGTTGGCGGGCGGCGGATCGAAGGGAGCGTTGCCTTGCGCGATGGCCGCGCCCGATGCCGCCAGGACAAAACCAGCCGTGATGATCTTCTTGCGCATCATTTGTCTCCCGGTCCGTAAAAATCATAGGTGTAGGTCCAGCGCTTGGTTTCGCCGGGCTGAAGCGAAATCGCGATATAGGGCTCCAGGCTGTAGTTGGTGTGGATGGACCACATATTGATTTTGGCAATCGGCTGGTCGCCGCGAATGCGCTGGCCGAAGCCGGTCTTGCTGTTGGTGACGGTGAAATCGTAGTCGCTGGCGCTCGCGCCGAACCCGTTCATCAGGCTCATGGTGGTCACGCCTTTCGGAATGGGCGCGATATAGCGGATGGTCTTGCCGTCCAGCTTCACCAGTTCCGGTTGCAGCGGCTTTTCCGCCGACCAGTTGAAGGGCGCGGTAATGACCAGATGCTCGCTGCCGGGGCTCAGCGTCAGGAAGTTGTGGTTATAGACGGTGGTGACGATGGGCTTGGCGCCCGTGTTTCGCATCTCGTGCGACATGATCATTTGCGGCTTGCCCGCGACCAGCTCGATCTTTTTCACATAGTGATAGCCGTACCCCGACTCACGATCGTTCAGGTCATGAACGAAATGCGCCCCGGTTTTGCTGGACTTGAAGCTGCGCGTGCCCTGGTTCAGCGCGGGCAGGGTGGGAAATTGCAGCGGGTTGTCGCTGTCGCGCTTGAAGATGCCGATGCCGGGCTTGAGGAAACGGCCTCCCATGCCAGCTTCCTCGAAGCCAACCACGGCGAATTCCTCCACCGGACCGCTGACGGCGCAGCAGGCGGTGACGGTGCCGGCGGGCTGGCGCGAGGTGTCGCGCGGGTCCACCACATAAAGGTCGAACCAGTAGTCGGTGTAGTTCTGGTCTTTGTAGGTGATGTGCATCACCACCCCGGCATGGTCGAAGCGCGTGCCTTTGTAGAGCGATTTCTCGCCCGGCGGATAAACCCTTGCCGATATTTGGCCGTTGTCGATCACCACATGCGGCGCGTCATCCAGGGCGCGTGCGGGCAGGGTACCCGGTTGCGCGAAGGCGGGCGCGTTTAGCGCCAACAGCAAAGCTGCAAGCGCGAGCCGCATCTCAATTCTCTCCGGGACCGAAGAAATCGTAGGTATAAGTCCAGCGCTTGGTCTCACCCGGCTTGAGCGCGATGGCGATATAAGGTTCCCAGCTCACATTGGTGCGGATCGACCAGAAGTTGATCTGGGCCACCGGCTGGTCGGCGCGGATGCGCTGGCCGAATCCGGTCTGGGTATTGACGATCCTGAAATCATAATCGCTGACGCTATCGCCAAAGCCGGTGATGGGCGCGGTGACGCTTTCGCCCTCTTTCACGGCGCGCAGATATCGAAAGGTCTTGCCCTCCACCACCGCCGCATCGGCCGCGAACGGCTTGCCCGGCTTGATGTCGAAGGGCGCGGTGATGGCGACATTCTCGTTGCCGGTGCCGAGCGTCAGGAAGTTGTGGCAATAGACTTTGGTGTCGATGGCCTTCTTGCCGGTGTTGGTCAGCACATGTTCAATCAACATCTGCGGTTTGCCGGGTACCAGCCGCACCGTCTTCACATAGGAATAGCCATAGCCCGACGCATCGCCGCTGATGTTCTGGGTATAGCGGGCGCTGGTCCTGGTCGAGCTGAAGCCGCGCTTGCCCTCGTTCAGCACCGGATAGTTATGGACGTAATCATAGGCGGGGGTGTCGCGCTTGAGGATGCCGACGCCGATTTTCAGGAAACTTCCGCACTCTTTTTCTTTTGCCCCTTCGGGGCAGCGGCCGGCTTCTTCGAATCCAACGGCGCCGAATTCTTCCATCGGGCCCGGCGCGCCGCTGGCGGGATGCACCGTGACCTGGCCGTTCTGCCAGATGAAGTCGCGCACGTGCGGCGAATAGCTGGAGAACCAATACTGGCCGTAATTGTGGCCCTTGTAGGTGGTCTGGGCGATCACCCCGGCGCGGTCGAAGCGGGTGCCGCGATAAAGGCCGCCGGGGCCGGGGATATAGGCCTTGGCCGTGATGATGCCGTTGGAAAGCTCCCTGTGGGGCAGGTTGTCCAGCACATGAGCGGGAATAACACTGGCGGGCGGCGGGGCAGGCCGGTTCTGGGCTACGGCAACCCCTGTGAGAATCGCCGCCGATCCCATTGCCGCCATGGTGAAATTCCGGATTATTCTCATTCTGAAACCCCCTCGCTTCCCCGCCCGTCCCCTTGTATGAGGACTGGTCCCTTTTTCCGATTTTGGCACTTATATAGCAGATATGAAACGCATCCTCATCACCTCGGCTATTCCCTACGTCGCCGGCGTCAAGCATCTGGGCAATCTGGTCGGCTCGATGCTGCCGGCCGATATTTTCGCCCGCTATTGCCGCAGCCGCGGCTATGACACGCTGGCCATCTGCGCCACCGACGAACATGGCGCCCCGGTGGAACTGGCGGCGCTGGAAGAGGGCACGCCGGTCGCCGAATATGCCGCCAAGTGGCATGCGGTGCAGAAGGAACTGGGTGACCGTTTCGGACTGGACTGGGACAATTTCGGGCGGTCCTCCTCGCCCCAGAACCATGAACTGACCCTGCATTTCGCCAGGGCGCTGTGGAAGAACGGCTTTCTGGAAATCCGCGTCACCAAGCAGGCCTATTCACCCACCGACAAACGTTTCCTGCCCGACCGCTACGTCATCGGCACCTGTCCGCATTGCGGCTATACCTCCGCGCGCGGCGACCAGTGCGAGAATTGCACCCGGGTGCTGGACCCCATCGACCTGATCAGTCCGCGCTCGGCCGTGTCGCGCGTGGCCGACATTGAAATCCGCGATTCCACCCACCTGTTCCTGAAGCAGTCGCAATTCTCCGATCAGTTGCGCAGCTGGATCGACAGCCACAAGAATGACTGGCCGTCGCTGGTGACGTCCATCGCCTACAAATGGCTGGACGAGGGCTTGCAGGATCGCGGCATTACCCGCGACCTGGAATGGGGCATCCCGGTGCCGGACGACATCGCTCACGGCAAGCTGAAGGGCAAGGTCTTCTACGTCTGGTTCGATGCGCCCATCGAATATATCGCCGCCACCAAGGAATGGGCCGACAAGAACAATAAAGGCGATGCCTGGAAAGACTGGTGGTATGGCGACGCGGCCAAGGACGTCACCTATTGGCAGTTCATGGGCAAGGACAATGTGCCTTTCCACACCGTGGGATTTCCCGTCACCATCATGGCGAGTGGCGAACCCTGGAAGCTGGTGGACCGGCTCAAGGGCTTTAACTGGCTCAATTATGACGGCGGCAAGTTCTCCACCTCCGGCAAGCGCGGCATCTTCATGGATGCGGCGCTGGAGGTCGCGCCCGCTGATTACTGGCGTTATTACCTGATCGCCAACGCGCCGGAAGGCAGCGACAGCAATTTCACCTGGGAACAATTCGCCGGCATCATCAACAAGGACCTGGCCGACGTGCTGGGCAATTTCGTCAACCGGGTGACCAAGTTCTGCGTTGCGCGCTTCGATGGCCAGATGCCGGGCGAGGGCGCGTATGGCGATGACGAAAAGGCGCTGATCGCCGAACTGGACAGGCGCATCGCCCAATATGCCGAACACATGGAGAATGCGGAATTCCGCAAAGCCATGGGCGAGATGCGCGCCATCTGGGTGGCGGGCAACGAGTACATGACCCGCGCCGCGCCCTGGACGCACATCAAGACCGACCGCGCCAAGGCGGCGGTGGGCGTGCGCATGGGCCTGAACCTGATCCACCAGTTCGCGCACCTGCTCTGGCCGGTGATGCCGGACTTCGCCAAGACCATCCATGAATGCATCCAGCCGGTCGGCTATCGCGGCGGCGTCATACCGTTCCCCGGCGCCATGGCGACGGAGCTGGACGATCTGACGCCCGGCCAGCCGATCAAGGCGCCGGAGTCCCTGATCGCCAAGATCAGCGACGAGCAGATTGAAGAGTGGAAGACGAGATTTGGAGGCGCATCATGACAACGGAAGACGATATTCTGGCGGCACTGGACAAGCCGCGCGCCGTTTATTCCCTGCTGAAACTGCTGGAACCCAGCAGCAAGAGCACCGATCCCTTGCAGGACCAGCTGATGCGGATGCGCGCTGCGGGCAAGGTGAAGTTCGATATCAAGACAGGTCTATGGAGCAAGGCCTGATCGCTTCGGGGCCCATGCGGGCTTGGGCTTTTTGGTATCGGCCGGTCTGGTCGCGATCCAGATGGTGTGCCGTACGCCGCGCCCCTTGTTGGCGCGCGCGGTAATCTCTTCCACATTGAAGCCCACCTGTTCCAGACGGCCCACGAATTCCTTGTCTGGCGCGGCAGACCAAATCGCGAGCAGGCCCTGGGGCCGCAAGGCTTTGCGCGCGTCCTGGAGACCGCGAAAATCATAAAGCTTGTCGTTTTCGGCCCTGCTCAAACCGTCCGGGCCGTTGTCGACGTCGAGCAGGATGGCATCGAAGCCGCCCCGCCCCGATACGATCAGGCGGCCGACATCGCCTTCGTAAACCGTGACCCGGGGATCGCTGAGGCCGCCTGCGGTCAACTCGGCCATCGGACCGCGCGCCCACTTCAAAACCTCGGGCACCAGCTCCGCCACCACGAACTGTGCGTCGCCGCCAAGCCCCGCCAGCGCCGCCCGCAAGGTGAAGCCCATGCCATAGCCGCCGATCAGCATGCGGGCGTTGCGGCGGCCGCGCAGGCGCTCGCACGCCACCTCGGCCAGGACGATTTCAGAGCTGCTTATCCGGCTGTTCATCAGCGGGGTGGCGCCGGCCATGATTGAGAACTCGGTGCCCCGCTGCATCAGCCTGAGCTCGCCGCCACCGCCGGGCACCGTTGCCGTATCTAGATGAATCCAGGGAATCATGAAATCTGCGTCCTAGACGTCGGGCCGGGGCGGAATATGGAAGACCGGCAGCGTGATCCTGTGGCGGATGGAGACGATGCGGATCAGCGCGATGGTTGCGATCCCGGTCATGCTGGAAAATTCCGTCGGCATGCCCAGCGCGGCCAGCAAAAGATGGACGCCGATGCCCGCCAGGCAGGCGGTCACGTACAATTCCGACTGGCGGAAGACCAATGGGACCTCCGCCACAAGCACATCGCGGATCAGACCGCCGGCACAGCCCGTCAGCGCCCCCATGATGATGCAGATGAACGGCGAAAGCCCCGCAGCTTCCGCGATTCGGGTGCCAACGATGCTGAAGAAGGCGAGCCCGAGCGCGTCGGCATATTGCAGGGCCTTGTCCGGTGGGGGGAAGCGGCGGACCCAGAGCCAGGTCACTGCCGCCGCCGCAATGGACACCCCGATAATGGATGGATCGTGAATCCAGAAGATGGGACGGTCCATCAACACGTCGCGCAATGTTCCGCCACCCGTGGCGGTGACGATCGCCAGCACCATGACGCCGATCGGGTCGAGCGACCGGCGCCCAGCGGCCAGCGCGCCGCTGGCCGCGAACACGGCGACACCGGCCAGGGTGAGGAGTTGGGTCAACGACATTGCGGGCAGCCTACAGGGTTGGGCGCCGGACGTCAGGTGCCCTGCCGCGATCTAAGGGGCGCTTTCCAACGCGTGGCGTACCTTCAGGACCGTCAAGGACTTCACCTTACCGTCGCGCGTGCGCCACTACATGGTTTGACCCTCGGACAGGCCAATCAACGCGGCGCCCACCGGCGTCAGGACAGAAATGCTTTGTGCAGCGGCGTCAGCGCGCTCAGGATACACCATGCGCTTCACGGTCGTGGCCGGTGACTTCGTCGCGGAAGCGAACATGCGAGCCCATCGTCACGACGCGGTCGTCCCGCGCCGGAGGCGTGAGTGACGCACGGCTTAGTTCCTGCAGCAGGAAATCCGCCACATCCGGTTCCGATCTGGCCACGCCCTCAGCCATGGCCGTCAGCCGGTCATAATCAACGGCCGGAATGAAAAGCGCGGGTTGTGCTGTCGTCATGGTGATCTCCCTGGAATGTCTGTGATGGCGCAGCGTACGGCGCGGTGCGCCGGTGGTTCGCCTGGATGTCGTGTGAAATGTCGTGAGAAGCGGTGATGACGTCGGCCAGTACCGGACGCCGAGTTGCGACGTCCGGTCAGGAGCCTGCGTGAATGCGGCTCGCGCGAAGCGCTTCTCTGGAGTGTGCCGCTACCATCATGATCTGCATATTAGGATTGTTGGGCCGCATTTCAATCCTTATCCTGCGCCCTTGATGATATACTGGCCCCATTGAAACACGGATGCGCGAAATAATTCCATGGCGATAGTTCCTATCACCGGCAGCCAGATAGCTGCAGCCAGGGCGCTGACGGAAATCAGTCAGGCGCAGTTGGCTGTCCGCGCCGGCGTTGACCTTTCGACCCTGGTGGAGCTGGAAGGTCGGCACAATCTTGCCAACGAACCCAGCGCGGACTTGGCCAAGATTCGTGAGGCGCTGGAAAGTCTGGGCGCCGTATTCGTCCCGGAACGGCGCGGAGCGGGTGTGGGCGTGCGTCTCAAGTTCGGCCGGAGCCAGGCCCGCGCCATTGATCGGTGGGAAGACGAGGGCGGCGCGCCTGCCGATGATGAAGTGCCCTGATATCCATTTCCGCAAAGGCTACAGGGCCAGCGGCTCCCAGCCATTCTGGCCCAGCGCTTCCAGGGGCGAGAAGCGAACCTTATAGTCCATCTTCTCGCTGCCGCGCACCCAATAGCCCAGATAGACGTAAGGCAGTCCCGCTTCGCGCGCGGCGCGGACATGATCCAGTATCATGTAGGTGCCAAGGCTGCGCGCTTCCTCGCCGGGATGAAAGAAGCTGTAGACCATCGACAGGCCGTCCTTCAGCCGGTCGGTGAGGGCGCACGCCAAAAGCGTTCCGTCTTGCCCGCGATATTCCACGATGCGGGTGTCCACCGGCGTTTCCTCGACCATGGCGACATAGTCGAACAGGCCCATGTCGCTCATGCCGCCGCCG
This sequence comes from Pseudomonadota bacterium, assembly GCA_041178445.1. Taxonomy (GTDB): domain Bacteria; phylum Pseudomonadota; class Alphaproteobacteria; order Micropepsales; family Micropepsaceae; genus Rhizomicrobium. The sequence continues at coordinate 15,222 of JBEGVG010000016.1, read as the reverse complement.
GGATGGCGCGAATCCAGATAGGTGCGCAGCAGGGCGAACTGTTCGCGGGTGGCTTCCGCCATCACTTCGGCGCGTACCAGATCGTCGCTGCGCCGCGTGATGCGCTTTTGATTGCGGCTGGCCTCGAACAGGTCCGCCTTGATGCGCACCGAGACGCAGGCGCTGCAGCCTTCGCAGGCGGGACGATAGGCGATGGACTGGCTGCGGCGGAAACCGGAATGGGTGAGGGCCTCGGACAAAGGCTGGGCCAGATTGCCGCCCAGCCGGGCAAAGACCTTGCGCTCGGTGCGGCCGGGCAAATAGGGGCAGGGCCCGCCTGGTGTCAGGAAGAACTGGGGTATGCGTGTGTTGCGTTGGTCTGTCACGTCTCGAAAACCTGCCCGCTCCTGACGCCAAGTATGACAAGCGACGCGGCAGAACGCAGCCTTAATTATGCGCGGGCGAGGCGGCTTTTTGTGCGAAAGACGTTAATTCAGCCCGGTATTGGCCGGTACGGGCGGGGATTCGCGCAGCAGCAGGATCGAAAGCCGGCGGTTGGCGCTGGCATTGGGATTTTCGGGCAGCAGCGGTTCGGAGCCGGCCTTGCCCGCCACTTCGTAGATTCGGTCCGAGCCCAGGCCGCCGGTCTGCAGCAAGGCGCGCGCCTGGTTGGCACGGGAGGCCGACAGCTCCCAGTCGCTTCCCGTGGCGTTTACGTCATTGCCGCCGGTATGGCCGCTGATCGAAACCCGGTTGGGAAGCTGCGAGACGATACCGCCCACCGCGGCCAGCAGTTTGCGGGTGTAGGGCATGGGCTGGGTCGAGCCCTGCTGGAACATGGGGCGGCCATCCTGGTCCACCAGTTGGATGCGCAGGCCCTGCGGCGTGTTTTCCAGAATGACCTGATGGGAGAGATTGGCGAGGTCGGGATTGTCCTGCATCGACTGGCGGATGGCTTCGGCGGCATGGGCGAATTCGCCGTCCTGCTTGGAGCGCGCATTGGCGTTGTCGACCGCTTCGCCATTGGCGCCGCCTTCGGTGGCGCCATCGGCAAGTGCCTTCTTGGTGTCGAAAGGCGAGGGCGGCGACTGTTTCTGCATCACCGACTGGGCGCCGCCGGCATGGGCGCTGTCTTCGCCCATCACTTTGCCACCCAGAACACCACCGCTGCCCGATACGGTCTGGGCGATGGACTGGGGCGCGAAATAGTCGGCGATGCCGCGTTTCTGTTCGGGGGTGGTGGTATTGATCAGCCAAATCAACAGAAAGAAGGCCATCATCGCGGTGACGAAGTCGGCATAGGCGACTTTCCAGGCGCCGCCGTGATGGCCGCCATGTCCGCCCTTTTTAATGCGCTTGATAACGACCGCGTTATTGCCGGCCATACTATGCCCACCTGTGAAAAACACCCTGGTTTTGGCTTGCGGTCTTTTCGCCGGGTCGCCTAACCTTTGCCGATCATGCATAATCCCGCTTAACCGAGTGTGAAGCGGGGCTGGTTAGGACGGTTATGACCTTCGATATTCGCGGCTTTCGCAGCGCGCTGGGCTGTTTTCCCACCGGGATTGCGGTGATGACGGCGGCTTCCCCGGCGGCGGACGCCGCCCCTGGTTCAAGCGAAGCGTCCCATATCGGGATTACCGTCAACTCCTTCACCTCGGTGTCGCTCGACCCGCCGCTGGTGCTGTGGTGCATCGACCGGCGTTCGCGTCGCTATCCCTTTTTTGCCAATGCTCCGGGTTTCACCATCTCAATATTGGCGGCGGGGCACCGGGCGGTGTCGGCGCGGCTGGCGGGTCCTGGCGAACACAGTCTGGACGGCATCGCGCTGATCGCCACCGAGCTGGGCCCGCCGGCCCTGGCCGATGCGCTGGCGATCTTCGAATGCACCCGTGAAAGCGTGCAGGACGCCGGCGATCACGCCATTCTGCTGGGACGGGTGCAGCGTTTCGCCCAGCATGACGGCGCGGGCGCGCCGCTGGTCTATTTCCAGGGCAAGTATGGCGCGCTGGCGCAGAGCTGACGCTAGCTGTCCTGTTTGAGTGCCGCGTCCACCAAGAGGGCGGCCTTTGCCGCCTTCTCGCCCGCGTCCTTGCGCTCGGAATAGCGGTCCACCAGCTGCGCGGTGTGCGGCCGCATCAGGATGGTGAACCGCACCAGTTCCTCCATCACATCGACGATCCGGTCGTAATAGGATGATGGCCGCATTCGGCCGTCGGCATCGAACTCGTTGAATGCCTTGGCGACGCTGGACTGGTTGGGGATGGTGAACATCCGCATCCAGCACCCCAGCACGCGAAGGGTGTTGACCGTGTTGAAGGATTGCGACCCCGCGGTAACCTGCATCACGCCCAAAGTGCGGCCCTGAGTCGGGCGCATGCCGCCAAGCGCCAGCGGCAGATGGTCGATCTGCGCCTTCATCACCCTGGTGATCTGGCCGTGGCGTTCCGGACTGCACCACACCTGGCCCTCGGACCACATGGAATGTGTCCGCAGCTCGTGCACGGCGGGATGATCGTCTTTGAGGTACTGGTCGGGCAGGGGCAGGTCGCTGGGATCGAATATTCGCGTCTCGGCACCGAAGAATTGCAGCAGGCGGGCCGCTTCTTCCACACAGGCGCGAATAGGAGCGCTGCCGCAACGAGCCATAGAGAAGCAGGATGCGGGGCGGCGGCGCCAACGCGCCAAGCCCGAGTGCCGGACGCTGGTGGACGAAGTTCGGATCAAGCGCGGGCAGATGGTCGGGATCGGCAAGGGTTCGAAGGCGCATGGCGAGAGATACCGAAAGTGGGAGGATCAGACGGGCGCGCGCTCGTACCAGCCGCGGCTGCGCTTCACGAGGGCGACGACAGAGAGCATCACCGGCACCTCGACCAGTACGCCGACCACGGTCGCCAGTGCCGCCCCGGAGTTCAATCCGAACAGCGAGATGGCGGCCGCCACCGCGAGCTCGAAAAAGTTCGACGCGCCGATCAGCGCGGCGGGCGCAGCGACGCACCAGGCGACGCCCAGACGTTTCGACAGCCAATAGGCGAGCCCGGCATTGAAATAGACCTGAATGAGGATCGGCACCGCCAGCAGCCCGATCACCAGCGGTTGGGCCAGAATCTGCTCGCCCTGGAAGCCGAACAGCAGCACCAGTGTCGCGAGCAGCGCCGACAGCGAAACCGGCCCGAGCGCCTTGAGCAGCCGGTCGAGCGCGCCTTGTCCGCCCCCGGCCAGGACCCCGCGCCGCAGGATCTGCGCGGCGATCACCGGCAGCACGATGTAGAGTAAGACCGAGAGCAGCAGCGTGTCCCAGGGTACGGCGATCGAGGCGACACCGAGCAGCAGCCCGACGAGCGGCGCGAAGGCGAACACCATGATCACGTCGTTGAGCGCGACCTGCGACAAGGTGTAGTTCGGATCGCCGTCGCACAGGTTCGACCAGACGAAGACCATCGCGGTGCACGGCGCCGCTGCGAGCAGGATCAGCCCGGCGATATAGGAGGATATCTGGTCGGCGGGCAGCAGCGGCGCGAACAGCCAGCCGATGAACATGGCGCCGAGCAGCGCCATCGAGAAGGGCTTGACCGCCCAGTTGATGAACAGCGTGGTGCCGACGCCTTTCCAATGCTTGCGGACCGAGCCCAGCGAAGCGAAGTCGATCTTCAGCAGCATCGGCACGATCATCAGCCAGATCAGCACCGCGACGACGAGGTTGACCCGGGCAACCTCCGCCGCGGCGATCGTCTCAAACACGCCCGGCAGCCACGAGCCGAGCGTGATGCCGGCGACGATGCACAGCGCCACCCACAGTGTCAGCCAGCGCTCGAAGAAGCTGATGCCGGGACGGGCCGGCGCTTCGGATGGCGGGACGAGGGCGATGCCGTCGCTCATGCCTTCGCCCGATTGCCCGCGGCATCGACCACCTGCTCGCCATCCTCCTTGGTGAAGGCGGATTGCTGCGGGTCGGGAAAGATGTCGAGCACCACTTCCGAAGGGCGGCAGAGCCGGGTGCCCAGCGGCGTGACCACGATGGGGCGGTTGATCAGGATGGGATGGGCCATCATGAAATCCATCAGCTGCGTGTCGGTCCATTTGGGGTCGTCAAGGCCGAGTTCGTGATAGGGCGTGCCCTTTTCGCGCAACAGCTGGCGCGGCGTGATTCCCATGCGCGCGATCAGATCGGCCAGTTCGGCCCGGCTGGGCGGCGTCTTGAGATATTCGATGACGCGCGGTTCGGCCCCCGAATTGCGGATCATCGCCAGCTTGTTGCGCGACCTGCCGCAACCCGGATTGTGATAAATCGTGATCACGCGCCCAGTTTTCCGATTTCATTCATGCGGTTCTGCAGCGACATGCGGTCCAGCGCGGCGTGTTTCAGATTGGCAAAGGCGCCGATCCTGTTGCTGAGCATCCGGTAGGTGTCGGCAAAGGCGAGGGCGATTTCGACCTCGGTCCCTTTCACAGCGGCGGGATCGGGCAGGCCCCAATGCGCCGTCATGGGCTGGCCGGGCCAGGCGGGGCAGACTTCGCCCGCCGCATTGTCGCAAACGGTGATGACGAAATCGAGCTTCGGCGCGCCCGGCCTGGCGAACTCGTCCCAGGGCTTGGAACGAAAGGTGCTGGTGTCATGGCCCACCTTGTCCAGCAGCTTGAGCGCATGCGGATTCACCGTGTCATTGGGCTGCGAACCGGCGGAATAGGCTCGGAAGCGGTCTTCCCCCACCTTGTTCATGATCGCCTCCGCCAAAATGGAACGCGCCGAATTGCCGGTGCAGAGGAACAGGATGTTGAAACGGTCATCAGACATGGCTTCTCCTAGGCGCAGCAGGCCGCGCGGTTTGCGATTTGCGCCAGCGGCGCGCAGATGGCGGCGTTGCCCCTGCAGCAATCCTCCATCAAAAATCCCAGCAGCTTGCTCATCTGGGCAAAGTCCGCCGAATAGATGATCGAGCGGCCTTTGCGGCAGGAGGCCACAAGTCCCGCATTGCTGAGGATGGTCAGGCTTGCTGACAGGGTGCTCGGAAGCATATCAAGTTTGCGCGCGATCAACCCCGCCGCCACGCCATCTGTGCCCGCGCTAACCAGCAGCTTGAAAATCGATAGGCGGCCTTCATGCGCCAGGGCGGACAGGGCATCGACAGCATTGGCGGTTCGCATGGTTGCCATGGCATCAGCTCCGGATCTTTTGTGACGATGTGAGGGGATTTCATAACTATTCTATATTTCACGAATTATAGAAATATTTATTGCGGGTCAATCTGTTTTGCCGGCGTTGTGGGCGGGTGATATCCACAGGCGAGAGTCCCTTGGCCTCGGGCAGTTTTGCCGTCCGCCAGCTATGTCACGCAAATGTCATGGAAATATCACGCTACTGTAGCGACCCCCTGCGATTGAACCCACGCGCGACATGCGCGGATCACAGAGGGACTGGGTATGAGAATTGGGACACGGGTTCTGATGGCAGGCGTTGCGGCCGTCGCCTTGGCAGCCTCGGGGGCCTTGGCCGCTGAAACCAAGAAGGATGCGCGGGCACATGCGCCGGTAAGGCCGAATCTGGTGCTGGCGCAGAATGTGACACAGCCTACTTCAAGCGCCTCTTTAACCAGCGACCTGGCGATGCGCGTACAGGCGCTGGAAGACGCGCTGGCGGCCCGCGACGAACGCGGCCGCGCCGACCGGACCCGCCTTTCCACCCTGGAGCAGCAATATCAGTACGCCAACCTGACCTATGACAACGGCCGCCCGACTTTCCTGACCGGCGACGGTCGTTTCACCATGTCGCTGCGCACCCGCTTCCAGACCGACTTTGGCGCTTTCCAGCAGGATCAGCAGCCCGCCGGCTTCGCGGGCCCGCGCGACCTGGCCACCAGCATGGGCGTGCGCCGCGCCTATCTGGGCGTTGAAGGCAAGGCCTATAACGACTTCGCCTATGAATTCCGCATCAATGTCGGCGGCAGCGGCGTCGAAGGTCTCGAACTCTCCAAGGCCGTCGTCCATTACATCGGCATTCCGAACTGGCATTTCAGCTTCGGCATCATCGAACCCGCCTTCCAGCTCGAAGGCAATACCTCGTCGGGCAACCTGATGTTCCTGGAGCGTCCGGAAACCGTCAACATCGGTGCTGATGTGTTCGGCGGCAACGATGCGCGCCGCGGCGCCGAAGTCGGTTGGGCCAAGCCTGACGTGTTCTGGGCCGGCGACGCCATCAATGCCACGGTTTATTTCACCGGTGGCAAATCCCACAACGCTACGGGCCGCGGCAATGGCGGCGACGAACAGGCCCAAGGGCTGCTCCGTCTCGGCCACCGCATCTGGTCCAACGGTCCGTCGAACCTGGCTTGGGGCATGAGCGTCGCCCATGTCTTCAACAGCGGTACCAATGCCGGCGGAGGCTCGACGACCATCAACCTGCAGGACCGTCCCCAGATCCGCGTCGACGGTACCCGCTTAGTGTCGACCGGCGGCATCGCCGCCCAGACCGCCGACCTGATCGCCTTCGACCTGGCCGGTAACTACGAGAACTTCTACCTAGGCGGTGAATGGACCCAATTCACCTTGGATCGCCGCTGCGGTAACGAAACTGCCACCTTCCTTGGTGGCAACTGCGCCGGCCAACCGTTCCGCGCTGTTGCTGATAACCCGACCTTCCAGGGCTGGTTTGTCCACGGCTCGTGGATCATCACTGGCGAAACCCGGCCCTACACCGTTGCAGCGCTCAACAATGAAATCGGCGGCTGGCAGCAGCCGGTGCCGTCGCGTCCCTTCTCGCTGAATGGCGACAGCTGGGGCACCTGGGAACTGGCGGCGCGCTATAGCTACATCGATCTCGACTGGAATCCCACCCGGACTCAGACCGCGACCCAGTTGGCCGGCATTGTAGGCGGCAAAGAGCGTACTTTCGACATCGGCGTGAACTGGTACATGAACCGCAACGTCAAGCTGCAGGTTCACCAGAGCTGGGTTTCGGTTGATCGGGGTTCGGCCACCGCGCGTACCAACCAGAGCCAGGACCTGGGGATCACGGGCGTCCGCCTGCAGTTCTCGAACTAACTAGAAACGGGAGCCACGCTCCCAAATGGAGAAGACAGAATGAAAAAGACTTACAAGGCTCTGGTGGGGGCCTTCGCCGCGCTCACCATGCTGGCGACATCCGCCAGCGCTGTGAATATCACCGGCGCCGGTTCCAGCTTCGTGTTCCCGATCGCCTCGAAATGGGCTGCCGCTTATAAGGGCCTGTCGGGGGACCAGGTGAACTATGCCTCAATCGGTTCGGGCGGCGGCATCGCCCAGATCAAGGCCAAGACGGTGACCTTTGGCGCTACCGACAAGCCCTTGACCTCAAAGGAACTGAACCAGTTTGACCTGGTCCAGTTTCCGCTGGTGATCGGCGCGGTCGTGCCGGTGATCAATGTCCCGGGCATCGCCCCGGGCCAGCTCACCCTGGACGGCACCACGCTCGCCAACATCTTCATGGGCAAGGTTGCGCGCTGGAATGATCCGGCCATCGTGAAGCTGAACCCGGGCGTCAACCTGCCGAACCGCGCCATCACGGTGGTGCATCGTTCGGACGGGTCGGGCACCACCTTTCAGTTTGCGTCGTATCTGGGCCGCATTAGCCCCGAATGGCGTGAGCAAGTCGGCGCGGACACCGCGATCGACTGGCCCACCGGCATCGGCGCCAAGGGCAATGAAGGCGTGGCCGGCAACGTGGCGCAGATCGGCGGCTCGATCGGCTATGTCGAATACGCCTATGCCAAAACCAATCGCCTGTCGCACGTGAAGCTGATCAACCGTGCCGGCAATATCGTGCAGCCCACCGTGGCGGGGATGCGTCAGGCTTCGCAGAACGCTGACTGGGGCGCTGCGGCGAAGAACAACTTCTATGTCCTCTTCATCGACCAGCCGGGCGACGAAGCCTGGCCGATCACCGCCACCGTGTTCATCCTGATGTACAAGAATCCGCCGGACAAGCAGGCCACCACCGCCGCGCTGAAGTTTTTCCAGTGGGGCCTGGAGAAGGGGGACAAGCTTGCCCTGGGCCTGGACTATGCGCCGCTGCCGGAAAACGCCGTGAAGGCGGTGCTGGCGCATTGGAAGAATATCCAGGGCTCGGGCTTCTAAAAGTTCAGAAAGACTTCGAGGCCGGTCCGGACAACTCCGGGCCGGCCATTTGTCCTGCAACGATGCGCTTTATCGGTGCGGGAAAACTCGCCTTATTGTCTTGCACGTTATTATAACGCGGCTTAGGTTTCCGGCCATGAAACCCGAGCTTCTGGTTGAGCTTTACGATGTCGCCCGGCTGATGCGCACCCGGTTCGACCGCTGGGCGCGCACCTATGGCATGACCCGCGCCCAGGGCGTGATTCTGGCGCGGCTTTCGCGCCAGCCCGGCATGACCCAGAACGAAATGGCGGCGATCTGCGAGGTCGAGCCCATCACGGTGGGCCGGCTGGTGGACCGGCTGGAAGCCCGCGGCTTGCTGGAGCGGCGTCTCGATCCCGCCGACCGGCGTATCCGCCGCCTGCATCTGCTGCCGGCGGCCCAGCCGATCCTGGCGGAAATTCAGCGCTACAAGAACGATCTGCATGCCGAGCTGACCGACGGCCTGGATCAAGCAGCCGTCGACAAGGCGATCGACGTGCTGCTCCACATGAAGGCGCGCATGACCACGGAGCCTGTGGCCCGAATCGCGGCGGCGGGCGAATAGATGCCCCAGAACGCACTTATTTCCCATGGGTTGGCAAAGCCGGATTCTTTCTTAAGATGCCGCGCGCTCAGGCAATTTTTGCGCCTGTATCGGACGCCGCTGCCTTTCGCCGCCGGCGCAACTCCTAAGATGGTGGACTAAAATGAAAACTGCATTCATTGGCCTGGGCGTGATGGGTTACCCGATGGCGGGCCATCTGCAAAAGGGCGGCCATGACGTCACGGTCTATAACCGCAATCCCGACAAGGCCAAGCAGTGGGTCGCCGAGTATGGCGGCAAATCGGCGCCGACGCCGGCCGAAGCCGCCAAGGATCAGGATATCGTCTTTTGCTGCGTGGGCCGCGATTCCGACCTGCGTCAGGTGACGCTGGGCAAAAATGGCGCGTTCGATGCCATGAAAAAGGGCGCTCTGTTCGTTGACCACACCACGGCCAGCGCCGACATCGCGCGCGAGCTGGCGGCGGAAGCGGAAAAACGCGGCTTTGATTTCGTCGATGCGCCGGTCTCCGGCGGCCAGGCGGGCGCGGTCAACGGCAAGCTGGGCATCATGTGCGGCGGCAGCGAGGCGGGTTATGCCAAGGTCGAACCGGTGATGGCGGTCTACACCAAGCTGGCCAAGCGGCTGGGCCCGGCCGGTTCGGGCCAGCTCACCAAGATGGCCAACCAGATCTGCATCGCCGGCATCGTGCAGGGCATGGCGGAAGCCTACAGCCTGATGCGCGCCGCCGGCCTGGACATCGAAGCGGTGACCGAAGTGATTTCCAAGGGCGCCGCGCAAAGCTGGCAGATGGAAAACCGCATCAAGACCATGGCTGCGGGCGAATACAATCACGGCTTTGCGGTGGAATGGATGCGCAAGGATCTGGCCATCGCGCTGGACGAAGCGCGCAAGCAGGGTGTCAGCCTGCCGGTGACCGCGGTGGTCGATCAGTTCTATGCCGAAGTCGAGAATTTGGGGGGCAAGCGCTGGGATACGTCCAGCCTTTTCGTGCGCCAGGAGACCGTGCGCAAAGGCAATAAGGGTTAAGCACGAGGCATGACATGAGTGAGCAGGATGCCCTCTCCGGAACGGCGCCCCCGCCGTCCGGCAAGGGTGGACGCGGCTATCATCACGGCGATTTGCGCAACGGTCTGCTGGAAGCGGCGCGCACCATACTCGAAGAAGAGTCGCTGGCGGCGCTGACCCTGCGCGCGGTGGCCCGCAAGGCGGGCGTCAGCCATGCCGCGCCCTATCGGCATTTTCCCAATCACGAGGCGCTGCTGGTCGAACTTTCGGTCGAAGGCTTTGACGAATTGCGCATGGCGATTGCCGAAGCGGCCAAGGCGCAAGGCGTGGAATCGGAAAAGATCGCCAATATCGGCGCCGCCTATATGCGCTTCGTCGCCCAGCGTCCGGCGCTGGCGCGACTGATGTTCGGCGGCCAGCTGGCCAACCGCGACCAGTTTCCCGCCCTGGGGCTGAAGGCCGATTCCATCGGCGAGGAAATCGGCAATGCGCTGCATGACAGCGCGTTGGGGCTGGCGGTGTGGGCCAGCGTCCATGGTCTTGCCATGCTGGTGCTGGAGAATGTGATCGATCTGGGCCAGCGCCGTTCGGGCCTGCATGTGCTGCCGGCGCGCGCGGAAATCATCCTGCGCAGCCTGTTCGCCACCAGCCGCGACTAGTTACTTCTTTAAAAGCCTCGCAGCTTCGACCGCGAAATAGGTGAGAATGCCGCTGGCGCCCGCGCGCTTGAAGCAGGTGAGCGACTCCAGCATGGCACGCTCACGGTCCAGCCAGCCTTTTTCGAACGCCGCCGACAGCATCGCGTATTCGCCCGACACCTGATAGGCGAAGGTCGGCACGCCAAAGCGGTCCTTCACCCGACGCACCAGATCCAGATAGGGCATGCCCGGCTTGACCATCACCATGTCGGCGCCTTCGGCCAGATCGAGCGCCACTTCGCGCATAGCTTCGTCGCCATTGGCCGGGTCCATCTGATAGGTGCGCTTGTCGCCGGTCAGGATTTTTCCCGATCCCACCGCGTCGCGGAACGGGCCGTAAAAGGCCGACGCATATTTGGCGGCATAGGCCATCAGCAGGATATTGTGATGCCCGGCCTTTTCCAGTGCGCCCCGAATGGCGCCGATGCGGCCATCCATCATGTCGGAAGGGGCGATGATATCGCAGCCCGCTTCCACCTGCACCAGCGCCTGCTGCACCAGAATGTCCACGGTGGCGTCGTTGAGCACATCGCCATCGTGCAGCACCCCGTCATGGCCGTGGCTGGTATAGGGGTCCAGCGCCACATCGCACAATATGCCGATCTCGGGCACCGCCGACTTGATGGCCTTGACGGCGCGGCACACCAGATTGTCCGGATTGACCGCTTCGCATCCGTCTTCGGTCTTCAGCGCGGCCGGCGTCAGCGGGAACAGCGCGATGACCGGAATGCCCAGCGCGGACGCTTCCCTGGCGGCGGCCACGGCCAGGTCCACCGACAGCCGTTCGACCCCCGGCATGGAGGCGATGGGCTCGCGCTTGTTCTGGCCATCGATCACGAATATCGGCCAGATGAAGTCGGCCGGCGACAGGCTGGTTTCCGCCACCAGGCGGCGCGTCCAGTCATGGCGGCGCAGGCGCCGCATCCGGGTAACGGGATAAGTGCTCATCGTGTCCGTCTCTTGCCAATTCGCACCCTGCCGCGCAAGGGTTGGGCCCAGATGGATACCAGCGACCCGCATATAAAGACCGAAAAACGGGGCAGTCTGGGGCTTCTCACCCTGGACCGGCCCGCCGCGCTGAACGCGCTGACCCATGGGATGATTAACGCGCTGGCGGGGCAGCTTTCCGCCTGGGCGGCGGATGATACGGTCGGGTGCGTGGCGATCCGGGGCGCCGGGGATCGTGCCTTCTGCGCCGGCGGCGATATCCGCGCCGTGCAGCAGTCGGTGGTGGCGGGTACCGGCGAGGGCGCCATGCTGCTGCGCGACGAGTATCATCTCAACGCCCTGATCGGCGCCTATCCCAAACCCTATGTCGCGCTTTTGCACGGCATCACCATGGGCGGCGGGGCGGGCGTGTCGGTGCATGGACGCTATCGGCTGGCCGATGCCTCGCTGGATTTCGCCATGCCCGAAACGGTGATCGGATTCATTCCTGATGTCGGCAGCAGTTATTTCCTCGCCCGCGCGCCCGGCGAGATGGGCCTGTATCTGGCGCTGACCGGGGCGCGCATCGGGCTGGGTGATGCTCTGCCCGCCGGGCTTGTCACCCATGCCGTCAGCCGTGATGACTTTGATGGGCTGCTGGATGCGCTGGCCGAGGGCAGGGCGGTGGAGGAAGCGGTACGCAAGTTTGCGCGCAAGGCTCCCGAGGGCGCACTTGCCGCACAGCGCCGCCATATCCAGACCATTTTTTTAGCTTCGTCGGTGGAAGCAATCCTGGAACGGCTGGACCGCGACGGCGGCGATTTCGCGCGTCAGACGTCCCAGTCCATTCGCATGCGCTCGCCCACATCCCTGAAGCTCGTCTATCGTCAGATCCGGACCGCCGCGCATCTCGATTTGAAACAATGCCTGGCAATGGAATATCGCCTGGCGCTACGGCTGTTGCCCGGCCATGATTTCCGCGAAGGCGTGCGCGCGGCGCTGATCGACAAGGATCGCAATCCCAAATGGCAGCCTTCGGCGCTGGCCGGCGTTGCTGATCTGGATGGATTTTTTGCATCGCTGGGCGAAAACGAGTTATTCTGATTATCGTAAAACTGTTTACGCTTTCTTTGCCATAGCGCGACACAATCACGCCGTCTGGGAAAGTGTTTCGGCCACGCGCGCGCGTTTTACGCGTCCTTAAGACATCCCCCCTAGTCTGGTCCTAACAATAGGTGGGCCCTGCAAAAAGCGGGGAAAGCAAATGACGGCGATGGCCAAACCGCAAGCCGCGGCGGCGCTGGGTAGCGCTTCTTCGGTACGCAAATATTACCTTGAGACTCTCAATCTCGTTGAGAGGCTGCATCGCCAGCTTCTCGATGTGATCAAGGACGAGCTGGATCGCCGCGACGAACGCGAGATCAACTCGGTCCAGGCGCTGCTGCTGTTCAATGTCGGCGATCAGGAGCTGACGGCGGGCGAACTTCGCACCCGGGGTCACTATCTCGGCTCGAACGTTTCCTACAATCTCAAGAAGCTGGTCGAGGGTGGCTACATCCACCATGAGCGTTCGGAAGCCGATCGTCGCTCGGTGCTGGTGCGCCTGACCCGCAAGGGCGAGGCGGTCCGCGACATGCTGCGCGAACTGTTCGACCGCCATCTGGGTTCGCTGGAAGCGGTGGGCAATGTCGGCGCCGATCATCTCGACAGCCTGAACGTCACCCTCAAGCGTCTGGAACGCTTTTGGATCGACCAGGTCCGCTTCCGGCTTTAAGCCTCTAGAGCTTTGGCGGCCACGGCACAAAGGCGCTGACCCTGCGCTTGTAGTCGGCATAGGCGGGGCGGCGGTCTTCGATCTTGTCTTCCATCAGCGTTACGCCGGAAACTTGCAACAGCAGCAGCGTCACCACCAGCGGGCTGAGGACCAGCCACCAGGCGCCGCTGGCCGCAAAGCCGATCAGGAAGAATCCCCACCACAGCACGGCTTCGCCGAAATAGTTGGGATGGCGCGACCAGCGCCACAATCCCCGATCCATGACCTTGTCCTTGTTGTCCGGATTCAGGCGGAACCGCGCCAGCTGCACATCGGCCAGCGCCTCATACAAAAGCCCCGTCGCGGCGATTGCCACGCCCAGATAATCCAGCATCCCCATCGGACCCCGGCCGGACAGCATCACCGCCACCAGCGGCGCTGCGATGAACCACATGAGAATGGCTTGCAATAAAAAAACCTGCACCAGGCTCCACCACCACCAGCGCGGACCGAATTGATGGCGCATCGCGGCATAGCGATGATCCTCGCCCGTTCCTGGCAAAGAACGGCGGGCAAAGATGTGGGCGGCCAGCCGCACGGCCCAAAGATTCACCAGAAAAAGCGCGGCAGAAACCCTTGGGCCGCTGGCCTCGCCCATGAGGGCGGCAATATCCACCACCCCGGCGATTCCGGGTGCCCAGAAGATATCGATGATGCTGACATCGCGGATGCGCAGCGAAACCAGCCACAAAATCGCGGCGGAACCGACCACGAATGCGAGGCCCCAAAGGGGTACTGTCATGTGACAAATTGCATGGAATCAGGGGCTTGTTCTGGGGTATGGTGGTAGAAACGAGGGTCCTTCGAGAACACCCCTGAGAAGATAGCGCATGGCATTTTCCTACAAAACCAGCTTCCAGGATGCCCTGACGGCCCTCAAGCGCGAAGGCCGCTACCGCGTCTTCGCCGACATCTTGCGCCAACGCGGTGCTTTTCCCCAAGCCTCTTATACCGGTCGTACGGATACCGGCGGCAAGCCGATCACCGTCTGGTGTTCCAACGACTATCTGAACATGGGCCAACATCCCAAGGTTCTGGCGGCGATGCATGAGGCGGTGGACGCGGTGGGGGCCGGCAGCGGGGGCACCCGCAATATCTCCGGCACCACCCACTATCATGTCGAGCTGGAACGCGAACTGGCCGACCTGCACGGCAAGGAAGCGGCGCTGCTGTTCACCAGCGGCTTCGTCTCCAATGACGCCACGCTGTCGACCCTGTCCAAGGTCCTGCCAGGGCTGATCATCTTTTCCGACGAACTCAACCATGCCTCGATGATCGAAGGCATCCGCCATGGCGGCACCGCCAAGTATGTTTTCCGCCACAATGACATGGCGCATCTGGAGGAGCTGCTGCAGGCGGCCAATCCCGCCGCGCCCAAGCTGATCGCCTTTGAAAGCGTCTATTCCATGGAGGGCGAATTCTCGCCCACCGCCGAGATCTGCGATCTGGCCGAAAAGTATGGCGCCCTGACCTATATCGACGAAGTCCATAGTGTTGGCATGTATGGGCCGCGCGGGGCCGGCATTGCGGCGCGCGACGGCACCATGCACCGCATCGACATCATCGAGGGCACGCTGGCCAAGGCGTTCGGCGTGATGGGCGGCTATATCGCCGCCAGCGCCGAACTGGTGGACTGTATCCGCAGCTTCGCGCCGGGCTTCATCTTCACCACCTCGCTGGCCCCGGCCATCGCGGCGGGCACGCTGGCCTCGATCCGTCACCTGAAGTCGAGCAATGCCGAGCGCGAGGCGCTGGCCGAACGCGCCGCGACCTTGAAAAAGAAGTTCGCCGCCGCCCGCCTGCCGCTGATGGAGAGCCCCAGCCATATCGTGCCGCTGATGATCGGCGATGCGGCGCTGTGCAAGGCGGTTTCGGATTCGCTGCTCAAAGATCACGGCGTCTATGTTCAGCCGATCAATTATCCCACCGTGCCGCGCGGTACCGAGCGGCTGCGCTTCACCCCGTCGCCCGCCCATACCGATGCCATGATGGATAGGCTGGTCGAGGCGCTGGTGCTGGTGTGGGACGCGCACAAGATCGTTCGCGCTGCATGAGCGTCCGCCCAGCAGGTCGGCAGCAACGCTGCCGACCGTCAGCGGTAGGC
>JBEGVG010000015.1:0-51271 GCA_041178445.1 Pseudomonadota bacterium | reverse complement strand
AAGCGTCGTGCCCATAAAGTCGTACAGGCCGCCCAGAGCCAGATGATGCGGCGTCACCGGATAGATCCGGTTGGCTTCGGCCCAGAGGAACATTCCGCTCAGATAGCCATAGCCGCTGGCGAATCCGTCATGCGTGAGGATCGCGGAATTGTCGAAACCGGACTGGTAGTAGCTCGACGCGGCATGCGCCATGTGATGGGCAATGAAATAGCCCGGCAATTCATGACCGGCGATCTGAACCGTAACGGGATGGTGAAAGCCATGGCGGGTGGCGCTGTCGCCCAGCATGGCGGAAAAGTCTGTCGCGGAAATTCCGGCCAGTGTCGCGCCGGGCCACAATGGACTGTCCGCATAGACGTCCAGCGTTCCAAAGCGGTGGAAGTCTTCGGCGCGGCGGTTGCGATGCTCCGGAAACGCGTTGCGATAACTGTGCCGGACGAAGGATTTTGAATGGACCGGATTGTAGAAAACATCCATCAGCGAATGGCTTTGCAGGCTGTTGCGAACCCTGTCCTGCGCATGGGCGGGATCGACCAGCGTGCGCGGCGCACTATGACCGGCATGGCTGCGCAGCGCGATGGAGAAGGCGTCCGGATCGTCGATAATGAGTTCGACATTCTGCGTTGATGTGATCGCGCAGTAATCAAGCTGGTCCCAGCCCAGCTGCGCGGCATCCATGGCGGCCTGGATGGTTTTGAACTCCAGGGAAATCGCATGCTTGATGCGCGCATGGCGCTCTCGCATCACATAGGCCGCAATCTGGCCGTCGCGAAGCACGCAGACGGCGGCATCGTGCCCGAAATGCAGACCCAAAATGTTCATTGTCTGGGTTTCTCCAGCGGTCCGCCAAAAGTCAACGCTGCCGCGAGGGGCGTCCGCGGGCGAAAATTCGGGATGTCCGACTCACGGCTGGTGATTCCCCGCAAATGGCATTCAGTCCGTAGGCGGATAATCATCATTCAGCGTATGCGGAGGTCTTACTTATGTAATAGCGTTGGAAGGGTGGCGAATGCGGGCGCGCACCCTTGGCGACTGAAAATGCCCAGAAAACACAGGCGTTCTGCCAAATTCCAGGCAAAGTCTCGACAGGAGCAGATTTTTAGTGTGCGGCGCAGCATAAAATAGGCGACACTTTTGCCGTTGCATTAATGTGACGTTCGGCCCTTTCCACGCCTGAAGACTGCTTTTTTCGCGAATATTCTCTCGATTATCAGCGCGCTGGTCTGCTATCCAAGCCCCGTAGTTCGGCATCGTGCCGGAAGAAAAACGTCCAGGGGAATATCCTATGAATTACGGTTTGACGAAGACGCGTGCGCGACTTGTTGGTAGCGCGGCCTTTCTGGCGCTGGGCGCCGGTGCCGCCTTGGCGCAGGAAGGCGTCGAAACGGTTGTTGTTTCGTCCACCCGTTTGCAGGCTGCCGGCTTCAATGCGCCGACCCCCACCACGGTTGTGAGCGCGGCCGATCTGGAAGCTTCGGCCAAGCCGAATATCTTCAACGCCATCACCGAACTGCCCGCCCTCCAGGGCTCGACCGGTGTTGGCTACAATACCGGTTCGACCACCACCGGCCTGATCGGTCTGTCCGCGCTCGGTATGCGCGGCCTGTCGCCGCTGCGTACCCTGGTTCTGTTGGACGGCCAGCGCGTCATCGGCGGTAACTTCAACGGCGCGGTTGACGTTTCGCAGATGCCGCAGATGCTGGTCCAGCGCGTTGACGTTGTGACCGGCGGTGCCTCGGCCTCCTGGGGTTCGGACGCGGTCGCGGGCGTGATCAACTTCGTCACCGAAAAGAAGTTCGAAGGCTTCAAGATGAATGCCCAGGGCGGCATGTCGACCTATGGCGACATGGGCCAGACCCTTTTCCAGTTGGCTGCCGGTACCTCCTTCCTGGGCGGCCGTGGCCACTTCTCGGTTGCCACCGAATATTCCTACAACGACGGTCTGCTGCCGCGTTTCCCCCAGGCGCAGCAGCACGGTTCGGGCGCGGCCAATATCGGTGGTCGACCGTTCACCCGCAACTCTGGCACGGCATCCTATTCCACCGACGCCAGCACCCCGGCCGGCCAGCCGCGCACCAGCTATTACAACACCACGCAGCAAACCGGCACCACCTCTTACGGCCTGATCACCTCCGGTCCGAAGCGCTTTACGACCTTCAGCTCAACGGGTGAGGCGTCCATGCTGGATCTCGCCGGCGCCTGCTATAGCGACGGTGCAGGCAATCTGATCAACTCGATCAACAACACCTGTATCGGTACGCCGCAGGATCCGGGTGACCAGCAATCCACCCGTCAGTTCACCCAGGGCATGATTTCTCCGATCACACGCGGCAACGTCTACATGCGCGCGTCGTATGACCTGACGCCGACCACGGAAATCTACGCCACTCTGAACTATGGTGTCAGCCGTACCCAGAACACCCCGGCCCAGGGCAACTCGAACAAGAGCGGCATGACGCTGCGTTGCGACAATGCCTATCTTCCGGGCACGGGCATCTTCCAGCGTGCCGCCAATGGCGGCCAGGCGGCCTTCGGTTCGGGCATGACCCAGACCCAGGCCAACTGCTTGTCCTTCTATCCGGGCAACGCCATCAGCTATGCCAGCAGCTGGGCCAACATCCCCACCGGCCAGCAGATGTTCCTGACGCGCACCATGCGCCGCTATGTGGTTGGCGGTAATGGCACCTTCGACCTGTTCGGCAAGACCTGGAGCTGGGACTCCTACTTCCAGCACGGCGAGAACAGCACCAGCATCAAGATCTACAACATGCCGCTGTCGGGCCTCCCTGTGGTCGACGGCAGGCAGCAGGCCGCTTTCTCGCGCTTCAACCTGTCGCAGGACGCTATTCTCAACGGCCTGGGCAACATCGTCTGCCGCAATAGCGTTGCTCAGCTGCAAGGTTGCGTGCCCTGGAACCCCTTCTCAGGCACCGACATCAGCCGTAGTGCGATCGCCTATTTCGACGGCCAGAACGGCCCGGGCGGCACCACACTTGGCCCGGTCGCGATCATGACCCAGCGCCAGGAAGCCTTCAGCTTCGCTGTCAATGGTTCGCCGCTTGAACTGTGGGCCGGCCCGGTCGCCGTCGCGGCGGGTTACGAGTATCGCGAAGAGTATTACACCCAGCGTGCCGACCCCTATTCCACCGGTATCACGGCTTCGACCCCGGCGACTGTCAACCAGCCTTGCACGGATCCGTTCATCGATTGCACCGGGCTCGGTGCTTGGAACGCGGGCAACTATCAGAACGGCAAGGGCCGCTTCCACGTCAACGAAGTGTTCATGGAAGTCGGTATCCCGCTGCTCGACGACGCCTTCTGGGGCAAGGTCGACCTGACCCTGGCCGGCCGTCATGCTCGCTACAGCCAGGCGGACAAGGGTGCCAACACCTGGAAGGTTGGTATCACCTGGGACACGCCGATCCCCGGCGTGCGCATGCGCGCCCTGCAGTCGCGGGACATTCGTGCGCCCAACCTGTCGGAACTCTTCTCGCCGCCGCAGGGTCTCAATGGTGGTGTCAACAACCTGTTCACCGGCCAGAATAACCAAAACATCCGCCAGCTGAACACAGGCAACCCCAACCTGTTTTCAGAAAAGGCCCAGACGACCGAAGTCGGTATCGTGTGGCAGCCGGAATTCATCCCCGGCTTCCAAGCCTCGGTCGACTACTACCGGATCGGCGTCAAGAATGCTATTAATGCCCTGTCGCTGCAGCAGGCCATGTTGCTCTGCTACGACTCGGTCGTGGCCGGCGGATCCAGCGTCTATTGTAACCAGGACACCATCACCACCGCGAACGGCGTCAATTTGAACTTTGCCAATCCGGGCGGTGCCCCGGGGCCGGGCTTTGTCGGCACCGTTCCGAACCAGATCACCGCGATTACCTCCAAGGCTTTCAATGCGGGTTCTCTTGTTGTGGAAGGCTTCGACATCGAAGCCAGCTACCAGTTCGACCTGCAGGATTACGACATCCCCGGTCAGTTCACCTTCCGCTCGCTGGCCGGCAACATCAGCAAGTTCGTCACGGACACCGGCATCCGCGGTACCCAGAGAAATGTTGAACTCGCTGGCGTTTTGGGCGGCGGTGGCAACAGCCAGACCTACAACCAATCTGGCGGTAACACCCTGACCTGGAAGTTGCAGAACACCCAGAGCTACCAGAACGACGTCTGGGGCATCACGGTGACGGAGCGCTGGTATGCTGGTGGTCGATTCACCAACAAGAACACGCTCGTCTGCGCGCCTGGCACCTGCCCGGTTCCGACCACGCAGACCCCGACCATCAACTTCAACAAGGTGTCTTCTATCCTGTACCTGGACGTTGGCCTGAACTGGAATGTCTCTGAAGGCACCCAGCTCTACACCAAGGTCGACAACCTGACGAACGTCATTCCTCCGGATACGGGTGCGCAGAATCCGAACAACACGCTGTATGACGTGATCGGCCGCATGTATCGCGTCGGCGTGCGCTTCTCGAACTAGTCAAAAAAGCACACAGTCAAGAATCAGGGCCCTCGGATACGGGGGCCCTTTTTCTTTGTCCGGTCGGATACCGGAACCTTCCTGTACGCCAGATGAACGGCCCCCTCAGATCGGGTTCAGGGCCGGTGCGTCATTGTCCATGGCAACGACGCCAGATGACGTCCAGCCACGCTTCGTCGAAGCGCGCAAAGGAAAGGACCGAAGTCCATGAAACGCCTGATATGCGCCACCCTTGCCTTGTCGCTGCTGGGTGCCACGGCCGCCGCTGCCCAGCCCTACCATCGCGGTGGCGGCCATCACCGCGGGCTGGCGGCAATGGCGCCGCAATCTTCGGCCTGAGCCTTGGGCTTCTTGCCCTGGGCGCGATCGCAGCCTCGTCCCAACGCGACCGCTACAGCGATCGCTACTATGACAGCTATGGCTACGGCCCGCCCCCGCCGCCTCCGCTGCGCTATCGCCAGCGCTATGGCTATGACGGCTACGGTTATCGCTACTAGCCGAAGGCGTTCTGAAGCAGAGAAGGGCGCCGGCCCTGCCGGGGCCCTTTTTGCTGATGCGGCGTATGGCTTTCCCTGCTGCCTGCCAGACGTCTTGCGCATCACCTGAGCCGGGCCTAAACCGGATCGTCTTTTTGTATACAGCGGCCATGTCCGAGCCACGCCCGCATTTCCGTACCATTGCCCTGATCGTCGGCGCCGCCCTGTTCATGGAGACGCTGGACAGCACCGTGCTGGCCACGGCTTTGCCATCCATGGCGCAGGAGCTGGGGGTTTCCGCGCCCAGTCTTTCCATCGCCCTGACATCCTATCTGATCAGCTTGGCGATCTTCATTCCGGTATCGGGCCGAATCGCCGACCGGTTCGGCGCCCGCACGGTGTTTCGCAGCGCCATCATCCTCTTTACCCTGGGCTCGATAGCCTGTGCCCTGGCGCCGAACGTCGCCTTCCTGGTGGCGGCGCGCTTCGTCCAGGGCATAGGCGGCGCGCTGATGATGCCGGTGGGCCGGCTGGTGCTGATGCGCAGCGTGGAAAAGCGCGACATGATCCAGGCGACCTCCTGGGTCCTGATTCCCGCCATTCTCGGCCCGATCCTGGGACCGCCACTGGGCGGCTTCTTCGTCACCTATCTGAACTGGCGCTGGATTTTCTACATCAATGTCCCGATCGGCATCCTGGGCGTGGTGCTGGTCAGCCTCTACATCGCCAATAGCCGTGGAGACGTTTCCGCAAAGACAGATTTTCGCGGCATATTCCTGTCCAGCCTGTCGCTGGGCCTGCTGCTGTTCGGGCTGGAACTGATCAGCCATCGCGGGGCGCTGATGCTGGCGCTGGCACTCTTGGCCTTGGGCGCGATCCTGGGCGCGCTTTACATCCTGCATGCCCGCCGCACGATCCAGCCCATCCTGGATATCTCGCTGATGCGGCTGCCGACCTTCGGCACCTCCGTCATTGCCGGGGCGATCACCCGCATCACCCAGGGGGCCCATCCCTTTTTGCTGCCGCTGATGATGCAGCTGGGCTTTGGCATGTCGGCGATGCAATCGGGGTTGATGACGCTGGCGACGGCGCTGGGCGCCATTATCGCAAAACCCGTCGCCCCCATCATGCTGCGCCGCTACGGCTTCCGCGACACGCTGATGATCAACGGCTTTTTCTGCAGCGCCGGTTACGCGCTGTGCGGGCTGTTCCGCCCCGGCTGGCCGCTGACGGTGATGTTCCTGGTCATGGTGCTTGCCGGCTTCTTCATGTCGCTGCAATTCACCGGCTACAATACCATCGCCTATGACGAGATTCCGCCCGAACGCATGGCCAGCGCCACCAGCTTCTACACCACCTTCCAGCAGCTGATGCTGTCCATCGGTATTTGCGCCGGCGCGGCCGGCCTGCAGGCCGCCATGGTGGTGCGCGGCGACGCCATGCCCCAGCTGATGGATTTCACCATCGCCTTCTGGGCCGTGGCGATCATTTCGCTCAGCGCCACCATCTGGAACCGGCGCTTTTCCCACGAGGCGGGAACCGAGATCAGCGGCCATACGCCCCGCACCTGGTCCACCCGTCAGGTCATCAAGGAACCGCGAGGCCTCGGATCATGAGCAAGACATTCGCGATTGGCGGCAAGATCACGGTCAACCGCATGGGCTTTGGCGCCATGCAGATCACCGGTGACGGCGTCTGGGGCCCGCCGCAGGGCCGCGCCGAAGCCCTGCAGGTCCTCAAGCGGCTCCCCGAGCTGGGCGTCAATTTCATCGATACCGCCGATTCCTATGGTCCCGACGTGTCCGAGCAGCTGATCCGGGAGGCGCTGCATCCCTATGACGGCCTCTTGATCGCCACCAAAGCGGGCTTCACCCGCAGCGGTCCGCATATGTGGCACGTCAATTGCCGCCCCGAACATCTCATCGCGAGCGCGCGCAAAAGCCTTCGCCAGCTCGGCGTCGAACAGATCGGGCTCTGGCAGCTGCACCGGATCGACGGCCGCGTGCCGCGCGCCGAACAGTTCGGCGCCATCAAACAATTGCTGGACGAGGGTGTGATCGCCCATGCCGGACTGTCGGAAGTCTCGGTCGCCGACATCAAGGCGGCTTCCAAAGTCTTTCCGGTGGCCACGGTGCAGAACGCCTACAACATGATGGATCGCGGCAGCGACGATGTGGTGGAATATTGCCAGGCCCACGGCATCGGCTTTATTCCCTATTATCCGCTGGGCGGCGGGGGCGAGCTGGCGCGGGCTGGCGGAAAGCTGGCCGCGCTGGCCAAAGCGAAGGGCGCCACCAGCGGCCAGATCGCGCTGGCCTGGCTGCTGAAGCGTTCGCCCATCATGTTGCCAATTCCGGGCACATCGAAGCTGTCGCATCTGGAAGAAAATTGCGCCGCTGCCGCCATTGCCCTCAGCGACGCGGAATTCGCCAGCCTCGGTCACCGCTGACGGCCTGCACCAAACCGGCTAAGCTTGGCAAAAATCACGGGGCGGAATCATGAAGACCCATTTGCTTATCCTGGCCTTTGCGCTGGCAGCCACGCCGGCCAGCGCCGGGCTCACCCGCTTCACGGTGGAAAAGACCACCCCGATGTCGGGCGGCTATGTGCTTCTCGAAGGGCGTTTCCAGGGCGAGCTTGACCCCGACAGCCCGCACAACGCCCAGGTCAACGACATCAAGCTGGCGCCGCGCAATGCCGCCGGAATGGTCGAATATTCCGCCACCTTCGCCATCGCCAAGCCGGAAGATATCAGCCGTTCCTCTGGCATGCTGGTCTATGACGTCCCCAACCGGGGCAATGGCTCCGCCACCAATATCGGTAACGGCCATGTCCATGTGGTGAGCGGTTGGCAGGGCGATCTGGAGGAGGCGGCCGGGGTTCAGTCCCTGCGGGTGCCGTCCGCGACGCTGAACGGGCCGGCCTATGTGCGCTTTCTCGATATTCCCGCCGGCACCACCACGCTTTCGGTCAAGGGCGGTCCCCAGGGCAAGCAAGGTGGCCGCGCCTTTGAAGTTGCGACCGAAGAGAATGCCAAGTTGTTCTTCGGCGCGTCCGACGACGAGGCCGGCAACCAGCATGAAATCCAGGGCCGCAATTTCGCCTTTGCCGATTGCAGCAAGACGCCGTTCCCCGGCACGCTCGACTTGACCAAGCTGTGCGTCAAGGACGGGTTCGATCCTAAGCTGGCCTATACCCTGGCCTTCACCGCCAAGAATCCCAAGATTCTGGGCGTTGGCTTTGCCGCCACCCGCGATCTGGTCAGTTTCCTGCGCTATGGCGAGCGCGATGCGGCGGGCAACCCCAATCCGCTGGCGGGAAAGATGCGCTGGGCGGTGGGCCGCGGGGTGTCGCAGTCGGGAAATTTCCTGCGTGCCTTCGTCAGTCTGGGCTTCAACACCGGCGAGAATGGGTTGCAGGTGTTCAGCGGCATCAATCCCATCGTGGCGATGCGGATGAATTCCATGAGCTACCGCTTTGCTTCGCCCGGCGGTTTGGTCGGTCTTTATGAGATCGGCAATGACGGCATCAACTGGTGGAGCGAGTATGACGACAAGGTGCGTGGCCTTGGCCGCACCAGTCTTTTGGCCCGCTGCACGACGGCCGGCCATTGTCCCAAAGTGGTGGAAATACTGGGCTCGGCGGAGTTCTGGAATCTGCGCGCCAGCGTCAATTTCGTGGGCACCGACGCCAAGTCGGATATTCCGCTTCCCGCCAATGTGCGGCGCTATTACAATCCCGGAACGCATCACAATGGCGGAAGTGGCGGTTTCGAGCGGGCGGGCGTGGCCCACAATGCCTGCGTCCTGGCATCCAATCCCAACCCCACGTCCGACGCCAACCGGGCGCTGTTCAAGGCACTGCTGGACTGGGTGACCGACGCCATCGAGCCGCCGCCCAGCAAATACCCCACTTTGGCGGCCGGCCAGCTGATCACCCCCGAAGCCTATGACCGGGCCTTTCCCGCCATTCTGGACCAGCCGCGGCCGGCCTATAGTCCGCTCTACCAGTATGAGCTGGGGGATGGCTTCAACGTCGCCGACATGACCGGTGCGATCAGTGTCACGCCGCCCCGCATCGTGCGGACCATCCCGCAGCTCTTCCCCCGTATCGATGCCGATGGCAACGAGCTGGACGGCATCCGCTCACCGCTGTTGCAGGCGCCGCTGGGATCCTATGTCGGCTGGAACGTCTATAGGTCCGGCTTCCAGGCAGGGCGCTATTGCGGCAATACCGGCGGCTATATCCCCTTTGCCGCCACCCGCGCCGAGCGGCTGGAAAAGGGCGATCCGCGCCCCTCGCTGGAGGAGCGTTATCCCAGCCATGCCGCCTATGTCGCCAGGGTCAAGGCGGCGGCGGATGAATTGGTGGCGCAGCGTTATATGCTGGCGGCGGACGCGGCGCGCATTATGGGCGAAGCGCAAGCCGCCAAGTGGTAAAAGAAAACCCGCCGGTCGCCCGGCGGGTTTTTCATTTAAGCCTTTAAAAACGGCTACTTCACGCCAACCCGGACATCTTCCAGGATGCGGCGGGCACGGGTGGTATTGAAGATGCCGCAGGAGCAGAAGCGCGCCATGGTCTCGGCGGCTTCCTTGGGCGTGCGGCGGTTTTCCTTCACGAAGCTCATCATCTTCTGCGCCAGGTTGATCGACAGCATGCCGTGGCCGCACATGGTGGACAGCATGATGGCCTGCTTGCCCGGCGTGTTGTCGCCCACTTCCTCAAAGCCCAGCGAGTAGGCGATGGAGTGGCGCGGAATGCCGGCATGCTTGCAGGCATTCTTGGCATTCTCGATCGAAGACGAGATGTTCACCGACAGGCCGAGATCTTCTTCCTTGATGCGCTTGACGAAGGCTTCGGCATTGGCGCGGTTGTCGAACACGGCGGCCATGGTGCCCGCCTTGCTCATGCCTTCCAGCACCTTCTTGAAGTTCGGCTTGTTGCGCTTGCCCCAGTGACCGAAAATGCTCTTGCTCTTGGTGGGACGAAGCGAGCCGCCATGCAGCGCGTCACCCAGGCTGGCGGGCTTGTATTCCGCCGCGATCTGCATGAAGCGCTTCTGCGCCGCCAGCGCGTCGCCGGTCTGGCCGGCGGCCTTGCTCTTGGCGGGCAGCGAAAAGACGATGTAGTCGTCGACGAAGCTTTCGGCCTTGCCGTAACGATGCAGGGTATTGGTCATGCGTTCACCATTTCCTTGGGCTGCGCGCCTTTATCAGCCGAGATCGGCGCGGCATTCGTAAGATCGCGGATCACCTTGCGGCCCAGGCCGATATTGGTCTTGGCGCGCTGCGGGTTGTAGCCGAGCTTTTCCAGGATCGGCAGGACCATGGTCTCTTCGCCGTCGGCGTCGCAACGCACGCCCACGCCGATCACGACCTGGGTCGGGATGCGCTTTTCGACTTCCCAGATGATGCGGATGATTTCCTCGGTGCGCTCGACCGGCACCTTGATCTCGATGATGGCGCTCATCACCTTTTCATTCAGGATGTCGGTGCGGATGTCGCCCGTGGTGACGTCGGTCATCAGGGTGGAGATCGGGTTGTTCTTTTCGAACGACACGCCGGCCTTGGCCAGGGCGCGGCTCATTTCCTGGAAGTCGCGGAAACGCGCGCCGATGCCGGGGCGGCCCAGCTCGATGGTGAAGCCGACTTCGCCGATGCCGACGCGGTCGGTGACGTCATTGGTCTTCACTTCCTCGGTGCCGCGGCCCGAAACGCCGGTGGATTCATGGGGCACGCGCGGGTCGGAGAAGGCGCGGCGCACGACGCGCGGCCATTCCAGCTGGTCGGGCTCAAACGCGGTGGTGGGGCACACATCGGGCTCCGGCTCGAAGCGGACGCGGAAGTTGGCCAGGGTGCGGCGGACAAAGCGCACCGTCGAAGGCGGCAGCACTTCCTTGGAGAGCCCGTTATAGCAGGCATAGCATTCGACGCATTCGTCGCGGTTGATGGTCGCGCGCTGCAGCAGCGGATCGATATAGATCGCGCCCATCGGACAAACATAGGTGCAGTTGCCACAGGCGACGCACTTTGCTGCATTGATCTTCATTGTATTTCCTTCCCGGAAAAAACATAAGCCAGACAAGGCTTTGCATATTTGCGACAGATTAGAATGGGTGGTGTTTCAGGGTGCAAGCTGTTTCTGTCTTTTGCCTTTAAAGAACCTTTTTTGCTGCGAATGGTTCTCAAGAGGGGCCGGAAATTGGGCTGATTTTCTGTCTTATTGTATTGAAAAATACCTAAATGCCCCGCATGGACAAAAAAAAATCAGCAGTCCGGTGACCGTCACAAGGCCTGCTATCGTAAGGTCGCCGGGCGACAGACCCGCTTTCAGGGAGACGGAATCATGAAACTTCACGCCACTCTGCTGTCCTTCGCGCTGCTCGCGGTTCCCGTGGCGGCGATTGCGCAGGGCGTCGCGCCCGACCGGCCCAAGGCGACGCCCAATCCCACCACCAACCGCTATGTTGAAGTTCCGGGCTTTTTCAAAATGCCCAAGGGCCGCGACATGGGCGCTTCCAGTTCGGTGATGGGCGACGCCGCGGGCAATATCTGGGTGGTGGACCGCTGCGCCGCCAACAGCTGCACCGGCAGCAAGCTGGCGCCGATCATGCAGTTCGACAGCAGGGGCAACTTCATCAAGTCGTTCGGCGCGGGCCTGCTGCAGTTCCCGCACGGCTTCTTCATCGACAGTAAGGATCACCTCTGGATCACCGATGGCATCCCGCCTGATGGCAAGGGCGGCAAGGGCCATACGGTGATGGAATTCGACCCCAGCGGTAAGCTGTTGCGCACCATGGGCAAGGCGGGTGTTCCGGGTGACGGCCCCGACCGTTTCCGCGAGCCCAATGCGGTGCTGGTGACGCCGACTGGTACCATCTTCGTTTCCGAAGGCCACACGCGCGGCGAAAAGAACACGCCGCGAATCATCAAGTTCGATGCCAGCGGCAAGTTCATCCAGCAATGGGGCAGCGCGGGCGCGGGGCCGGGACAGTTCGGCCAACCGCACGCGCTGGCGATGGACAGCCAGGGCCGCCTCTATGTCGGTGACCGCGACAACAACCGCATCCAGATATTCACCCAGGATGGCAAGCTGCTGGGGCAGATGAAGCAGTTCGGCCGGCCCAGCGGCATCGCCATCGACAAGAGCGATACGATTTATGTCACCGACTCCGAATCCAAGGACAAGAATGAGTACGGCCACAACCCCGGCTGGAAGCGCGGCATCCGCATCGGCAGCCTGAAGGACGGCATCGTCACCGACTTCATTCCCGACACCTTTATGGACGCGGAAGGCTCCAGCACCAGCGGCGGCGAGGGCGTGTGGGCCGACGGCAAAGGCGCGGTCTACAGCGCCCGGGTCGGGCAGCAGGACGTGATCAAATTTGTCAGGAAGTAGCAGTTAGCGCGGAATAAGCGCGCCGGGCTGGGCCACGACGCGGGCCGCCAGCGCTAGCCCGTCCTTCACGGCGTCCTGCGGCGGCTTGCCCTTGAGGCGTGCCGCCAGATAGGCGCCGTTGAAGGAGTCGCCCGCGCCCGACGTGTCCACCACCGTCACAGCCTGGGTGGGCAGGGCGGTGATCTCATCGCCCACGCGCAGGATGCAGCCATCCTCGTCGCAGGTCAGGGCGATTTCCCCATCCGTCAAAGTGGCGGTGAATTCGATCTGCTTTCGCGGATCGCTCATCTCATACATCAACTGATAATCCTGGCGGCTGGGCAGAACGATGGAGGCCAGCTTCACAATGTCTTCAAAGGTGTGCCGGGCATCGTCCATCGATTTCCACAGCGCCGGGCGGATATTGGGATCGAAGGCCACCTTGGTTTTCAGCGTGCCCAGCAGCTTGATCGCCGCCTGGCGGTCATAATGGCCCAGGATCGCCAGCGAGATGCCGGAGACATAGACCAGATCGGCCTTGTTCAGCACCTCAGCGCCGCCTGCCGCCAGCAGCAGCCGCAGCCATTCCCTGGCCGGCGTGTCGCTGCGCCAATAGTGGAATTTGCGGTCGCCCTTGGCGTTGGTTTCGATCAGGTACAAGGCCGGGCGTTCGCCGGGAATGCGGAACACCAGCCGGTCGCTGATGCCTTCGCCGCGCCAGGTTTCGACCATGGCATTGCTGAGGCTTTCATCACCGGTGGCGGTGAGAAAGGCGACGTCGATATCCGGCGCGCTGCGCTTGAGATAGACGGCGGTGTTGTAGGCGTCGCCGGCGAAGCTGCGCCGCAGATGGCCATCCTCGACGGGCCGCAGCTCCACCATGCATTCGCCGATCGAAATCGCGCTGGTCATGCGTGGGCAAGCTCCCTGGCTTCGCGCGCCATCACGGCAGCCTTGGTGAAAGCGTCGGCCTCATTCAGGTCGGACGGCACCATCCACGATCCCCCAGCGCAGATCACGTTGGGCAGCGACAGATAGGTCTTCAGGTTGCCCGGTCCGATGCCGCCGGTGGGGCAGAAGCGAACCTGCGGAAAGGGGCCGCCCAACGCCTTGATGGCAGGCGCGCCACCGCTGGTTTCCGCCGGAAAGAACTTGAACGTGGAAAGGCCGAGCGAGAGTCCGTGCATGATCTCCGATCCGGTGGCGACGCCCGGCAGGATCGGCACGGCGTGATCGCGCGAAGCTTTCACCACTTCATCCGTCAGGCCTGGGCTGACCACGAACTTCGATCCAGCCTGGGCGGCGGCGGCAAACTGGCCGGCATTGATAACGGTGCCCGCGCCGACGATGGCGCCTTTGACCTCGGCGGCAATCGCCTTGATGGCATCCAGCGCCGCATCGGTGCGCAGGGTGATTTCCAGAATGTTGAGGCCGCCCTCGACCAGCGCCTTGGCCAGCGGCACGGCATGGGCCAGGTCCTTGATCACGATCACCGGCACGATGCGGGTGGCCCGCAACTCGTCGTCAAAAGCCATGACAGACCCCAATTTGCGAAGGCCTTATAGCCGCATAGCGCCAAGGAAAACTAGGGCCGGGCGGGTGTATGGCTGCCATGCTGCCGCATCGTCATGGTGCGGTGAAAACCGCTCCGAAAAAAAGCTTCAGGATGCCGGCGACCAGCAGCAGCACGGAGACGCTGGCCACCCACAGGCCGGCGAACCAAAGCAGTTGGCGCGTTTTCAAGGACATCAGTGATAGCCGTCGGTGCCGACTTTGCCGCGAAACACCCAGTAGGCGTAGGCGGTATAGGCCAGAATAATTGGCAGCAGGATCAGCGCGCCCACCAGCATGAAGCCTTGTGAACTGGCCGGGGCGGCGGCGTCCCAGATCGAGATGCTGGGCGGCACGATGTAGGGATACATGCTGACCGCCAGCCCCAGAAAGGACAGCGCGAACAGCGCCAGCGCCAGCAGGAAGGGCAGTGTCTCGCGCCCCCGCGCCAGGGTGATGAAATAAGCCGCTGTCGTGATAACCACCAGCAACGGCACCTGCGCCGTCGCCAGCACGGTGGGCCAGGCGAACCAGCGCTCATAATAGGCATAAGCCAGGAAAGGCGTGGCGGCGCTGACCGCGACAATGCCCGCTATCAGGCCCAGGCCGGCAAAAGCCGCAATACGACGCGCACGCTTTTGCAGGCCGTCCTCGGTCTTCATGTTCAGCCAGCAGGCGCCCAGCGCCGCATAACCGAACAACAGCGCGATGCCGCAGAGCAGGGTGAAGGGCGACAACCAGTCCCACCAGCCGCCGCCATAGGCGCGGCCGGTGACGGTGACGCCCTGCAGAATCGCACCCAGCGCGATGCCTTGCGCCAGTATGGCGACAGCGGAGCCGGAGAAGAACGCGAAATCCCACCAGGCGCGGCCCCGGGTGGTACGCCAGCGAAATTCAAACGCCACGCCGCGAAACACCAGCCCCAGCAGCATGGCGATCAGCGGCGTGTAGATGGCGGGCATCACCACGGCATAGGCCAAGGGGAAGGCTGCCATCAATCCACCGCCGCCCAGAACCAGCCAGGTCTCGTTGCCGTCCCACATCGGCGCGATGGAATTCATCGCCGTGCCGCGCTCGCCATGATCGTTCAGCAGCGGAAACAGGATGCCGACGCCAAGATCGAAACCGTCCAGCACCACATAGGTGAAGACGGCAAAGGCAACGATGCCCGCCCAAACAAGCGTCAGAACGTCATCAGGCATCATGGCTGGCGCCTTTCCTTGCAACCGACGGGGCAGGCGTGATGCCGGCACTGCGCACCGGCACGCCCGTCGCCAACCCGCTTTCATGGGCATGGGGCGGCGCGCCCATCAACCGCAGGATATAATAAAGTCCCGCACCGAAGACGATGAAATAGACAATGGCGAAGGCGGCCAGCGAGCTGGCCACGGCGGGCGCGGCCAGTGGCGACACCGACTCGACCGTGCGCAGCAAGCCATAGACCGTATAGGGCTGGCGGCCGACCTCGGTGGTGACCCAGCCGGCCACGACCGCGATGATGCCGGACGGCGCCAGGATCAGCGCCGACCAATGCAGCGCCTTCCATCTGTAGAGGCCGCCGCGCCAGCGCGCCACAAGGCTGGCCACGCCCAGCGCCATCATCGCCAGCCCGATGCCCACCATGATGCGAAAGCTCCAGAACACGATCGGCACCGACGGCCAGTCGGCCCGCGGCACCGTATCCAGCCCGGCCATCGGCGCATTGGCGTCATGCTTGAGGATCAATGAGGCGAGTTTGGGAATTTCAATCGCCGCTTTCACCCGTGCCTGGTCCTGGTCGGGAGTCCCGAACAGGATCAGCGGTGCGCCATCGGAATGACTTTGATAATGGCCTTCCATCGCCATCACCTTGGCCGGCTGATGCTCCAGCGTGTTCATCCCGTGCAGGTCACCCGCCACGATCTGGATGGGCGCCACCAGCGCCGCCATCCACATCGCCATGGAAAACATGATCTGCACTTCCTTTGTCGAATGCCGCCGCAGCATGTGCCAGGCCGCGACGCCACCGACGATGAAGGCGGTGGTGAGATAGGCCGCCAGCGACATGTGGACGAGCCGGTAGGGGAAGGAGGGATTGAAGATCACCGCCCACCAGTCGGCGGCTATGAACTAACCCTGCTCGTTGATGGCGTAGCCGGTCGGTGTCTGCATCCAGCTGTTGGCCGACAGGATCCAGAAGGCCGACATCAGCGTGCCGGCCGCCACCGCCAGCGTTGCCGTGTAATGCAGCCCCTTGCCCACCCGGTCCATGCCGAACAGCATCACGCCCAGGAAACCGGCTTCCAGAAAGAAGGCGGTCATCACCTCATAGGCCATCAAAGGGCCGAGGATGGGTCCGGTCTTGTCAGAAAACACCGACCAGTTGGTGCCAAACTGGTAGGACATGACGATTTCCGACACCACGCCCATGCCGAAGGCGACGGCGAAGATCTTCATCCAGTATTTGAAGAGATTGAGATAGACGTCCTTGCCGGTCTTCAGCCACAGGCCTTCCAGCACGGCGAGATAAGAGGCCAGGCCAATGGAAAAGGCCGGGAACACGATGTGAAATGTCATCGTGAAGGCAAATTGCGCGCGGGCCAGATCGACCGGATCCAAGCGGCACCCCCTTGTTGCTTTCTTATAGCACAAGTGTGCCAGCGCGCGCTGCGGCAATCGCGCCTCGGTGGTAAGAAGCCGGGCGGCTAAAGTGGCTTTTCGTAAAGCCGGTAGGTCTTGTAGGGGACAGCGCCGACCATCTCGATCACATGGCGCACGCCGGTATTGCGTTCCAGAATCCAGGACAGTTCGCTGTCCACCACGCCATTCCCGAAATTGAACTCGCGGACCGAAAAAATCACCGCCACGGCCAGGCCCGCGCCCAGTGACGATGCCTGCAGCGCCTTGCGCACGCCCATCATCGGCATGCGTGCGGTTTTGGGGCGGCGCACCTTCATCCGCCACAAGAGCTTGATCCAGTTGAAGGGAAAAAGCCGGCCCTTCATGTCGCGTATCGCTTCATTGAGATTGGGAAAGATCGCGGTGAAGGCAACGGGCTTGCCCTGATATTCCGCGATCACCACATCGCCGGGCTGCAGCAGGATGCGCAAGACGCCCGCCAGATCGTCGATCTCCGCCTTGGTCATGGGGACATAGCCCCAATTGTCCGACCAGGCGTCGTTGATGATGTCCAGCAGCATGCCAACTTCGTCGCGGAAGCGCGCCTTGTCCATATGGATGTTGCGAAGTTTCACCTCCGGATTGCGCAGGGCGCGGGTCCGCAGCTTTTCGAACTTGCTGGTGTCCGCATCCGGGCCATAGCGATAGGCGATCAGGTCTTCGGCCTTCTGATAACCCGTCTGCGCGATATGCTTTTGGTAATAGGGCAGGTGATGGCCCATCATCACATAGGGCGGAGTGTCGAAACCTTCCACCAGAAGGCCGGGCTGGTCCCAGAGCGAAAAGCTCACCGGACCGATCACGCGCGTCATGCCCTGAGACTTGAGCCAGCCTTCGGCGGCTTGCAGCAGCGCGGCGAACACATCCGCATCGTCTGTCGCTTCAATGAAACCGAAATGGCCGGTAGCGTCCTGGTAGCGGTCCAGATGCAACTGGTCGATCTGGGCGGTGATGCGGCCGACCGGCTCGGTGCCCCGATAGGCCAGAAAGAACTCGGCTGTGGCATGCAGGAAAAAGGGATTGTGCTTGGGCGTGAAGTGCAGCTTGCGCTCCAGCAGCAGCGGCGGC
The DNA here is from genome assembly GCA_041178445.1 of Pseudomonadota bacterium. GTDB lineage: Bacteria > Pseudomonadota > Alphaproteobacteria > Micropepsales > Micropepsaceae > Rhizomicrobium. The sequence goes on along the minus strand of JBEGVG010000015.1, from coordinate 33,658 downwards.
ACCCATTGCGGGTCCCGCGCATAAATCTGGAAAGGCAGGTGATGGAAGTCGCGCCATTGGGCCTTGGTGCGAACCGGCACGATCTGGACGGCGGTCAAGTGCGCGATTTCCCGTGAAAGCGCCGCACCATAGCCTCGGGCACCCCGATTTGATAGTAAGCATTCGGCCGCATTTGCGGACCCTCAACGGCGCGATTCATGTCTGCGAAAACCATCCTGATTACCGGCGCCTCGGGCGGAATCGGCGCCGCTTTGGCCCGCAGCCATGCGCGCGCCGGTGTTACGCTGCTGCTATGGGGACGGGACGAAGTGCGGCTGAATCAGACCGCCACGGAGTGCCGCGCGCTGGGCGCCGATTGCATCACCGCATTGTTCGACATTCGCGACCTGGATGACATGGTGGCGCGGCTGTTCGCGCAGGATGATCGGACGCCGATCGACCTTGCCATTTTCAACGCCGGGCTTGGCGGTAGCGTGTCAAAAGATGCCATCGCCGAGACAGCGCAGCGTTCGCGCGCCACCGCCGAAGTCAATTTCGTCTCGCCCGTCATGGGCGCCAATCTGATGGCTGAGGCGATGGCGCGGCGGGGCGGGGGCCAGATCGTGCTGGTGGGGTCGATCGCCGAGTCCTATCCCCTTCCCATGGCCCCGACCTATGCCGCCACCAAGGCGGGGCTGGCAATGTTCGCCGAAGCGCTCGGCATCCGCATGGCCAGGCACAAGGTGCGCGTCACGCTGGTGTCCCCTGGCTTCGTCGACACCGCGATGAGCCGCGGGTTGCCCGAAGCCAAGCCGTTCCTGATGACCGCCGATTCCGCCGCCGCCCTCATCACCCGCCGCATCGCGCGCGGTGACCGCCGCATTGTGGTGCCATGGCAGTTTGCGGTGATCCGCGCCGCGACGGGTCTCCTGCCGCGCGCTCTGGTGCGCTGGATTCTCGGCCGCGCATGAGCGAGGCGCCGGCTTTCAACCCGCAGCCAAGCCTGCCGGCCTTTCTGGCGCGGCGGCCCTGGGCGGTGCGCGCCATCCATATTCTGCGCTGGCTGTTTCCGGTGGTGTTGCTGATTTATGTCGCCTTCAAGCTCAGCGAACTGGGCTGGCGTGACATGTGGGCGGCACGACCCGCCAATCTTGGCTTTTATGTCATGCTGGTGGCGCAGTTCTTCCTGCAGCCGCTGGGCGACTTCCTGGTCTATCGCAATCTGTGGGGCGCGGGCAGCGCGCCGCCTCTGTCGGTGATTCTGCGCAAGCGTTTCCTCAACACCGCCATGCTGGATTATTCCGGCGAGGTCTTTTTCTATTTCTGGGCGCAGGCACGGCTGAAGCTGCCGCCGGGCATGCTGATCCATGCCATCAAGGACAGCAATGTGCTGTCGGCGGGTGCGGGCCTGGCCATGGTGTGGGTGATGGCGGTGATGCTGCTGGCCACGGGGGGCTTGCAGATTCCGCAAAGCGTTTCGGACAATCTGTGGATCTATCTGGGAATCGGTTCGATCCCGCTCTGGCTGAGCGCCATTCTGGTGCTGGCGCATCGCAAGGTGACGGTGCTGAGCCGCGGCCAGATCGCGGCCACCTTCGGCATCCATTTCGCGCGCAGCTTCTGCGTCCTGACGGTGGAGTTTTTCCTCTGGTACCTGTCCGGCGCCCTGCCGACAGCGGTCGCCTGCCTGCAATTCGTCGCGCTGCGGCTGGTGGTGACGCGCCTGCCCATGGTGCCCAACAAGGACCTTATCTATGTCGGTGCCGGCATCGCGGCGGCGGGGATGGCCAATCTGCCGGTGGCGCCGGTGGCGACGGTGCTGGTGATACTGGCGGCCGCCGATCTGGGGCTGGTGACGCTGGTGGCGGGCCTGCCCTGGGCGCTGGAGCAGTTGCGCAAGCGGGGCCGGACATGATGGGCGTATTGCTGCGCAGCCCGCTGGCCTGGATTCTGTGCGCGGCGGCGGCGCTGCGCATCACCGGCCTGTTCTGGGGCCTGCCGGCGGCCGATGGCTGGGACAATGACGGTTTCGCGCCGCGCAATTTTCTCACCGCCCTGGCGCTGACCTATACGCCCGGTTCCTATTTCACCTATCCACCGCTGCACGCCTTCGTGCTGGCGATCCTGACCTTGCCCGGCATCCTGATCGCGCTGTTCAACGTGCCGTCTTTCACCCAAGCCGACGTGATCGCGGAGTTCACCAAGCCCGCCTACATGACATTCTTCGCCGTGGTGGCGCGGCTGGTCAGTCTGGCGATGTCGCTGGGCATCATCTGGTGCGTCGGCGAGATGGCGCGGCTGGTCGCGGGTGCGCGCGCCGGACTGCTGGCGGCCGGAGCCTGCGCCCTTGGCGTGGTGCTGACCTATTACGGCCAGGTCAGCAATCTGGATGTGCCCTATCTTTTCTGGTCGGCGCTAGCGCTGATGCTGGCGATGCGGGCGGTGACCCAGCACCAGCCCAGACTCTTCTGGTGGGCGGCGTTGCTGGCCGCAGCTGCGGTGGCGACCAAGGACCAGGCCTATGCGGTGTTTGCCGTCAGTCTGCCGCTGTACCTGCTGATTTGGTTCGCTGCCGATCCCAGGCCGCGCCGCAACGCCCGCGCAGTCCTTGTCACGCTGCTGCTGGCCGCTGCGGCGTCCATTTTCGCGCTGCTGCTGGTGGACGGCGCCATTACCAATCCGGTCGGCTTTGCCCGGCGCGTGGCGTTTCTGGTTGGGCCGGCCAGCCAGGATTATGCCGGCTATGTTGCCGGTCCCGCCGGCTGGCTGGCGCTGCTGGGTGACATGGCGCGCTTTTTTTCGCGCGGCTATGGCCCCGTGGCGCTGCTGCTGGCGGCGGCGGGGCTCGGCCTGCATCTGTCACGCTTTCGCGCGGACAAGTCGGTCTGGGTGGCGGGCCTGCTGCCGCTGCTGGCGATTATTTCCTTCATCGTCTGTTTCAATTTTTCGGCGCTGCGCACCGATCATCGTTTTCTGCTGCCGCAGGCGGTGTTCGCATGCGTCTATATCGGCATCGCCGCATCCTTCTTGGCCTTTCATACTAATCGCTGGCTGGCTTTGGGCGCGCGCCTTGTTCTGGCCGCCACTGCGCTGGTCGCGCTGCATCACTGCATCGCCGTCAATGCCGCCATGCTGATGGACCCGCGCTATGCGGCGGAACGCTGGATGGCGGCGCATGTCCACCCCGGCGACACGATCGAAATCTATGGCCAGAACATCTTCCAGCCGCGCTTTCCGGCCCATGCGCGCGTGCAACGGATCGGGCAAGGCGATCTGAAGCTGCGCAACCCGCTGCCCGGCGTGACCGAGGTGAAAGAGGCTTTCACCATGCGGCGCGATCCCAAATTCATTGTCATCAATGGTAACTGGTTATCGCGCTATCTGCGCGCGCCCCTGCCGCTGAGGCCTGGCCGCCTCTATCCGGGCGTTCAGCGCGACGCCTTCCGCGATGGGGATGCGCGCAGCTTCTTCTCCGCGCTGGATCTGGGTCGGCTGCCTTATCGGCTGGTATATGTCGCGCGGTACGAAAGCCGCTTCTGGCCGGCCGTGCATATCCATGACAGCCTAGCCGAACCCATCGGCATCTATGAGCGCCTGCCATGACGGCGCAACACATCGTCATTGCCATGCAGGATTTCTTCCGGGGCGGCACCGAACGGGTGGCGCTGGATCTGGCGGCGCGCTGGTCCGTGCTGGGCCGTGATGTGACGATACTATGCGGCAGCGAGGAGGGCGGGCTTCGCTCGGCGGTGTCGCCCGCCGTCAGGGTGGTGCCGCTGGCGCCGCCAATACGCCGAAGCCTGGTGTCGCGCCTGCGCCTGGGCCCCGCCATGGCGCGGCCCTTGGCGCAGTTGCGGCCCGATCTGGTTTTCCTGCCGGGAAATTTCCATCTGCCGCTTGCACCCGCGCCCGGCACGCTCAATCCGCGCCCCGTGATCGCGATGAAGGTTTCAAATCCGCCGGTTCCGCAGGGGTTGGCAGGCCCGCTTGTGGCGCCTTTCTTTCGTCATTTCGCGCGCCGGGTGGACGGATTTGCCGCGATGAATGGCGGACTGGGCCGCGAAACCGCCCGTCTGGTGGGCGCAAAGTCCATCGTCACCCTGTACGATCCGGTGCAGGTCGGAACTGTTCCGGACCATGCCCCGCGCACTGACGCGCCCTGCCAGATCGTCTGGATCGGACGGCTGGAGCCGCAAAAAGATGTGGAGCTGGCACTGCGATCATTCCGCGCTTTGCTGCGCGACACGCCCGCGCATCTGACGCTGTTGGGGGATGGTGCGCTGGCGGACCGCACCGATCGCCAGATTCGCGAACTGGGATTGCAAAACAGCGTCACGCGGCATGGGCATGTGCCCGAAGTGGCGTCTCATCTGGCAAGCGCCGACATGCTTCTGGTGACGTCCCGTTATGAAGGTGGCCCCGCCGTTGCGGTGGAAGCCCTGGCGCTGGGAACGCCGGTCGTGACGACGGACTGTTCGCATTTGCTGCGCGAAGTCATGACCGTGCCCGAAGCAGGACGTATCGTACCTTCCCGCGCGCCGCAGGAGCTGGCGGCCGCCATGCGCCAGGTGGCGCAGGCGCCGCGCCCGCCGCGCGCCATGTTGCAAGGTCTGGCCACGAAATTTGAACCTGATCATTGCGCTCAGGCCTATCTGGACTGGTTCGATGCACTGGCAGGCTCGCGTGTCGGTTGAGCTGACACGCATCCTGCGCCGCAGCCTGCTGATCCTTGCCGGGGTCACGATTGTCACCGCCTGGTTCAGCAACACCTTTTATTTTCCGGATGAGCATTACCAGATCCTGGAGTTCATGAGTCTCAAGCTGGGCATCACCCCGGCGTCGGAATTGCCCTGGGAGTTCGAGGCCCGCATCCGCCCCTGGCTCCAGCCTCTGCTCTATTTCCTGATCGCCAGGCCGTTGATGGCGCTGGGCCTGACCGACATGTTCGCCATCGTCTTCGTGCTGCGGCTGGTGACGGGATTGTTCTCGGTCTTCGCGCTGGCGATCTTCGCCCGGGCGGTGATGGAAACATTGAAGGACGAGGCGGAGAAGCGCGCTTTCGCGCTGTATCTGCCGTTCTTCGGCTTCCTGCCCTATCTGTTTGTCCGCACCGCGTCCGAAACCCTGTCGGCGGGTTTTGCCGCCATCGCCGTGGCGCTGGTGATGCGCGCCAGCTCGTCGCGGCTGCTGGCCGTGGCCGGCCTGATGTGCGGCTTGGCGTTCGAGGCGCGCTACCAGACGGCCGTGCTGGGGCTTGGCATCTTTACCTGGCTGGCCTTGATTGCCCGCGTGGGGACCCGCGAATTGGCGGCCTTTATCGGCGGGGGATTGATCGCCCTGGTCCTGGGCGCCCTGGCAAACCGCTGGGGCTATGGCGCCTGGGTGTTTCCGCCCTGGGATTATTTCCAGGTCAATATCGTGCAGGGTGTCGCCGCCAAAAATTTCGGCAGCGAGCCGGTCTTCGCCTATCTCTATCTGCTGCCCGCCCAGATATTCTTCGCTATCACGCTGGTTCTGATGGCGGCGATGCTCGCACTGTGGCTGCGCAATCCCCGCCATGTCCTGACCTGGGCGAGCCTGCCATTCGTACTGCTGCACGTCATGGTGGCGCACAAGGAGGCGCGCTTCCTGTTTCCGCTGGTCATCCTGGCGACGGCGTTCCCGGTGCTGGGCTTTTCCCCGCATCTGCCGCGCTGGCGCAAGGCTTTCGTAAGGGTCTGGGGTTGGCGAAATTCCCTCACCGCAAAGGCGATGACGGGCCTGTCACTACTGGCGATGCTCTATTTCGCGCTGTATCCCTTCGGGGTGCGGCCGCACATGCCGATGGCGCAACATCTCTATCGCCATCCGCCCGGCGTGGTTTACAGCATCGGCGAACTTTTCCAGTCCTATCCCATCTATCGTCCCGCCGGCTTTCGCGCCGAGCCGCTGCAAAGCCAGATTCAGTTGAACGCGATGCTAGATGAAGGTCCGGTCTATCTGATGTCTGACAAGCCGGTGCCGCCCGCGCTTCCCGAAGGTGCGCGCGCCGAACTGCTCTATTCGGAATTTCCGCTGGCGCGTTTTGGCATTGGCCGGATGGGCGCCGATTACATCGAAGGCTATAGTGCCTTCGCGCAGCGCCATGGCTGGCTCAAGCTGCTGCCGCTCTATTGGTACACGCTTTATCGCGTCGAGCGTTCGGCCGCGATCCGCTCATAGATTTCGAAAAACTTTTCGAAATGCTGCTCGACGTGGAAGACCTGGGCGTCGGCGGCGGCCAGTGCGGCGCGCGACTGGGCGGGGCGGTCGCCCGACAGCAGCCGCAGGATGGCTGCGGCTGCATCCTGCGCGTCACCGGCGCGATAGGTCTCGGCATAGCCGGGACCGGCAAAGGTGGCTGAGGCGCCGGCATCGGGCACGATCAGCGGCGTGCCGGAGCACAGTGCTTCCGCCAGCACTAGGCCAAAGGTCTCCGCCGCGCTACCATGGATCAGCGCATCGGCGCTGGCCATCACGGTGGCGAGCTGTTCGGGATCGTTGATCTGTCCGGCCACATAGACATGGTCCGCCCATTGCGCCCAGCGTTCCACCGAGGCGCGCAGGAAGCCGTCACCGACCATATACAATCCGACCTTGCGCGACTTCTGGGCCAGGCTGACCGCCTGGATCAATGTGCGCAGCCGTTTTTCGGGATGATGGCGTCCCACCGCGATCAGCAGCGCGGCGTCTTCATCCAGCCCGCAGGTCGCCAGCATCTCACGCCGCGCCGTGGCGTCGTAGAAGCTGGGCGAGAACTTGCTGCGCTCCACGCCGAACGGCGCCACCTGGATATTCTCAAGACCGAAGCCTGCAAAGCGCTGCGCCAGCGCCGGATTGGTGACGATGGCGGCGTCGTATTTGCTATTGAGCCGGTTGAGGTAATTCCAGAAGAAGCCGAACAGCCGGTCCACCCGTTCCGGTCCCAGCAAGCCGCCCAGGAAGGTCTGGGGATAGACCGCCACCGGATCGGCATGCATGAAGAACACCTTGGTGGCCGGCCCCTTCCAGCGCGCCGCCAGCCAGCCGCCGCGCCAGGGCGAGGAGCCTTCCACCAGGTCGGGCTGCAAGGCGTCCAGCACCTGCCACACATCCCTGGCGTGCCAGAACATGCGGTAATTGCGGTCGAGCGGAAGATGCGGGCTTTTCACCCAGGCGATGGTGCCGCCATGCGCCTGCTCCATGCGGGTTTCGGCACCCGGCGCGATCACCGTCAGCTCATGGCCGAACCGGGCGGCCATCGCCAGCTTCTGGTTGATATAGCGCCTGACGCCGCCGCCGGTCGGCGAATAGAACTCGCAAACATCCACGATCTTCACGAGGGAGCCCCGGCCAGCAGCGCCCGATAATAGCCCAGCATGCGGGCCATCGTCTCGTCCCAGCTGAAGGTCAGGGCCCGGGCGCGGGCCGCCTTGCCCATGCGCTGGCGCAGTGCGGTATCCCTTGCCAGCGCCGATAGATTGTCAGCAAAGCCCTGCGCATCGCTGGCGTCCGCCAACAGGCCGGTTTCCCCCGCCACCACCAGCGAGCGGCTGCCGGTGGCATCGGCGCAGACGCAAGGCAGGCCGGACGCCATCGCTTCCAGCGTGACATTGCCGAAGCTCTCGCTGTCGCTCGGGAAAACGAAAATGTCGGACGAAGCATAGGCGTCCGCCAGATCTTCGCCTGTCAGAAAACCGGTGAAGATGGCATGGGGCAGTTCACTTTCGGCAAAGGCGCGGTCCGGACCGTCGCCCACGATCACCGCACGGTGCGCAACCTCCAGCCGGTTCAGCGCCGCCGTCAGCGTGTCCAGCCGCTTTTCGCGCACCAGCCGCGAGACATGCAGGATCACCAGTTCGGTTTCGCCGATGCCATGACGGCTGCGCCACTGGGCGCTGCGTTTCGTGGGTGAAAAGCGCGCCGTATCCACACCGCGCGGCCAGGGCTTGAAATTGTCGGTCAGGCCATCGGCCAGCAATGTCTCACGGGTGGAATCCGATGGCACATAGACTTCGCGGCATCGGCCATAGAAGCGGCGCAGGATACGCTTGAGCAGGCCCTCCAGCGGCGCCAGATACCAATAATGCTTCAGATAGGTCTCGTAGCGGGTGTGATAGGTGGCGACCGCGGGAATGTCGTGCTTGTGCGCCAGTTTCAGCGCGGTATGGCCCAAAAGGTCCGGCACGGCGATGTGAATGATGTCTGGCTGAAAATCCAGCAACTGGCGCTTTACGCTGCCCGCAATGCCCATAGCCAGCCGGTATTCGGGACGCGCGGGCAGGGGCAGCGACAGCACAGATATCACCTCGCCGGCATGGGCGAAGGCGGGTTCGCCGGCGGTGGGCGCGAACACCTTTACCGCCACTCCCTGTGACAGCAGATAGGCCACCAGCCGGTTGAGGCTGAGGGCAACCCCGTCCTGGATGAAATTATAGGAACTGGTGACCAGTGCGACCCTTATGGGCCGTTCACTGGCAGGCCGTTCATGGGCCACGAACTATTCGGCGCTGCGGCGCAGCTTTTCCAGTTCGCGCGCCACCACCGGAACGGTTTCCAGTATCTGTTCCTCGGTGTGGTTGGCGGTCAGGAAGAAGCGCAGACGCGCCGTGGTGGCCGACACGGCCGGGCGCACGATGGGCTGAACCTCGATGCCATAGGCCAGCAGATTGTGCGACAGCATCATCGCCACTTTGTCGTCGCCGACGATCAGCGAGGCAACGGGGGATTCCTCATCGCCGCTGACGGTCAGGCCGTTTTCGCGCGCCACCTTGCGGAAGAATTTGGCGCGGTCGCGCAGGCGCTTGGGGCGGTGCGGCTCGCGTTCCAGAATGTCCAGTGCCGCCATGGCCGCGCCGGTATCGGCGGGCGACAGGCCGACACTGAAGATCAGGCCGGGGCAGAGGAAGCGCATATATTCGATCAAGCCGCGATCACCGGCGATATAGCCGCCGCTGGAAGCCAGGGTCTTGCTCAGCGTGCCCATATAGACGTCGATGCTGTCCACCGGCAGGCCGGCGGCTTCGCAGACGCCCCGGCCGGTCTGGCCGACAACGCCGAAGGAATGGCATTCGTCCACCATCACCAGCATGTCGTGCTTCTTCTTGATTGTGGCTAGCTTGGCGAGGTCCAGGATCTGGCCGTCCATGCTGTAGACGCCTTCGGCGACGATCAGCCCGCGGCGGAAATTGCCGCGTTCGCGTGTCAGCAGCGCGTCCAGCTCGTCCCAGTCGCCATTTTCATAGGTGAAGGTCTTAGCGCCGGACAGGCGCGCGCCGGTAATGATGCTGTTATGGGCGCCGGAATCGTAGATCACCGCGTCGGGACGGGCGAGCAGGTGCGCGATAACACTCACATTGGTGAGGTAGCCGCTGATGAAGATCAGCGCGTCGTCCGTGCCGAGAAACTTGGACAGCTTCTGTTCCAGCTCGCCATGCAGCTCGATCTGGCCGGCGACGATGCGGCTGGCCGAGGCGCTGGTGCCATACTTGTCGATCGCGTTCTTGGCGGCGGCGGTGACGGCAGGATGGCCGTTCAGGCCCAGGTAGTTGTAGCCCGAGAAACTGATCAGGCTCACGCCGTCGCGGCGGATCACGCTGTGGCTGACGCCGTCGCGCGGATGGAAGAAAGGCAGGTCCTGACCGTTGATCTGCAGATCATTGATGCGGCGGCGCAACGCCCGGTAGCCGGCAAAATCGTCAACGACGCTTTTGCGTTCGGGTTCGTTTTCGGCCGGGGTGGCCGGTTGCTCGGCGGCCGCGGAATGGGTCGTCATTGCCCCTCAGACTATTCTCTAGAAACTGCCCCCACGACCAAAGCGGTCGGCGTGGCCAAAGCATAACCGGAAAATTATATGCCACAACCTTCGCCATCACGGTAAGTCTAAGTATCCGGGGAAAAAAACGGCTTTCGCCGCCTTGTTGGGCAGTGCCGGTAACGGAGTTCACCTTCAAATCCTTCGTATTTGCCGGTTTCGCGCCGGAGCGCGCGTAATATTCGGTAGTATTTGGCCGATATGCCGCCGCTTTCCTTGCACAAATCCCCTTCCGTCGGCCGTGCCTGTACAGGCAAAAACCTGCGTCATAGTATCCCTGAAAGGGCGAAAAGCCGGATCCGTGGCCCTGAACCGGTGCGGTTCTTCCGGCCGCGACACCCCACAGATTCGAAGAGTAAGCCATGCTTTCTGCGCAGCATCTGGTGAAGGCTTTTGCCGGGCGCCGCATCATCGAGGATGTGACTTTGCAGCTGGAGCGCGGCGAAGTCGTGGGTCTGCTGGGGCCTAATGGCGCCGGCAAGACCACCACCTTCAACATGCTGACCGGCATGGTGACGCCTGATGCGGGCACGATCCGGCTCGACGACCATGACATCACCGCCATGCCTTTCTATGACCGCGCCCGCTTCGGCATCGCCTATCTGCCCCAGGCGCCCTTCGTGCCGCGCGGCCTGACCGTGGAGCAGAATATCCTGCTGGTGCTGGAGGCGCGGCTTTCCGATACGGCCGCGCGCAAAGCCCGGCTGGAAGAGCTGATCGGTGAATTCCGGCTGGAGGAACAGCGCCGCAAGCGGGTCGGGGAATTGTCGGGCGGCCAGCGCCGCCGCTGCGAGATCGCCATCACGCTCGCCTGCGAACCCAGCTTCGCCCTGATGGACGAACCCTTTGCCGGCGTCGATCCCCATGCCACCGAGGAGATCACCATCCTGATCCGGCATCTGGCGGAGCGCGACATCGGCGTTTTGATCACCGATCACAAGGCGCGCGAACTGCTGGGTATCGTGGACCGCGCCTATGTGATCGACAGCGGCCGCGTGCTGGCGGAAGGTGAAACCGCCAGCATTGTCTCCAACGATGCGGTGCGCCGCGTCTATCTGGGCGAGGCGTTCCGGCTTTGATGGCTTCTCCGGATTCGCCAGCGGTCGGCGGACCCGCCCCCGAGGCGGGATTGCGGGCGATGCTGCTATCCTTCGCGCGCGGCGATTATGCGCGCGGTTTCCTGCGCAGCGTGCTGGGACAGAGTGTGGCGGTGATCGTGCTGATCGAAGCCATCTTCCTGGCCGAGCATTTCACCTGGGTGTTCAAGGACGCCGTGCGCCATGAGGCCGATCTGCTGGGAATCTCGCTGATCCTGGTCCTGACCAGCACCGAAATTTTCGACCTGGCGCTGGCCATCGCCATTCTGATGGCAAGCTATGTCACGCTGCTCCGGATGCGGGAAAACCGCGAGATGCTGGTGCTGTTCGCCTCGGGCCTGGGTCCCTACCAGCTCAGCGTCCTGATCCTGGTGGTGGCGCTGGCGGGACAGATGGTCAGCACCATTGGCTCCGGGCTGGTCGATCCCCTGGCACGATACACCCAGCGCGCGATTCTGTTCGGTTCGGAGTTGAACTCCCTGAAGAAAGGCGTGGCGACCGGCGAGTTCTATTATTTTCCATCCTATGTCGCCTACGCCATGGATCATGTTAGGGACGGCGCGCCGCCGCCCACCGCGCCCGGTGAAATACCGGTGATCGATGCGACGGGACAGACAGTCCGCCCCGACCGTACCTTGTTCGTCTATCAGCAGATCGCGCCCCAGACTTCGCGCATCGTCACCGCCGCCCAGGCGCGGCTGGATGGTCCCGACCTGTCAGGGCGCATTGTTCTCAATCTGAATGGCTTCACCTCCCACACCTTTGCCGACGCCAGTCCGCTGACCACGGATGGCACGGCGCCGCGCGCCGATCCCCTCAAATGTCCCAATTGCATGAGCGAATTCAAGAACGTGCCGCGCATCAACATGAAGGTGCGCGACATGAGCCAGCTGATGATGGTGGATCAGCTGCTGCCGTTCGGCACGCGCGGCAGCTCCATTCCCGCCGAGCAGACCTTGCTCGAACAGTTTTTCGTGCCCGACAACAGCAGCCTTGAAGCCCGCCAGACCCAGATGCGTCTGCTGGCCGAGCGCTTCTCGCGCAGCCTGCTGGCTTTCCTGGCACCGCTGGTGGCGTTGCTGGGGGTTGCGCTCACCACCCGCCTGACCAACTGGTTCGCGCTGCCGCTCTCGTGTCTGGCGCTGATGTCGGTCAATCTCGCCGGCCAGTGGCTGATCACCGCCATCGGCGCAACCAGTGTCAGCAGTGCGATGCTGCCCGTCTTCGCCCTGTATGCGGCGGTCGCCTGGCTGGTCCTGACGCTGGTGGTATGGGGACATAACAGTTTCGTCCGGCCACAGTTGGGGCGCTCATGACCGGCGCTCCCCTGAAGCCGCGCGGCGGCCGGCCCATCTATCTGACGCCCTGGGGCGTGCATTCGCGCTACATGCTGAGCGCCTATCTGCGTCACATTCTGATGGTGGCCGGCGCCCTGATGACCATCGCGCTGACCATCGACCTGTGGCCGCAGGTGACCGTGCTGAGCGCCGATCCGGCGCGCGGCGGGGTGTTCCTGATCTGGCATGTGGCGCGGCTGGCGGTGCTGCGGCTGCCCGATCTGCTGCCGCCGCTGCTGCCCTTCGCCACCTTCCTCGGCGTGGTGTGGAGCGAAAGCGCCTTCACCGAATCGCGCGAGAGGCTGCTGATATGGAACAGCGGCCGTTCGCCGCTGCTGTGCCTGGTGCCCGCGGCGCTGGTGGGCGTGCTGATGGGAGCTTGCCTCTTCATGCTGGACGCGGTGCTGCGGCCGGCCGCCATTCATGTCCAGATGGCCGAGGCGCTGGGCCGCGAAGGTATCCGTCTGGACCGCTCCAAGAGCGGGGCCAATCAATGGATCGCCCTGCCGGACGGCGTGATGCGGGCGCAGATCGAATATGGCCCACCCGTGCGCTTGCGCAATGTCACCATCTACAAGCTGGACCGGGAGGGCCATCTTGCCGAAGTGAATACCGCCGCGACCGCCAGGACGTTGCCGGACCAACGCTGGCTGCTGGAGAATGGCCGCTACTGGCGCGCCGATTTTGAAAATCGCGGTGATGTCCTGTCCACCGGCGAGACCGCGGAGGAAGTCGAAATTCCCTTCCAGCAGCGAATCGTGTCGCTGCGCCTTGATCCGCTATGGCTGCACAATAAGGGATTGTCGCCGCAATATCTATGGCTGTCGGAACTGGCGACTCTGTCCAGGGCCGAGATCATGTCGCGCGACCTGAGCGGCTATCGCACGCGGCTGCAGGCGCTTTACAGCGGGCCGTTCTTCACCGGCGCCATGGCGCTGCTGGGTGCATCGCTTTCCATGCTTTTTTTCCCCTATCAGACGCGCTGGCGCGCGCTGGTGCTGGTCCTGCTGACCGGATACCTCGCCCATTTCGCCTTCAAGGCGCTCTATCTGGTGGGTGAGTTCGGATATATCCCGTCCATCGTGGCGGGATGGCTGCCGACGCTCCTGCTGATGTGCGGCGTGGCAGGGGTGGTGCTGACCATTCAGAGACAGCGCGGACTGGGTTTGCGGATGCGCGAAATGCCCAAATTCGCCGACGAGGCCTAGCGGGCGCTATTTCTGGACCAGATGTTCGTGGATCGCCTTGCCGCTGGCGATATCGGTACCGAAGATGTCCAGCTTGGGCACTTCAGGCATCAATCCGCCTTCCACCACATGCAGATAGACGTAAGACAGTTTGATGGTGTGCTGGCCCGCCTGCATCAGGGCCTGGGGTTTGCCCGCCGCGTCGAGATTCAGCATAATGCGGCGTTCGGGCAGCGCGGCGATGGTGAAGGTCGTCACGCCGTTCTTGTCGGTCCGGGCCTGCTTGACGCCATAGGCCATCATCCGCTCGATGAAGTTCAGCGGCTGCCTGCTGCCGTCGATATTGAACTTGCGCCAGAAGCCTTCCACCGGCTCGCGGCGGTCGGGCATGCCCTTGGCATCCAGCCTGGCGGCATAGATCACGGTGTTCGAATTGGGGGAGCGCTGGACATAGAATAGCTGGTTGGGCTCATCCGGCCGCTTGAATTCGGGGCGCATCTGGGCAATCGCGGCGCTTTCGGTGACGGTGCTGGTGAAGGTGCGCGCCTGCGCCCCGCCACACAGTGCCAGCGCCACAACAAAAGCCAAAGCCGATTTTTTGACCGTCATAGCTTGCGCAGCGCCGCGCCGATCAGGCTCTCGGCCTTTGCGGCATCCTCCACCACCCCGCCCAGCGTGAAGAAGGGATGGACCATGCCGGGAAAACAGACATAGTCGGTTGGAACGCCCGCCTGTTCGAGCCGGTTGGCATAGGCTTCGTTCTCATCCACCAGGGGATCGAATTCGGCCGATATGATCAGCGCCGGCGGCAGGCCCTTGAGGCTTTCGCGCAGCATGGGCGAGGCGCGCGGATCCTTGCGGTCCTCAGGGTCGGGAATGTAATTGTCCATGAACCAGTGCAGCGCCTTGCGGGTCAGCATATAGCCGCTCTCGTTGCGTTCGTAGGACGGATATTCGCGGCTCTGGTCTGTCATGGGATAGATCAGCACCTGCAACGCCACCGAAAATTCACCGCTATCCTGCGCCATCTGCGCCACCACCGCCGCCAGATTGCCGCCGGCGCTGTCGCCGCCCACGGCGATCTTTGTCGGATCGATGTTGAGGAGATCGGCATGGTCGGATGCCCAGCGCGTCGCGGCATAGGCATCCAGCACCGCGCCCGGGAAGATGGTTTCCGGCGCCATGCGATAGTCTACCGACAGCACGGCGCATTCGCCCGCGATCGCCAGCCGGCGGCAGCTGGTGTCATACAGCGCCAGCGTGCCCAGCATGAAGCCGCCGCCATGGAAATAGACCAGCAGCGCAGCAGGCGCCGCGCTGCGGTCCGGGCGATAGAAGCGCGCCGGTATGGGGCCGTAATCCGACGGAATGGAGAGCTGATAGGTGACGGCGATCGGCGGTTTTTCCGGCAGCAGGGTCATGCGATTGCGCTCATAGGCCAGGCGCAGTTCCGCCGGCGACAGATCGGTCGGCAGATCGCCGGCGCGGCTGATGGCGATGGCGACTTGGGGGTGTACGGGCATGGCGGCAGCCTATGAGAAACGTAGCATTGTGGTCGAGCGGAATGTCTCGCCGGGCGCCAGGATGGTACCGGGAAAAGCGGCTTTGTTGGGGCTGTCGGGAAAATGCTGGGTTTCCAGCGCCAGTGCCTCACGCGGCCTGATCACTTCGTTCGCCGCATTGATCTGGCTGCCATTCACATTGTTGGTGGAATAGACCTGCATGCCGGGCTCGGTGGTCAGCAATTCCATCTTTTGGCCGCTTTCAGGATCGTGCATCCGTGCCGCCCATTCCAGCAGGTTGGCTGCGGACTTGTTCAGCACGACATTGTGATCATAGCCGCGCGCCAGCGCCATCTGCGGTTCGTTGCTGTCCACCCGGGCCCCGATGGCGGTGGCCTGGCGGAAATCGAGCGCGGTGCCGTCAACGTCGGCGATCTCGCCGGTGGGAGTCTGCTTGTCGTCGGTCGGCGTGAAGCGGTCGGCATTGAGCTGCAGCAATTGCCCTGTCACCGATCCGTGTCCGGACAGATTAAAATAGGTGTGGTTGGTGAGATTGACCGGCGTCGGCGCATCGGTGACGGCGTGATAGTCCAGCCGCAATTCATTGTCCGGCGTCACCGTGAAGGTCACGCGCACATCGAGATTGCCGGGAAAACCCTGATCGCCGTCCGGACTGAGGAGGCGCAGGGTCAGCGCCGCGTCATCGGAAGAAACCACATCCCAGATGCGCGTCCCCCAGCTCTGGCCGCGTCCGCCATGCAGGGTGACGCCATGCTCGTTTTGCGCCAGCGGATAATGCCGGCCGTCCAGCGTAAAGCCGCCCCTGAGCCGGTTGGCATAACGGCCGATCAGGCAATTCCACCAGCCGCTGGCTTCATAGGCCTTGGCGTCCTTCAGGCCCAGCACCATGTTGCGGTTCTGGCCGAGCGGATGGATGGCGGTGATGGTGCCGCCCATGTCCAGCACCGTGGCGCGCAGGCCCTGACCATTGGTCAGTGTGTAGGCATGGACGGCGCCGCCGTCGCGCTTGTTGCCGTAGAAAGACCGGTTCATGCCTGTGCCTTGCGGATGCGTATTGAGCGATATTCCGACGTCCGGACCCAAGTCAACCATGGGCGACCCGTGAAAAGACATGTGCTTTCGGGCCAATTTTGCTAGGAGTCCTGTGAAGGGGAGACGCCATTGGCCAGGAAAAGCGCCCGCCGCAGCGGCAAGGTTGTGACCATCCATGATGTGGCGCGCCATGCCGGCGTTTCGCCCATGACGGTGTCGCGGGTGATGAATTCCGAGCCCAATGTGCGCGAAGAGACCCGTGCCCGCGTCATGGCCTCGGTCAAGGCGCTGCGCTACTCGCCCAATCTGGCCGCGCGCAGCCTGGCCAGCGCCAATGGCATGCATATCGGCATTTTTTTCCGCAATCCCAGCGCCGGGTACTTCAGCGAATTGCTGCTGGGCAGTCTGGACCAGTCCCGCCGCAGCGGCTGCCAGCTGGTAATCGAGCAATGCGACAGCATGGAAAAGGACCGCGAAGCGATCCACCGCCTGGTCAAGGGCGGCATTGATGGCGTGATCCTGCCCGCGCCGCTGTGCGATTCAGAAGAAGCATTGCGCGGCGTGGCCGAAGCTGGCATCCCCGCCGTGCTGGTCGCGCCCGGGCAACCTCCGCCGGAACATTCCGCGGTCCTTATCAACAATTTCGAAGCCGCCCGCGCCATGACGCGGCATCTGCTGGCACTGGGCCACAAGCGCATCGGATTCATCAACGGTGATCCCGCCCAGGCGTCCAGCGGCCAGCGCTTTCGCGGCTTCATCGAGGCCATGACCGAAGCCGGGCTGACCGTCGGCCCCTATCAGGTGACGCAGGGTTACTTCGACTATCGTTCGGGCCTGACGGCGGCGGAGCAATTGCTGAAGAACTTCAACCCCACCGCCATCTTCGCCAGCAATGACGACATGGCGCTGGCCGCCATGGCCATTGCCCATCGCCGCGGCCTGGATGTGCCCGACGACCTCTCCATTGTCGGTATCGACGATACGCCGCTGGCCACCACCGTGTGGCCGGAACTGACCACCATCCGCCAGCCCATCGCCGACATGGCGCGCGAGGCGGTGCGTTTGCTGATCGACCAGATCCGCGGCCGCCGCACCCCCACTTCGCCGCCGGTGATCCACAAGCTGCTCAAATTCACCCTGGTGGAGCGCCAGTCCTCCGCCGCGGTTTCGACCAAGCCCGCGCCGCGCCGCAAGCGCAGGGCGAAGTGAGATGACGGAAAAGGCCGCCCGCTATCCGAGTCTCGCGGGCAAGCGGGTGGTGGTGACCGGCGGCGGCTCGGGCATCGGTGCTGGCCTGGTCGAAGCCTTTGCGCGCCAGGGCGCCGAAACCATCTTTGTGGATATACTGGAACAGGAAAGCGCCGCACTGGTGGCGCGGTTGCAGGACGTGCCTATCGCGCCGGTCTTCTACCGCCTCGACCTGACGGACCTCGCCGCCATCGAGATTTTCTTCCGGTCGCTGGGGCCGATCGATGTCCTGGTCAACAATGCGGGCAATGATGAACGCCACGCGCTCGAAGATATTACGCCGGCCTATTGGGACGAGCGCATCGCCATCAACCTGCGTCACATGCTGTTCGCCGCCAAGGCGGCGGCGCCGGGCATGAAAGCGCGGGGCGGCGGCGCCATCATCAATTTTGGCTCGATCTCCTGGCATCTCGGCCTCAAGGGCCTGCTGGTCTATGAAACCGCCAAGGCGGGCATCGAAGGCATGACGCGGGCTCTGGCGCGCGAACTGGGCGAAGACAATATCCGCGTCACCGCCGTGGTGCCGGGCAATGTGAAGACCCCGCGCCAGGAAAAATGGTACACGCCCGAAGGCGAGGCCGCGATCGTGTCCCAGCAATGCCTGAAAGACCGGTTGCTGCCGGCGCATGTCGCGGCCCTGGTGCTGTTCCTGGCGTCCGATGACGGGCGCATGTGCACCGGCCATGAATATTGGATCGACGCGGGATGGCGCTGAGCGCCCCCGAATGTATCTGGCCGCTTGACGCCACCCTGGGCGAAGGCCCGGTCTGGTGGGACGGCGCCTTGTGGTTCACGGACATCAAGCAGCAGACGCTTCATCGCTTCGATCCGGCGGGCGGGACACAAAGCTGGCCCGCGCCATCGCCGGTGGGATTCCTCGCGCCGCGCCGCAGCGGCCATTTCATCGCAGGCGCCAAAACAGGTCTTTATGACTTCGATCCCGGCAACGGCACGTTTGCGCTGATCCGCACCGTGGAGCCGGATCGGCCCGGCAACCGTCTCAATGACGGCGCGGTGGATGCGAAGGGGCGCCTATGGTTCGGCTCGATGGACGATGACGAGCGCGCCGCCACCGGAAAGCTCTATCGCCTGGAGGATGGCGGTCTGACGGCCATGGACGAGGGTTATGTCATCACCAACGGCCCGGCTTTCAGCCCTGATGGTGCCACGCTCTATCACACTGATACGCTGGAAAAGATCATCTGGGCTTTCGATGTGGATGAAGCCGGTGCGCTCAGCAACAGGCGCGTCTTTGTCCGCATCGAAGACGGCGCCGGCTATCCCGATGGCTGTGTGGTGGATGCGCAAGGCTGTCTGTGGACGGGATTGTTCGGCGGCTGGGCGGCACGGCGTTATTCGCCGCAAGGCGCGTTGCTGGAAAGCGTGAAATTTCCCACCGCCAATGTCACCAAGCTGGCCTTTGGCGGGGATGATCTTGCCACTGTCCATGCCACCACCGCGACCAAGGGCCTGACGCCCGGTGATCGGGCGGCCCAGCCGCTGGCGGGCGGGCTGTTCCGCTTCACGGCCGCTGTTCCGGGCCTGCCGCAGAACGCCGTTTCCTTTTAAGCCGGTCTCTCATCGGCGAAAGGATCGTCCCGGCGGTCGCGTTCGACATAGCGGAAAAAACGGAAGTCCGCCGGCGCGGCGGTACCGGCCATGTCCTGGCAGGCCATACCGACAAAGGCGCCGGTGAAGTTGGGTGCGCCGACCACCGTCGCCTCATCCGACAGGATGGAGGCATCGAATTCCTCGGGCAGCCGTTGCCAATCGCTTCCCCCCACCCGCCAGGCGAACAGCAGCCGCGCCCCATCCACCTCGACGCGCAAGCCGATCGGTTGGCCGTTTGGAATGGCAATCGGCGCGGTATGGGCGTCGCGCGGCGGCATTTCGGGGAACATCGACATCACGGCGATATGCTTGCCGATATCCTCGTCATGGCTGACATGGAGATAGTGGAATTTGTTGCTGCCGTAATAGCAGACCAGCCCCGCCGCCTGCTGAAAATGCTCGGGCTCGAACTCCATTTCGGTTTGCGCGCTGAAGCAATGCGATTGCTGGCGGCGCGCCACCAGCGCCTGGGTGAAATGGCTGCCGATGCTCTCCCGGCCGAACAGCCGCAAATATCCGCGGCGTGACGTCAGGCTCATGAAGCTTTGCGGCCAGGGATTGCGCAGCCACTGGAACTGGCTGGAGATGCTGCCCAGCGCG
This sequence comes from Pseudomonadota bacterium, assembly GCA_041178445.1. Lineage (GTDB taxonomy): Bacteria > Pseudomonadota > Alphaproteobacteria > Micropepsales > Micropepsaceae > Rhizomicrobium. Next base: position 14,233 of record JBEGVG010000015.1, on the reverse strand, counting down.
AAATCGTCCTGCTCGGGATCGGCGGGGAAGGGGTGGGGCGCCAGCGCGGGCGCGGGCGTGGCCAGTTGCGGCAGCCCCGGTTCGCCCTCGGTATAGAGCCAGCCATCGTCGCGCCATTGCATTTTCTGGATCGCGGTTTCGCGCCCCAGGGTGCAGCGCCCGCGCTGTGTCAGGGGGCGTCCGCACAGATAGACGATGTAGGTGTCGCCGGATTGCGTTTCGACAAGGTCGGCATGGCCGGCGCGCTGCAAAGGGGCGTCGGGATGATTGCGGGCGCTGATGATCGTGGTGTCGGGATGCAGCTCGTATGGTCCCAAAAGGTTCCTGGAGCGGCACATGGTGACGGCATGGTTGTAATTGGTGCCGCCTTCCGCCGTCAGCAGATAATAATAGCCCCCCCGCTTGTAGAGATGCGGCGCCTCGGTCAGGCCGAGTGAAGTGCCTTTGAAGATGTTGGCCCGTTTGCCGATCAGCTTGCGGTCCCTCACGGAATATTCCTGCACCACGATGCCGCCAAAGCGGTTATGGCCAGGCCGGTGATCCCACAGCATGTTGACCAGCCACTTGCGCCCGTCCTCATCATGGAACAGCGAGGGGTCGAAGCCGCTGCTGTTGAGATGGATCGGGTCCGACCATTCGCCGTCGATGGTCTTGGATGTGACCATGTAATTGTGGAAGTCGCGCAGGCTCGCGCCCGCCGCGCCCGCGACCGAGGTGCGGCCATAGCGTTTCACATCGGTATAGATCAGGTAGAACTGCTCGCCATCATGGGACAGGCAGGGCGCCCACACGCCACAGGAATCGGGACTGCCGATCATGTTGAGCTGGCTGGGGCGGCGCAGCGGCGGCGGCATCAGCCGCCAATGCACCAGGTCGCGGGAATGATGGATGCGCACCCCCGGAAACCATTCGAAGGTCGATGTCGCGATGTAATAGTCATCTCCCACCCGCACGATGGAAGGATCGGGGTTGAAGCCCTTCAGGATGGGATTCTGAATCTCGATAACAGTGTTCGGAATGTCAGGCATGGGACGGTTTCCTGATGACGGTCCAGACAACGACAGCGGCGATCAGGTCGAATACCGCCAGGGCAATGAAAAAAGGCGTGTAACCGATAGTGCTGACCAGCCCACCGATGATCAGCGTGGAAATGAGAATGCCGAGATTGGCGCAGGTGCCCGCCATGCCGGCGACCGTGCCCACCTCGTTGCGGCGGAACAGGTCGGTGGCCATGGTGATCATGGTGACCGACAGGGTCTGGTGCGCAAAGCCCGCCAGACTGAGCAGCGCCACGGCGGCAATGGCGCTCTGCACCGTGCCGGTGAAGGCGACCCCGATCATCATGATGGCGCCCACGGTAAAGGCGCCGCGCCGCGCGTCGATCAGGTCCCAGCCGCGCTTTTGCAGGAACAGCACCACACCGGGCCCGAACAGGCAGCCCAGGTCGGCCGCCAGGAACGGCAGCCAGGCATACATGGCGATCTGCTTGAGGTCGAAGCCGCGCACCTGGGTGAGATAGAGCGGCACCCAGAAAGACAGCATGCCCCAGGTCGGATCGGTGAGAAACCGGGGCAGGGCGATGCCCCAGAAATTGCGCCGCCTCAGAATGCTGATGATGGAAGGCTTCTTGTCGTCGGAGAGAAGATAATTCTCTTGGCCGGATGTGATCAGTTCGCGTTCTTCGGCCGACAGTGTCGGATGCGTGGCCACGGGATGATAGAACAGCATCCACAGCACCACCCAGGCGAGGCTGATCGCGCCGACGATCACGAACGACACCTGCCAGTTGCCGAAATACAGGATCGCCCACACCACCAGGGGCGGCGCCAGCATCTGCCCGATGCTGGGTCCGATATTATAAAGGCCGCCCGCCAGCCCGCGTTCCTTGGCGGGAAACCATTCAGCCACCACTTTCAGCCCGCCGGGCGAAAAGGCGCCCTCGGCGAAACCCAGCAGCCCGCGGAAGAAGGCCAGCATCTGCCAGTTTGTGGCAAAGCCGTGCGCGGCACAGATCACCGACCAGGCGAAGGCGAAGATGGCGAAGCCCGTCTTCACGCCCAGTATGTCGATGATATAGCCCACCACCGGCTGCAGCATGATGCAGAATTGGAAGGCGCTGGTGATCAGGCCGTATTGCTGGGTGGTGATGGCAAGGTCTTCCATCACCGTGGGTGCGGCCACCGAAAGCGTGGCGCGCGACAGAAAGTTCACCATCGCGCCCATCATGATCAGGGCGATGGTGATCCAGCGGATCCCCATAAAGCGGCGCATCAGACCCTCCGACCGACCCGTCGATCGCGGGCCTGTTCTTGTTCTCGCGCGGGGCGCATTGAGCCGGGCGCGCCGGGATGGTAACGGTAACGTCTACGGCCCGCAAAGACAAAAAGGGCCGGCAGGGCGCCGTCCCGGTCTTTGCGCGGCGGTTCGTCCTGTGGCCTACTCATAAAAAAGCACAGGTGCGCAGGATCATGCAGACCGCCACGACCGATACGCCGCTGCGCCGCGGGCGCCTGTTCTTCGTGGCGCTGATGGCGCTGTTCACGGCAGGCGCGGCGGTTTCGATGCGCGCCGCCACGGCCGTGCATATGCGCAGCGAGTATCTCGATCCCATCGATGCGGTGAATGCCGGGGCAATGCTGGGCGCGGTGCTGGGCGCGGCCTTTGCCGGGTTTGCCATCACGCTGCTGCTGGTCAGTGCGGTTCTGGCCAAGATCGGTTTCCGCAATGCGCTTTTGGCGGCCGCTGTGCTCCTGATCGCCGGTTTCGCGGTGGTTGGCGGGGCAGGTTCGCTGGGCATTTCGCCCTATACCGCCCTTTGGGTCGGCATGCTGATCCAGGGCCTGGGCTGGGGTATGGTGGAAACGGTGATCAATCCGCTTACCAGCGCGATTTACGCCGAAGACCGTGTTTCGCGACTTTCCATCCTGCATGCCTGGTATCCGGCGGGCGTGGTGGGCGGCGCGCTGATGGGGCTGGCGGTGGATGGCGCGGGTATGGCCTGGCGTCTTGAGCTTGTGGTGCTGTCGGTCCTGTGCGTGGCCTTCGCCGCACTGGCCTGGGCCGAGAAATTTCCGCCCGTCAGCGCCTCCACCGATGCGCCGGTGACGCCCGGCGAAATGATCAAGGCCACCATCCAGAGCCCCACCATCTTCCTGTGGGTGGGTCTGATGATGTTCACGGCCGCGGCCGAATTCGCCCCAGGCCAGTGGGTGGACGTGGCGCTGTCGCAGATCGTGGGCATGCGGGGCATCTGGCTGCTGGTCTATGTCAGCGCGCTGATGTTCGTGATGCGCCATTTCGCCGGACCCCTGGTCCGGGTTCTGGGCAATGTGGGCCTACTGATCTTTTCGGCGATCTTCACCACCATTGGGCTGTTCGCGCTCAGCTTCGTCGATGGTCCGATGGGCGCGATCCTGGCATCCACCGCCTGGGGCTTTGGCGTCTGCTTCTTCTGGCCCACCATGCTGGCGACGGTGGCCGAGCGCTATCCGCGCAGCGGCACCATGGTGTTCGGCCTGATGGGCGCGGCGGGCGCGGCCTGCACCTGGGTGGTGCTGCCCTTCCTGGGCGCGGTGTCCGATAGCGCCAAGCTGGAAGCGGCGGGCGGGGACCCGGCCGTGGTGGTAGCCGCGCAGGGCGAACAGCTCCAGCAGATTCTGGCTGCCGCCGCGGAAGCCTCGTTCCGGACCATTGCGATCATCCCGCTGGTGCTGATCTTCGTCTTCACCGCCATCGCGCTGGCCGACCGGATGCGCAAGAAGAGCTGACATGGACGCCAGCCAGCAACAGGCGTGCTGCGACCTGCTCTATCGCCACTGGCGTGAAAGCACGCGGCTGGATGGCTTGCCGCCGGAGCTGCTCCCCGCTGACCGCGCGGGGGCCTATCGCGTGCAGGCCTGTATCGAGGGTTATACCGCCCAGCCGCTCTATGGCTGGAAGATCGCCGCCACCTCCATTGCCGGACAGAAGCACATCGGCGTCGATGGACCCTTGGCGGGCCGCATCCTGGCCGAGCGCGTGATTGAAGACGGCGGCAGCTGCGCTTTGGGCAACAATCTGATGAAGGTGGCGGAAATGGAATTCGCCTTCCGCATGGCGGAGGATCTGCCGCCGCGCGGCGCGGCCTATTCGCAGGAGGATGTCATGGCCAAGGTCGCCAGCCTGCATCCCGCCATCGAAATCCCGGATTCGCGCTACAACAATTTCGAGCGCGCCGGTCTTGCCAGTCTGATCGCCGACAATGCCTGCGCCCATCGCTTTGTGCTGGGCCCGGAAGCGAAGGGTTGGCGCGGGATGGACCTGGCCGCGCATAGGGTTGGCGGGCTTCGCAACGGCGCGGTGGCCGAAGAAGGACAAGGCAGCAATGTGCTGGGCGGCCCGGTGATCGCCCTGACCTGGCTGGCCAATGAGCTTTCCCGCCATGGCATGACGCTGGGGCGCGGGCAGGTGGTCACCACCGGCACATGCGTCAAGCCGCTGGCGATTGGTGCAGGCGACCGCGTTGAAGGCGATTTTGGCGCCCTGGGCCGCGTCGCGGTGACGATCGTCTGACTACTTCTCCAGCGCCTTGAGCTGGGCAGACAGTTTCGCCAGCCGCTTGTCGCGGTCCTTGGCGAAGCGGGAGATGCCCTTGAAGATCGAATCCGGGTCCAGATGGGCTTCGGCGATGACTTCGCCTTCCAGCCCACCCGTCAGCCACTGATTGTCCCAGTCCGAGGTCAGCGAATATTCGTCGGCCAGCGGGCCCAGATTCTTCACCGGCATGACGCGGCGGGTGCCGGTGGAAACCACCATGGCATCGACCAGCGCTTCGGGCGGCAGGACCGAATTGCGATAGGCTTCCGGCTGGCGGTCGAACAGTTCCTCGCTGATCGCCGAGATGATCTTCACATTGATCCCGGCTTCTTCCAGGCGCGGCAGGATCTTGACCAGGTTGACGGTGGACGACGCGCCTTGGCTCACGACATAGCCGTGGCGCGGCTTGCCCGGCGTGAAGTCGCGGATGACATAAAAGCCCTTGGCGGCGGCCTTGATATCGGTGTCGGCGAACTTGCTGCGATCCGTCACGGCGTTATCGGGACGGGCGACCTCGATGATGATGACGCCGACCTTGGGATCGCGCGCCGCGATTTCGGCGGCGGCGAAATAACCGGCAGCCACGTCGTTATAGTCCCAGAAGTTCAGTTGGATGACCTGGCCGCGCGGGAACAGGCGCCAGACCTGGGTGGCGAAGATGCCGAAATGGGTGCGGCCGTCGGCGGCGGTTTCCGGGCCAGAATGGCCGGCCAGGATGTGCAGCACGCCCATGCGGAAGCGGCTGTCCTGGTTCTGCTGGCTCCACACGCGCGCCGGCGTGTACATCAGCGGCGTGAAGGCGCCATAGGTGCCTGACAGCGCCCAGACGCCGGCGAACTTGTCCGGATCGACGCTGGCGCTCTGGCTGACCATGCCGATGGCGGAGCAGACATTGCCCGCTTCCTGGATCGCCGCCTTGATGCGGGTGCCGCAAGGATTGGTTTCGGGGTCGTAATGGCCCCACAGGGCGCCATGCTCGACATTGATGGATTCCGACAGGTCCGCCGCCAAGGTGACGAAACGGTTGTCGGTGACGTAATTCATCCACTTGATGATTTCGGAAATGCCGCGGCGCGCGCCCGCGGCTTCCCCCGGCTGCTTGAACAGGCTGATCGAGACTTCCTTTTCCGCGCCGGAAATCCGGTTCTTCACTTTCAGCTTCTGCGGCTCGGTGGGCAGCTTGGCGACGCGCAGGCGCTCGTCCTGGAAGGGGTCATTCTGGTTGTCGATGGCGAGCTTGTGGTCGTCCTTCACACGATCGCCGATTTCCACCAGCCGGTCGGCCAGCCAGTCGCCAAGTCCGTTCTTGTCCATCACCGACATCACCTTGTCGATATTGGTCTTGAACTGGATCAGGCGCTGTTTCGGATCGGTCACCGCGCCGTCGCGGATGCCGTCGAAGGTCACGCCGTATCGCTGCTCGAAACTTTCGGCCAGCGCCACGAAATATTCCGAGTTCATCTTGTAGCCATAGGGATGGCTGGCATAGCTGACGATCTGCTTGACGCTGCCCAGCTTGCCGTCGGCGGCGCTGGGCCAATAGCCCTTGGTGGTCTTGGCGATGGAGATCATCGGGCGGCGGTCGCTGGCGTCCCAATTTTCCATTTCGGCGAAGTTGGCGGCGATCTGGCCATAGTCGGCGCCATTCTCGATGCTCAGCACGTTCCAGCCATAGGACGACCACTGGTCGGCCAGCTTGTAGGCATCGGCATATTTGGCGGGGATAACGCCGCCCAGCAGCACATCGTCGATGCCGGCATTGTTGTCCGACAGGATCACGCGAAGGCGCTTGCCCACTTGCAGCGCCAGCGCCTGGGTCTTGAGCTCCTGCGCATGACCTTCGGTCATGGCGAACTCCCCTTCCAGGGCGATGATCTTGGGACTGTCGGTCGCGCCTGCCATGTCCCAGAAGGCGGCCTTGCCGGCGGCGGTGGCGACGCCAACGCCTGACGGTCCGCCGTTCACGTCATTGGTGACGTCGATGCTTTCGGCATGACCCGACAGCGCCTTGATGCCGCGCGCCTTGGCCTGGGCGAACAGCGGATCGTCCGACAGATTCTGATCGGAGAGAAGCGTCTCCAGCGCGCCGGCGCCGCGGCGAAAGCCCAGCGCGTCGATCGGCAGGATCGCCACCTCCGGATCAACCGCGTATTTCTTGTCGCCGGTGGCCTTGAAGCGGCGCTCCATCGCCTGGCCCAGGATCATGTAGAGCGCATAACAGGTCGGCACGCTGTGGCCGGCGGCCATCATGAACTTGTCGCCGAAGGGGTGTTTGGGGCGGCGGATGTCATAGCGCAGGCCCCCGCGCTCCGGCCCCAGCAGATGGGCGGTGACGTTGAACGGCGTGTAGGCCAGGGGGCCGCCGAAATGGCCGGTCTGGGCATAGTTGCCCAGTATCACCAGCGTCATGCAGGTCATGAACCCGACATCTTCAAAACGGGCGCGCTCTTCGGCGCTGAGGGTGGCGGCGTTCATCTTCTTGATCTCAATGTTCATTGGTGCAGGTCATCCGGTTTCTGGCGGGAAAAGTGCTGGCACGCGCGTTCCGACGGTCCGCGGGGGACCTCAGGTTCGCCGATACTGAAGCGCTTTCCTCCTTCGCGCCGGGTGGTCCCGGCTTCATGGCGGCGATGCTATCTGGGGCGGTGCGCCGGGTCGAGCCGGAACCGCTGAAAAATTCCCCGGATTCGCCGGGTATCACGCGGAATTTGTTGGAAATTTTGGAGGGCGGGGGGCGCTGTTCCCGGTACCATGGGACAACGGGCCTTGGCCCGGTCCTGCATGCGCGGGGCCGATCCCATGTCGGGCGTCGCGGATGACATCGATTTCACGCGGCGCGGGCGAAGCAATAGCCGGCGCTTCAGGACATGCGGGCCATTTTTGCTTGATTTGGACAAAGAGGCTTTAACTTACTTAAGCCGATTGGTGCCGCTCGCGTTGTTGGCACCAGATATCACCGAGACCATCCTCGAGGGACGTCAGCCAGTTGATCTATCAACGGAGCGGCTGTTCTCACTGATGCCTCTGCCGCTCAGCTGGGTTGAGCAGAGATACGTATTGGGATTTTCGGCGCGTTAACCCATTACGTTCAGATCTGGCCGTGAGCGCACCAAAGTGATCGTTCACTTGAGCTAAATTCGACCACTTTCGATCATGATTTGCCGATCGCGCGATCTGACTCTGCCACTGGAAAAAGTGCCTCCGGAGAAAAACCGGGGTGCTCGCCCCAAAGTAGTCTCTCGTCGGCCAAAACAGTGGCGCAGAACGCCTTTGTCCGCAGACAAGGGTTTGAAACTACGCGGCTATTTTGGAGATCTGGAGAATGCCACTTGGAGAGAAAACTGGGTGGCTGGGGGACTAGGATTCGAACCTAGACAGGCAGAGTCAGAGTCTGCAGTCCTACCGTTAGACGATCCCCCAACGGGACCGCCCCTTTAGACCAGCCCGGCGGGCCTTTCAAGGACCGTCTAATCCTCCAGAATCCGGCTGTGGCGGCGGGTGTCGGGCATGGTCAGAACCACCACAAACCCGAAGGCCATGATGGCCGAGGCATAGATATAGAAGCCGTGTTCGAAGCCGATCGACTTGAACCACAGCGCCACGTATACCGCCGTGCCGCCGAAGATGGCGTTGGCCAGCGCATAGGGCAGCGCTACCCCCAGGCTGCGGACATAGGCGGGATAGAGTTCCGCCTTCACCACCGCATTGATGGCGGTATAGCCGCCCTGGATCATCATCGCGCCGAACAGGATGAAGAAGATCATCAGGATAGAGCCGCCCTGGGCGATCGTGGTCATCACCGGATAGGTGATCAGCGTGCCGCCGCCGAACGCCATCAGCAGTAGCGGCTTGCGCCCGATCTTGTCGGAGACCCAACCCAGCAGCGGCTGCGCCAGCATGAAGCAGAACAGGGTGGCGGCGGAGATCCCGTTGGCCTGATCGCGGGTGAAGCCGGCGGTGTTGGCCAGGAATTGCTGCATATAGGCGGTGTAGATGTAAAAGCTCAGCGAGCCACCCGCCGTCAGGCCCAGCACGGTGAGGGTTTCGCGCGGAAACCGCTGGAACAGCATCTTGGTGCTGCCCAGTTCCTCGCCGGAGGCCTTGGCCTTGATGAAGGATTCGGATTCTTCCATCCAGCGCCGCAGCCAGAAGGCCACCACCGCCAGGACGGCGCCGATCACGAACGGCACGCGCCAGCCCCAGTCCATCATCGCCTGTTCGCCGATGCTGTAGCGCAGGACGATCAGCACCATCACTGCCAGAAGCTGGCCGCCGATCAGGGTGACGTAGTTGAAGCTGGACCAGAAGCCGCGATGCTTCTTGCCGGCCATCTCGCTCATATAGGTCGCGCTGGCGCCATACTCGCCGCCCAGCGCCAGGCCCTGCAGGATGCGGGCGATGAACAGAATTATGGGTGCGAAGACGCCGATCACCGCGGCGCCGGGCGTGAAGGCGATGATCAGCGAGCCAAAGCACATCAGGGCGACGGAAATAACCATCGCGTTCTTGCGGCCATGCTTGTCGGAATAGCGGCCCATGATCCAGGCGCCCACCGGGCGGGCCAGGAAGCCCGCCGCGAAGATGCCGGCGGTCTGCAAAAGCTGGGCGGTCTGGTCGCCCTTGGGGAAGAAGACCGGCGCGAAATAGAGCGCGGCGGCGCTGTAGGCGTACCAGTCATACCATTCGACCAGGTTGCCGACGGACCCGGTGGTAATGGCGCGCAGCCGTTGCATGGTCGTTTTTGGTGCTGACACGCTATTCCCCCCAACGCATTGATTGACTTGCTTTACCGGGCGGCAGATTGGTGGGGCCGGGGTGGAGGCACAACCCCCTTTGCGGGGGCGCAGCAGACAGGCGCACCCGGCTGCCAACCCGTGCTAGCCTGCGCCATGGATGCTGCTTCGAGCCGCGAAACGGGGCGAAAATTGCACGGAAACCGGCCAAATACAGGGGAAGGGGATGCCAGGCCCGCAGCGGCCGGCCCCTTGCTGGCGGTACTGGATCTGGGGACCAACAATTGCCGTCTGCTGATCGCGAGCCCCGGCAAGGGCGGTTTTCGGGTGACCGATTCCTTTTCGCGCATCGTGCGGCTGGGCGAGGGGGTAGGCCAGACCGGGCTTTTGTCCGATGCCGCCCTGGACCGGACCATCGCGGCACTCAAAATCTGCGCCGAGCGCATCGCCAAATATAAAGTCCAGCATGTGCGCGTCATCGCCACCCAGGCCGCAAGGCTTGCCAGGAATGCCGATGTGCTGGTGTCGCGCGCCCGCGCCGAAGCCGGTCTCGAACTGTCGGTAATTTCGGCGGAAGAGGAAGCGGGTCTGGCCGCCACCGGCTGTGCCCCCTTGATGGGACGAAGATACAAGGGCGCGCTGGTGTTCGACATCGGCGGCGGTTCCACCGAGATCATCTGGCTCATCCGTAGCCCCGAAGGGCACAAGGCGCGCCTGACCGCTTCGGTGCCGGTGGGCGTGGTGAGCCTGGCGGAAGCCTATGGCGCGGTGTCGGCCAGCCGCGAAGGTTTCGAGCGTATGCGCGGTAAACTGATCGAACGCTTCACGCCCTTTGCGCGGGAAATGGGCGAAAGGTTCGACAGCCGCAAGAACCACCTTTTGGGCACCTCCGGCACCGTCACCACGCTGGCGGCGATCGCGCTGAAGCTGCCGCGCTACAACCGCACCCGGGTGGACGGCAGCTGGCACGAGACCCGCCATATGCTGAATGTGGTGGAGCGGCTGGTGGGCATGGATACAAAAGCGCTGTCGCAGATCGGCAGCATCGGCACCGAACGCGCCGACCTGATGCTGCCGGGCTGCGCGATTTTTTCAGCGATCTGTTCCCTGTGGCCGTCGCCGGTGCTACGCGTCGCCGACCGCGGCTTGCGCGAAGGCATGCTGCGGCAGATGAGCCAGGAATTGTCATGAAGTCGGGTGATGCGTCGGGGCGCGGGCGGGTGCCCGTCAAGGTGAAGAAGAACCGCGGGCGCACCACCTCCTCGCAGACCTGGCTGCAGCGCCAGCTCAACGATCCCTATGTCGCCGCGGCCAAATCCAAGGGCTATCGCAGCCGCGCCGCCTTCAAGCTGGTGGAGCTGGACGAGAAATTCCGCTTTCTGAAAAAGGGCACGGCGGTGCTGGATCTGGGCGCGGCGCCCGGCGGCTGGAGCCAGGTGGCCGCCGCGCGCGGCGCCAGTGTGGTGGCGGCCGATGTGCTGGCGATGGAAGAGATTCCCGGTGTCACCTTTTTCCAGGCCGACCTCACCGATCCCGATGTACCGGCGATGCTGAAAGCGGCGCTGAACGGCCCCGCCGATCTGGTCCTGACCGACATGGCCGCGCCCACCACCGGCCATCGCGCCACCGATCATATCCGCACCATCGCATTGGTGGAGATCGCGCTGGAAGTGGCCGAGGATGTGCTGAAGCCCGGCGGTACCTTTGTCGGCAAGGTGTTCCAGGGCGGCTCGTCCAACGAATTGCTGGCGCGGCTGAAAAAGAATTTCCGCGAGGTGAAGCACGTCAAGCCGCCCGCCAGCCGCGCGGAATCGGTGGAGTTGTACGTGGTTGCCCTCGGGTTCAAGGCATCTGCCAAATAGACACAAGGCCCCGGCGCGTGAGCGCCGGGGCCTTCTGCGTAACGATAGAGGTCGTGCTTTAGCGGGTGTGCTTCAGGCTGATCGAGCCGATGCCCGCCGCCACATTCAGGCCGGTCGAACCTGAAACGCTGAGCGGCTGCAGGGCGATGGACTTGTCCAGACCGCCGATCAGGGCATTGGCGCCAAGGCCGACGCCGACGGTCGCCTGGGCGCTGGCGCCGGCATATTCGCCTTCAATGGCGCCCGAACGCACATCCGAGGTCGGCGCGAACACCGCCCAGACCAGCTTGCCCTTGCCGGTATAGCCGATATCCACGCCCCACTTGGAGATCGTGCCGGAATAGTATTCGACGCGCGCCTTGCTGGGCTCATAGCTGCAACGCAGGTCCTTGGTGGAGCCGAACACAAAGCCCGCACCGGCGGCGACGTCACAGGTCAGGGTACCAACCTTGATGCCGGCGGGAGCCGCATTGGCGATGCCCGCGGTGGCCAGACCCGCAACCGCGATCGCGGCGCCGATCATCAGATGGAATGCCTTCATAATGGTCTCCTGGAAAATGGGGACTCGGCGAAATGCCGGTCGTAGTGGGGGAACGCCCTGGCTCCACCCCGGTTCCAAAGCCCTTCCGAAGAAAGGAGATAAACCCTGATTTTACAGGGATTTAATCCGCCCGGTTCCACGCCACTTGCGAAAGGGCCGGGTGGCTGATACAGGCTCGGCGCTCCATAGGGAGCGCCTCACATATGACCAGAGCATCTTCCGAAGAACGGGCAATCCGCGAAGCCCTCACCTTCGACGATGTCCTGCTGGTGCCCGGCGCCTCCGAAGTCCTTCCCGGCCAGGTTGATACCCACACCCGTCTGACCAAGACGGTTGAGCTGGGTATTCCGCTGGTCAGCGCCGCGATGGACACCGTCACCGAAGCAGGCCTTGCCATCGCCATGGCGCAGGCCGGCGGCATGGGCGTGATCCACAAGAATCTGGGCATCGAGGAACAGGCCGAGCATGTGCGCCGCGTGAAGCGCTATGAAAGCGGCATGGTGGTCAATCCCGTGACCATCACGCCCGAGGCGACCTTGGCCGACGCGCTGGCGCTGATGGAACGTCATCGCATCTCCGGCGTGCCGGTGGTGGACGGGGTGGATGCCAAGGGCGCGGGCAAGCTGGTGGGCATTCTCACCAACCGCGACGTGCGCTTCGCCGCCGATCCGCGCCAGCGCGTCGCCGAGCTGATGACCAAGGACAAGCTGATCACGGTGCGCGAAGGCGTGAAGCCGGATGAAGCCAAGCGGCTGCTGCACCAGCACCGCATCGAAAAGATCATCGTGGTGGACGACGCCTATCGCTGCGTCGGACTGATCACGGTCAAGGACATCGAGAAGGCGCAGAAATATCCCAACAGCTGCAAGGATGAGCGCGGCCGCCTGCGCGTCGCCGCCGCCACCGGCGTGGGCGAAGACGGCTATGCCCGCGCCATGGCGCTGATCGAGGCGGAATGCGACGTCATCATGGTCGATACTGCCCATGGCCATTCCAAGGGCGTGATCGACGCGATTCGGCGCATCAAGAAATCTTCGAACTATACCCAGGTCGCGGGCGGCAATATCGCCACCGCTGATGCCGCCAAGGCGCTGATCGATGCCGGCGCCGACGCGGTGAAGGTCGGCATCGGCCCGGGCTCGATCTGCACCACCCGCATCGTGGCGGGCGTGGGCGTGCCGCAGCTGACCGCGATCATGGATGCGGTGAGCATCGCGCGCGACGCGGGCGTGCCGGTGATCGGCGATGGCGGCATCAAATATTCCGGCGACCTGGCGAAAGCCCTGGCGGCGGGCGCGAGCGTGGCGATGGTGGGCTCGCTTCTTGCGGGCACCGAAGAGTCGCCGGGCGAGGTGTTCCTCTATCAGGGCCGCTCCTACAAGGGCTATCGCGGCATGGGTAGTGTCGGCGCCATGGCGCGCGGCAGCGCCGACCGTTATTTCCAGGCCGAAGTGCGCGATGCCTTGAAGCTGGTGCCCGAAGGCGTCGAAGGCCAGGTCGCCTATAAGGGCCCGGTCAGCAGTGTGGTGCACCAGATCATTGGCGGCCTGCGCGCCGCCATGGGTTACACCGGCTGCCGCACCATCGACGAGTTTCACGCCAAGTCGCAATTCGTCCGCATCACCGGCGCGGGCCTGCGCGAAAGCCATGTCCATGACGTGACGGTGACGCGCGAAGCGCCGAACTATCATCCGGGTGGACAGTAGTTCCCCCACCCTCCATGGCCGGGCTCGACCCGGCCATCCATCTCCTTAAATGCCGCTATGTGCGGCACTGGATGGGCGGCTCAAGGCCGCCCATGGAGAATTAAGAAGCAGATGCGAGTTTTGCCGCCTGCAGCAGCATGATGGTCTTCAGGTCGATGATTTCGCCGCGCGCGATCATGGCCAGGGCTTCGTCCAGTGTTGTTTCCAGCACTTCTATGTCTTCGCCTTCGGCTTCATGGCCGCCGCCCTTTTCGCGTGGGCTCGTGGAATCGTAATCGGCCAGGAAGAAGGATGGCCGTTCCTTGACCGCGCCGGGGCTGACAAAGGCGTGGCTGACGAGGCGCAGGTTGGAAATCCGCACCCCGGCTTCCTCCATCGCCTCGCGGGTGACGCAGGTCTCGGGATCGTCCCTGTCCAGCTTGCCGGCGACGGCTTCGATCAGAAGCTGGCGATAGCCCCATTCGAACACCGGCCAGCGGAATTGCCGAACCATCAGCACCTTGCCGTGCTTTCTGTCGAAGGGCAGCACCGCGGCGGCTTCGCCGATGTCATAACTTTCGCGGGTCTGGTTCTGCCAGGTGCTGTCGCTGCGGCGGAAATCGAAATCCGCGCGCCGCAGAACATAATAATCGTCGGAGAGAATCTTGTTTTCGCGCAGCTTCACGCGCGCCGAGATGTCGTCTGTCATGACCAAAGGCTAGGTAGTGGACTCATAAGTTCTGGTCCAGAGGCGGGCTGAAGCAAGGGCTACAGCGGCCATGAAGTTTCTAGCGAGCTTGTCGAAGCGTGTTGCGATGCGCCTGAAGTGCTTGAGCT